>JAWXTT010000139.1:0-5934 GCA_044433325.1 Bacteroidales bacterium
CCACCATCAGAAGACCAGGCATCCCACTCCTGCCCACGTACACCCTCTTGAGTCATTAGGTTAGGATAGGTACGTTGCAAACCAGTAGGGATAACAGGCTCATGATTATCAATAGTAATATGGTACTTAGCAGCTAATTCTATCACATCACGATAATGATTAACCCCATATTGGCTACTGTGACGCTCCTTTTTATCTAATAGATCATCCACATAACCCGTCTTGACGCTACCTACACCATATTTATTATAGAACTTAAATCCATCCTCCATTTGAGCCACATAGTTAGCCACATCTGCACCTGTTTCATGATGACCAATTAGCTCAACACCCACTTCACGACCATAATCAGTAATCTTTTGAATATCAAAATCGTCATAAGGTTTAGTAAAGCTGAAATTATAGTCATACCACCCTTGGTTCCAACCCTCGACCAATACACCATCAAAGTTATTCTTTGCGGCAAACTCCATATAACGCAATACATTCTCAGTAGTAGCTCCATGCTTAGGGCCATCATACCACGTATTTTTATGCATATGGTATGACCACCATACACCAATATATCTCATAGGTTTAATCCAAGAGGTATCCTCAATCTTACACGGCTCATTAAGGTTAAGCATCAACCTAGATAGAATTAAATCACCAGCACACTCAGCAATAATCATTGTACGCCACGGAGTAACCCTAGTATTAGTAACACGCACACACTCACCTGACGACCATGGCGTAAGTTCAGCCCTCATAACACCACTATCGCCAACCGATTTAAGATTCATAGCAGCGTAATCAGTCAAGTTAGCCTCGTGAACAGTCATAAACAAACCATTCTCACCCTCAAAGGTAACAGGTGTTGTTACCCAATTCATCTCACTAGCAGCTTTCTTAGTGAATAATCCCTCATAAAAACGGCAACCCTCCATAGGAATAGACCATCCTTGATGATTATCAGCAAAAGCAAACTCAGTCAACTCCTCCATAATGACGAAATCCCCAAGTGTTTCCTGCTCAGGAAACTCATAACGGAAACCATATCCATCATCAAACACGCGGAAACGAATATCTAACCTACGCATCTCACCGCTACGTTCCAGTAGCGACACCAACATCTCATTATAATTATTACGTATCACTGATTCTTCACCCCAAATAGGATTCCACTCTTCATCAAACGAAGAGAACTTCATATCCACCACCAGGAAATCATTATAGAAGTCGGACCCCTTTAGTTTAAACCCAAGCCTAGAATCATTCAAGACTACACTATCACCTTTACTCACATTATAGAGAATAGAGCCATCCTCTGCCACACTAAAGATCAGCGAGATACTTCCATCGGGAGAATTAACCCTCCCTTTATCACAATTACACGCATTAAAACAGCACACAAATAGATACAGTATCCCCCATACAAACAAATTTCTCATAGCAAAAAAATAAGATTAAAATTCCAACAAATATAAATAACAAAACCTACATAAACAATTTTTTGTTAAAAAATTATCTTTTGCACAATATTTAAGCAGTTTATTCTAAAGGAGAGTTCTTATAATTGGATTTTAACGCTTTTCTATTTTGAGTCTTCATTTTCGCATTTTACAAAACGCACCATAGGCACCACTACGCTCACATTTTGTAAAATACAAACCTAAAGCCTCAAAATATAAAATCGAATAACCCCAATTTTTAGAAGTCCCCTAAAAAAGTTTATCCAACTGTGTATCATCAAAATCACCAAACCATTTATGCAACTTAACCTTTGCAGCATCCCTCATCTCATCATCAATATAGGCAGATACAGCAACAATGGCAGTCATCAAAGCCATCAAATCATCACCATAACCCACAGCAGGCATAAAGTCAGGAATCAAATCAACAGGGAGAATAAAATACCCTAATGCACCTATAATTAACCCTTTTTGCGTAATAGGCACTTTAGGGGAAACAATTAACGCCTTACCAATTAGTACTAAATAAACCAGCTTTAACCCAGCCACCTTAGCATAGTTAGCTAGCTTATCTGTAAGTTTACTTTCTGAGTACTCACCCTCATACTTCTTTAAATCATTCTCCTCCATAATCATATATTTTACACAAATATAGAGTTTTCTAAAAAAATATTCATATCTTCATGCAGTTTTTTAATTTTAGACACAATTATTATGAATTTAGCAGGAAATTTAATTTGGTTAATATTTGGCGGAATATTTATCGCCATTGAATATTTACTAGCAGGACTTCTTTTATGTTGTACAATCATTGGTATTCCATTTGGAATACAAGTGTTCAAACTATCAGCAATAGCAATCTCACCATTTGGGAAAGATACAGTACAAACAGAATCATCTGAGGGATGCTTAACACTATTCATGAATATATTATGGATAGTAATAGGTGATATATGGATAGCATTAACCCACGTATTTCTAGGAGTAATACTATGCATCACAATAATAGGAATACCATTCGGCAAACAGCACTTCAAACTAGCCAAAGTATCACTAACCCCATTCGGTCGCAAAATAATAGATATTCCCTAACCAATACATAATAAAATACAACCTAACGTTACAACTAAATCTATCTTATAAAATTTTATATAGGTTTAGTTGTAATTTTTTTGCTAGTTATTCGTCTTCATAATAAAAATCAAGTTTAACAACTAAAACAAAATTTATGAAAAGAATTATCACAACAACAGTTTTATCACTTTTTCTATTCTCATTCACTTTATATTCTCAAGAGAATAAAGTAAATGACTTAAATGGATTGATAGAACACTATTCAAAAGCGGAGTTAGTAGAAACAGAAAACTTTACTAAAGATGATTTACAAAATCTGGTCGATAACCAGAAGAAAAAAAACGCACAACTCCTATTAAATTTAGCTTCAACATTTGGAGATAAAGAGTACTATTCACAAAAAGATTTAGTTACTGTTTTAACTTTACATAAAACTCCAACAACAGTGAAAGATAATTTAATCGCCGCAATTGATAATATGAATGATTTAGAAATAGGACTTGAAGTAGATGACAGAACTGGAAGTTTCACTAAAATTTTAATTCGTAAAGAGAATGATAAAATTACAGATTTACTAATATTATCAATGCAATATGATTATCAAAATTATGATCATTTGAGTTTTATTAGAATAAAATGTAACTCAGACTACAATGAATCACTGAAACTTTTAAAAAAAAATCGATGAATAAATAATGGATGAAACCACATTTAAAAATGTATGTCTTCCTTATAGTGTAAACTTTTACAGACATGCATATAGAATGCTTGAAAATAGTCAAGATGCTGAAGATGTAGTCCAAGAGGTATTTGAGAAATTATGGAGATTAAAAAACAAACTTGAAAATATTAAAAACGTCGAAGCATACGGAATAACATTAACAAGAAACATCTGTATAGATAGATTAAAATCCTCAAGGTATAAGTATGATTTGGATGAAACTAAAACAGATCAAAACTTAACATACGAAATGGATGACGTAAACAGCGATATATATATTATAAAAAGTTTTGTTTCTGAACTTCCAGACAAGCAAAAACTTGTTTTCAACTTACATTATTTTAAAGAATTTTCTATTGAGGAGATTGAAGATTTTACTAAAATAAATATTGGTAATATCAGAGTATTACTTACTAGAGCAAAGAAAAGGATTAAAGAACAATTTAATAATTATCAAAATAGAAAATGAACGAGGATATAATAAAAAACAAAATTGATAAATATTTTGATGAGATAGAACTCCCCGCAGGACTTCAAGAGCGTATATCTTCCAATATTTATAGACTTGCAGGGGAACGAAAAACTAAAATAAAGAAATTTATTAGAATCACACTCTCCACAGCAGCAATAATAGCTCTAATAATTATTCCTACATTTTTAAATACAGATAAGGAAAACATCCCTGACACTACTCTATCAGTAGAGGAAGCATATATTGAAACTCATAATGCGTTACAATATCTATCATATGCCCTTAGTAAGGGTTATACAGCAACCAATAAAATAAATGAACCAATCAAAAAAACAAAAGAAACTATTAATAAACATATATTATGAAAAAGTTAGTATTAATTATTTGTATAAGCCTATTTACAACAACGGCTATATTCTCTCAAGAAAATATATTTAATAAATATTCAAAGACAAAAGGAGTTACTAATGTTTATATTTCAAAAACAATGCTATCTCTTATACAAGACTGTGATCCAATGGATCAGATGCTTGGATTAGACTCCAATGATGTAAATATAGATAAAGATATGCTAAGGAACTTAGAGAATATAAACATTCTAATTTCAGAGAATTCACAAATAGTTAAGGATATAGAAACTGATTTTAGTCAAACAGTTACTGATGAAAAATATCAATTATTTATGAAGATAGATGACGAGATTAATGATATAGAAATATATATCATTAAGAATGAAGATATCATAGAAAATATATTATTAAAATTCAAATTTAATAATAATGGACAACTTATAATAATCTCGTTCACTGGAAAAATGACAGAACAAAATTTAGCAAACCTGATAACTCAGTAATTGTATAATTTTCATTCATCTCTTAAATAGAAAGCATCCTAATATACTCGTTGTGTAGTACATTAGGATGCTTTAAATATTAATACCCTGATTATCAGAGATTTGTGGAGCTGGAGGGAGTCGAACCCTCGTCCAAACGCGGAACTAATAAGCTTTCTACATGCTTAGTCTTGACTTAATTGTCGGCTATGAGCAGGATCTAGACCACCAACTCAGAGCTTATCCTTTAAATTTTCGGAGGGCGAACAAGGCGGTCACTCCCCTATTTCTGATTTTCCAGCACCATCTTATCGAAACGCCTCAGAACATAGCAATCGGATGGTGTCTTGTTCCCACCACTGTGGAGGGAATTAAGCTAATCTACTATACTTCGATTAAGCAGCAAGAGCGTAGTTATTTTCGCCATTTAAAAATTTTGATGTCGGAGATTAAAGAGCTAGCCATCATAGCTCTGCATGCTTACCTACCACCTCTACACGCTGTCAAAACCAGTCAACCCCATATAGTACGTTGGAAGTAATATTCCGCTACAAAAGTAGTGAATAATTATAATATCCACAAATTTAACGCACACAGACTAATTAATGTTTAATTTATCAATCGAATAAATACAGGAGAATCCACCTTAATATCAAATCCCTCTCCCATATAATAATACTATTTCCTGATTTTAGATTTAATCAACTCTAAAATTGAATTAAATTGTGGTAAGTCTGTAAATGCTGAATATGGAATAGCCAGAAACTTATATCTACTATCATTAAAAACTAATAGTATCATATCTTTTCGACGCTCATATCTACTGAATTGCTCCCATTTGAATAGCGCAGTGTGTGAAACCTCCCATTCCTCCACTTCATCGGTTGTATCTATAACCTCCACTTCGTCAGTATTCTCCTCTTTTTTAGGTTTACGGAAATAGGTATAAAATACTCCCTCGTCACTAAAGGTAGCAGTTTTCAACAGCACGGCAGTACATACTTCAGGCAGCAGTGCATAATATGAAAATAGATATAGCAGTCCCATAGGGATAACCAAAAAGATAATCATAAGCGCAACCAACGCAAACTCAATACGCACAGTTGACAACCATACCATTACAATCAAAAGTATAAAAATCAAATCCCGCCATTTAGTCAAAAATAGCGGAACTAGAATACCGATTAACTTACCAGCTGATATTTTGAACCTTTCAGTTGTCATCTATCTCTTTTTACTCTTGTACTTCTCTAGTTTTTTATAAGCCTCAGCGTAACGTTTCATATTTTCAGCTTTAAGAATCTGAGTAATACCAGTACCCTCACTGTTATATAACGCCTTAATATCTATATATTTATTACCTGATCCCCTCTTAATTGGGAAT
>JAWXTT010000140.1:0-5887 GCA_044433325.1 Bacteroidales bacterium
GAAGTGCATTTAGAACCATTTTTTTTTTGTATTATATTGATATTTTTTTTAGAAAAAGTTATGCATTTTTGTATAAAAATTAATATATTTGTCTCTGTATATATAGACTTTAAGTAAACACGATTATTTTAGAGAAAATAATTATATAAACACAATTTAATCTTAAAAAGTATGAGAAAAGTACTCTTAGCATTAGCTCTTGGCTTCTGTTCTGTGGGCTATGCTCAACTATTGGAAGTTGCATCTATTGAGAAGATGGATGTTCCAGTTGAAGCAGGTGTAGGAAATTCTGTCATTAGTCCTAATGGCGATTTCCTATTGATGACAACTCCGAATAAAAAGGGGTTGAAAAAGTATGATCTGGCTACAGGTCAAGTAGAAACTATCACTGAGGCTGCTGGTGCAGGCTATGATGTGAAAATTTTGGACGATGGTCAAACTATCGTTTATCGTGAAACAGCTATCAATAGCAAAAAATTGAAGGAAACTACATTGAAATCAAAGAATATGGTTTCAGGTGCAGAATCAACTTTGGTTAATGCTACACGTAATCTTCAAGCTGTAGTTGTTGATGGAAACTCTGTTTATGCAATTGATAAAGGTGCTCTTAAAACTAAGAGTTTCTCTGGAGCAACTGTTTCAACAGATAAACCAGTTCTATCTATTGACAATGGTCAATTAATGATTACTAAGAATGGTAAAACTGCTACATTCTCACCTAATGGAACAGAATATACTCGTTATATCTGGCCTTCAATTTCACCAGATGGAACTAAGGCTTTATATTATGTGGTTGGTTCAGGTGCTTATATCTGTAACTTGGATAAGAGCGAAGTTACTAGATTAGGTGTTCTTCGCGCTCCTAAATGGTACAGCGATGATATCGTAGTAGGTATGTATGATATAGATGGTGAAGATGATACAGAAAAATCTTCTATTATGGCAGTTGCGGCTGATGCTTCAGTAGCGCAAACACTTACTGATGATTCAGTAATTGCTATGTACCCATCAGTATCAGAAGATGGTAGCAAAATTGTATTTACTACCGTAGGTGGTGAAGTATATATTATTAACATTAAATAATTATAAGCCATGAAGAAAATATTCTTATTTGCAGTAACAATGCTAATGGCATTTGCTGTTCAAGCATCAATATTAGATGATGTTCGTATATATATAAATCCTGGACATGGTAGTTGGGGTCCTAATGACCGTCCTATGGCTACTATTCCTTATCCAATGTTAGATGAAACAGGTCGCCCA
Source organism: Bacteroidales bacterium (assembly GCA_044433325.1). Lineage (GTDB taxonomy): Bacteria > Bacteroidota > Bacteroidia > Bacteroidales > Muribaculaceae > HGM05232. Next base: position 1,264 of record JAWXTT010000140.1, read on the forward strand.
GATACTTGTGGTTTCTATGAGTCAAACACTAACCTTTGGAAATCACTAGCTATGGCTCAAAAGCTAATAGATTTAGGTATGAATAGTGATAATATTATGCATTCACGTGTAAAGAATGGTCCATATCCTTATGTTTCAGGTGCTGAAGATCAATATCTATATAATAGAAATCTTTCAGAGATATGTGAAGAGGTAGATGCTAATAACATGGACTACTTTATCTCAATCCACTCAAATGCGACAACAGATGGTTCAACAGCTAATTATCCACTATTACTATATCGCGGAAATGATGGAGGAGATGATTATGCTGAGGGTAGTTACGATATGGCTTATGAAATGTGGGACTACTTAAATGTTAATGGTATTGATGTTAAATCACACTATCAGACTGCTGGTACTACAAATATTCGTGGTGATATTAGCTTTTTCGGGAGCTCAAGTGACCGTGTAAGCTCAGATGGTACTGTTTACACTGGATACTATGGCGTTCTTAAACATGGTACTCCTGGTTATATTTCAGAGGGTTATTTCCATACTTACCAACCTGCTCGCCACCGTGGCTTGAATCAAGATTATTGCGCTCAAGAGGGTGTTCGTTATGCTCGTGGTGTAATTGCATACTATGAAGATACTGCTGATACTAAGGGCTATATCATGGGTACTATTAAGGACAAATATGAAAAAATGTCAGATAGCTACTTTACGTATGCAGTAGGCTCAATAGACCAATATTTGCCTATTAATGGTGCAACAGTAAATTTGTATAAAGGTGGTGAATTAATTGATACTTATACTTGTGACCAAAACTATAATGGAGTATTTGTATTCTCTAATTTAGAACCTGCTGATGATTATTCATTAGATTATAGCTGCGAAGGTTATAATGCTACTGAGGATGAATATAAAGAAACTTTCTCAGTTTATGCTAATGAAACAACATTCCCTATTGCTTATTTAGTGTCTGAAACTTATGTTGAGCCTGAAGCTCCTGAGTTTGTTTATGAAAATTATCCAAATCCTGAACAAGATGGTGATATCGTTGCTGGTGATAAATATAATATGACTGAGGTTATCGCTAGTGCAGTTGCTTCTGATTTAGATGGTAAAACTATCCGTCGTTCAATCCTACGTAATGGTGAATTATATGTATTAGCTGTTGATGATGAAGCAGCTCCATATTTATATGTAATTGATCCTGAAACAGGTGCTACTACTAAAACATTAAGTACAGAGGGTACTCAAGGTGAATATTATGCTTTAAGTGATATCGCTTTCACTGCTGATGATGTACTAATCGGTTGTAATATGGAAGAGTGTCAATTCTATCCAGAGGGTACTTTCCGTATCTATAAGTGGGATGATTTAGATGCTGACCCAATTGAATGGTTCACATCTCAAAAGAGTGGTAACTACTACAATGCTAATGTAGGTGTATCTATGGCTGTAACTGGTGATTCTCAAAATTGTACTGTAATAACTTCTGCTAAAACTATTAGTGGTACTACTATGCGTATGTTATTTACAGATGTAGTTGATGGTGTTAAATCTACTGAATATCGTAATCAAGATACTCCATATACAACTGGTGCTTGGGGTGAAGATTATAGTTTCGTAGTTTCTCCACGTGCTGATAATAATATAATTATTGATGGTAGTGGTACTGCTCCTGTTGAATATACTATTAATCCATCTGACGCATCTCCAATGACTTACGTTGGTGAATTAAGTGCTGAACTTCTATCGGTTGGTGGAAATGGTGCTACTTATTTCAAATATGGTGGTAGTGCTTTAATGGTTGCTCCAGAGGTTGATGCTGATGGTAATGTTATTGATGTTAAGTTATTTAATATTACTAATGGACTAGATGTTGCTACTGAAATTGCTATCGAAGGTATAGATGTTGCTGATGAAGTTGCTGTTTACTCAATGGCTGCTGCTGTTGTTGATAATGCTGATATTGATATTTATCTACAAAAAGATAGCAAAGTAAGCAAATACTCAACTAGTGGTATTGAACAACCTACTTCTTTAGGTGTAGCTGCTTATAATTTAGCTGTAACTAGTTCAGATGATGTATATACATTCACATTCAAGGCTAGTGATAGTGCTACTGCTTATAAATTAATTGTTTCGGATGCTGATGGTGTTTCTACTACTATCGCAACTGGTGATGTGTTTATGGGTGACAACTCAGTGGCTGTTAATAAATCAGATTTACCTTATGCTGATGAATTAACTTGGTCTGTTGAGGTTACTAATGACAAGGTTACTCGCGTTACTAAATTAAATTCTGACGATGCTCAATACCAATATACTAGATTAGGTGGTATCGCTGTTGATAATAATCCTGAGTCTGATAAGTTTGGTCAATTCTATGTTACTAGTTACTATGATGGTTTCTATGCTTATGACATATATTGGAACAGAATTAATGAAGAAGTAGTTGATAGTGATTATCCATTTAATGCTCTATTCCGTATGGATGTTGCTGCTGATGGTAATGTTTATGCAGCTGAGTGGAATGATGCTAATGCTGGTGTATATCAATTTGATCCAGAAGAGATGACTACTAAGAATATCTTCGAGGTTAACCCTAACAAGGCTAGTTCAGGTCTATACACAACTGCTGATGGAGTACAAATTGCAGGTTCTTCTACATCTGTTTCCATAGTTGGTGAAGGTGAAAATATGTTGCTTTATACATTTGACGAGGATTACACTGCTAGTGATTTAGGTAAAGGTAACAATGTACTTGTATATGAAATGGGTACTGCTACTGATATTGATTTTGCTCCTGTTAAGGCTTATGCAGTTGCTTCTAAGATGTTAAATACTAACTGTCATATTATAGCTAATGAAGATGGTGGTGTATGGGTTTCTCAAACTCGTTATGCTCCTAACAATACTTCAGATATCCCTTCATTTATTTATGTGGATGCTGATGGTACTGAACTTTATAACTCAGGTACATCTATTGCTACTGAATTAACTGGTACTTATGGTTCTGGTTTCAGTATCTCTCCTGATGGAAAAACATTCGTTGTTAATAATTCAAGTGAATTTATATTCTTTGACATAACTTGGAGTGAAGGCGTTCCTACATTAACTTACAAATATTCATATTCTCATGACTTAGGTGCTAGTGTATATCAAATAGACTTTGACTATGCAGGTAATATGTATGCTGCAGGTACTAACGTAGGTATTTATGCTATCCCATCTGATGAAAATGTAGTAATGACAACTGCTAAAACTACTATCGCAGGTCAAGTTATGGAGATTGTTGCTCCTACTGAAGCTGCTATCGTTGACAATGGAGATGAAACAGTGACTCTTACTTGGACTGCTCCTGCTACTGATTTAGCTGTAACTTATAATCTATATATTGGTGAAGAGTTAGTTGTTAGTGAATTAGTATATGAAGAGGGTGATGAACTATCTTATGTGTTTGATAAGTCTGAAAATGATGATACTATTTATGCTGTTTCTGCTACTTATCCTAATGGCGAGGAATCAGATAAGGCTACTACAACTATTTCAGCTGTTGAATCAGTTGAGGTTGTTAAGATTGCTATCTATCCTAACCCAACAACAGGCGTTGTAAATATCGCTGCTGGTGAAGAGGTAGTTTCAGTTGATGTATATAGTGTAACTGGTGCCTTAGTTGGTAAATTCACTACTAGTAGTATTGATATTAGTGATTTAGCTGCTGGTACTTATTTCATTAAAGTTAATGATAACGCTCCTGTTAGAGTTATTAAGAAATAACATTGAATAGGTGAATTCAACATTAGTTGATTTCTATAATATAATTGGGAGGCATTCTACATTGCAGTAGGGTGCCTCCCTTGTAATATCATTTATTTCCCATTCTCCTCCCAGTTGAATGGTTCAAATGTTGAATCTGCCGCGCGCCAACTATCACGACGTTTAGCATATATAAAGAATGGGATAGAAACAATAACTAATACTCCTATAATCAATACGCTATACCATACGGTATTATTACCTGTGGAAATTTGTGTTGGTGGGATAAAACTAAGTATAAAGGCTAATAATGAGCCCAATATACCTACACCAGCAATTAGCCAAATCTTGCAATTGCCTGTACCTCCAATACGATATTCACGTGTGGCATCTTTCATACTGTAACGTAATTTAATGGCTGCCGCAAACATTAGTATGTACATAATTAAATATAATAGTACGGTTAACTGTGAAAGTATCTGATAGAAACTCTGTACTGATGGCATAATTACGAATAACATACTTAGAAGAGTAACTACGCCTCCTTGAATATAAAGAATATTACGTTGTACACCTATCTTGTTAGTCTTTTGGAAAAAGTGTGGTAAGTAACCTGCACGTCCTACTGAGAAGATACCTTTAGATGGACCTGCTACCCATGTTAATACACCTGCTAATACCCCAAAAGCTAATGCTATTGCTATAATAGGTGATACCCAGCTCATATGGAAATAGCTAAGATAATTATCAAATCCTACTAATAAACTCTGTACTAAGTTTATCTCTTTAGCAGGAATAATAATTGCTACGGCATATGTACCTAGTACAAATATTAGGACCGTTGCCATTGCTCCAAGAAAAACGGCACGTGGGT
>JAWXTT010000141.1:0-5886 GCA_044433325.1 Bacteroidales bacterium
ATGAATTACAAAACCATCTTCAGGAATCTCGCTATCACCTGTTGAGTTAGATACACTAGTCACCTCCATTTTAAAAGTACCACCAGCAGCAAAGGTTTCTCCCTCAACCAACTTAGCAGTAACCTCAGCACAGTTACCCTCACGAGATGTTTGATTACTGTTACCATAATATCTATTAGTATATAGAGTCAATGCATTAGATGTAGAAGTAACATTTACAGACTTAAACATAACATTCTCCTCGCCACAACTAGCTGTCCCACTAGTAAAATACGCTCTACCCACAACAGGATTACCATCCGTATCAATTATAAACTGTTGATTAGCCGCTGAACTTTTAAATATCTCACCACTACTAATTAACGCAGCAGTAGGTGTACCTACTATTGAAGTTCCATTAGATGAAGTCCCTGAAGTAGAGTAGAAATCACCATTAACACCTGCAAAATAAGTATTACCAGAATAGCTATATCTAGATGCCATAGATGACGGTTTCTCTCCACCTGATAGTTGATCATCACCTGCAACAGTCTTGATAGACAACTTATCTGTTGTCAAATCAGCTGTTAGATAAAACACTGTTAGATTATAACTAGGACCAGTCAATAACAGTGAAGTTTGTGAAGTACCAGGACCTATATTAGCATGATATACAGTATCCACCTTAAATTCCGTATCTAACAATGTAATAGATCCAGAAGCATAAACTGTTGTAGCCATTAATATAGCTACAATCATTAAAAACAATTTTCTAAACATAATATTTCATTTTTAAGAGGGGGTTCTAATAGATATTTATCCCATATAAGAACCCCTTATTTATTATTATTTCACCAATAATTTAGCTGTACTAGAAGTACCAGATTGATTAATAGCAACCATATACACCCCAGAAGATAAACCATCTGTTGAGATAGAGATTTCACTATCACCAGCAGCAATCACAGCTGATTTAGCTATAACACCAGCAGCATTATATATAACCAAGCTACCAGCTCCCATATCCATTAATTTAATTTTAACATCTTCACCAACCTTTACTGGATTAGGAGTAATAGTAAAACTGCTCTGGTCAATTAAGTTATCACCTACTGATGCAGCAACTGCATCATATACGCACTCTATACCAGGAATCTCAACCACATACTCTACACCAGTTGTAGATGTACCCATACCAAACTGAATTTGGCTAAGTGTTAAAGGGTAATTACCTAAATCCGTAGCATCAGCCAATATATCACTCATTGGGATATCTATAACATTCAATTCATTAGCAACAGGAGCATCTACTGCATGAACAATACCCTCTCCGTTATTAGTTAATAGCGTAAACGTGATAGAGGTAATAGGTGCATCACCTGGATTCATACGTAATCTCAACACATCAGGTAAGCTCCATAGATTTATAGACTTTGACAATCTCAAATAATTAGAACGTCCAGATGCACCAGTATAAGTCAATTTAACACCATTCTCCATTACCTCCTTAACTAATCCAGAGCCACCTACTTGTGCAATAGTCCAAGTAGATATATCCATATCAGGATCAATAGCCATTACATTAGCAGTAGGTATCTCTACGACTACCTCCATTTCACCACTAAAATTATCCAATGACCCACGTACTGTAGTAGTACCATCTTTCAATCCCTTTAGTACTCCAGTAGCACTATTTATATCAACGATAGATATGTCATCACAACTCCACACCATTGAACCAGCATCAATAGCAATAGAGCTCTCTACTATTTCCACTTCAGCCTCCACTTCATACTCTTTATATCCGTCATTGATAATTTTGTCGTTACTCAACTTTATTTCGTAACTTTCAGAAATATTTATAGGAATTTCAGCTGACAAACCATTATATTCACCTGTCAGAGAGTAGCATCCTGCACCAGAACCAATAAATCTATTCTTTTCATCTATTACGCCCAACTCACTAGGACAAGATAGTTCCACACCCTGCACATCTGTATCAATAAGCATACCATACTGATTATAACCATAGAAAACAGGTTCATATACCCCATATTTAGGGAAATCCATACCCCAATCCTTAAATTTAATCTCAGCAATCACATTATCCTCAGGTGCATCTAACACCAGATAAGAACCATTACTAACTGAACGTTCTGCTCCATCAGAAGGGTTATTCATAATACCTAGATTCTGAATATACATCGTTGAAGAACCGCCACCATCAATATTGATAGCCCAATCAGCTCCAGCATAAATCATAATATCTGCCATTTCCACATATATACCTCCAGCCGAGTATGCTGTACGACCATCAAATACACAGAAGATTATCTGTTTCTTATCCTTTGTATAACCCATCATTGTACGAGGGTGGCGAGCTTCATCTGTTTGCGAAACAACCGCTCCATCAGCTACCAAATATACGTTACCACCAACCATTTGCGTAATATTAGGATAATAAGATACTCCTGTATTATATAAAGATTGGCTTACAGTCACCTCTACAATATCCCCTGCTTTAAGAGCCTCAACGGTAGTAGTAGCAGTTCCAGCAGCACTAATCACTGCACCATTATCAGGCACAGCCATACCACCACCTGAGTAACTTTCACCTACAACTCTTAATTTAGTCGTTCCCTCATTAATAGACCAGCTCTCACCCTCTACTAGCTCTAAGGCAATCTCCAAACCACCTTCATCAGTATGTGAATAGTTACCAATCTTATCATTAATAAGCACTAATTCATTTTCATATCTATATCCATTAATCTTATTAAAAGAGATAGATTCGCCACCATTTACACTCATTGTTACAGTTGGGAATGATGGACATTCACACCAAGGAGTCATATCATCTGACACGACAAAGTGAGGAGCACTATATGAAATAGCAGTAGCTACCTCACCATCAACCACACAACCATGTGTAGGAGTACCTACATCGCCCGAGGTTGCATAGAAGTCACCATTAATACCTGCGTAATAATAATTTCCTGGCTCAGTTTTCCTTGTAGCCACAGATCTAATCGTTTCACCACCAATAATAGAATCACGACCCAATTCTACGTTACATTTCACATTAGGATTATCGACATCAGCATGAATAAAGAAAGTCCTAAAGGTCATACCAGTATCATCGCTCCAGAATTTTAGCGAAGTATAGTACGTTCCTGGACCTACCTTTGAATACTGCAAGGTATCCACCTGATAAACGTCACCATTAATTGTAGTAGTATTGCCTGCATAGGCACTACCAGAAAGCACGATAGCCAACAACAACATTGTTGAGCAGAGTAATTTTTTCACCATATACCACTAATTTAAAGTTTATTTCGTAAAGTTAAGTTATTATCCTTAGAAAAGCAATATATAACAACAAAAAAAAGGTGCTTAGACCTTTAAAAGTCTAAGCACCCATTATATATGTTTTTGTTTAGTAAACTAAACCTTGTTACTTATTAGTCAACAATAACTTTAGCAACAACCTTTTCGCCTTTTACAGTAGCAGCAACTACGTAAACACCAGCAGCAGGAGCAGCAACTTGATCAGCAGCAACTTTAGCAACTACTTGACCAGCCATGTTGTAAACAGCGATTGCTTCAGCACCTTCAGCAACGATAGCGTCACCTTTAACTGCGATAGCAACAGCAGCATCAGCTAAATCAGCAGATACACCACCAACATAACCATCTTCAGCTACTTGATAAACACCAATACCGTTACAAGATTTGAATGTTAATACGTTAACAGCTTCTTTGCCATTAGCATCAACAACTTTTTCAGTAGCGATAGAGTGTACACGAAGACCACCATCAGAAGTACCACCTAAACCATCTTCAGCTGGGAAATCCCAATATTTAGCCATACCTTCAAATGCCATACCATCACCTAGTTCAGAGAATCTCATTTTACAATAATCAGGAGCGATATATTGGTTCATAGAGTAAAGGATAAAGTTTTTACCAGCTAATTGAACTTCAGTTACACCATTAGTACCAGCTTCATTTGGAGCGATATCAGCTGCATTTTCAAATGAATCAATGATAGAACCGTTAATGTCATATAGAGTTGGATAAGTTGCGAAACCGTCAATATAGAATAATTCTGCATCATATTCAACGCCTTCACCACCAACTACCATTTTCACGTATGGAGCATAAGACCAAGTTGTAGCATCAGCAGGATAAGCAGCACTCATTTCATAAGATTCCATAGCACCACTGAACCATCCAGCAGCAAATTCACCACCTTGAGCAGCTTCCCAACGATAAACTAATAAAGTAGATGCAGCAGGAGCAGCAGCAGCCATAATGATAGCTTTAGCTTCTGAACGAGTGATATCACCAATTACGTCACAATAGTCAATACGACCTTCAGATGTACGTTCAACATCAGCTTCCTTAACAGCAACACCAGTTTCTTTATCTACTGAATAAACTACTAAGTTAGCAGCCATAGAACCACTATAACCAGCCATATATAAGTTACCGAAACTATCGATACCTACTTGATTAGCACATAATAGACCAGATACACGTTCACCATCACAAGTTACTTGAAGTTTACCTAGGTATTCACCTGTTACTGCATCATATTTAACAATAGAAGCACAGTCAATAGTACCACCGTCGCTATCAACGATAGTTCCATCATCATTAGTTGAATCTCCAACATAAACTACTCCATCATATAGAGTTGCAGTTCTTGATTTACCAGTAGTACCAAAAGGTAATGCTGCATAGTTATCAGCATCTGAGTACTGAGAATAAATCCAAAGATTTTTAGCTGTAAAACCATTTACAGTTTCATAGTCATAGCTATCAACATCAGCAAGAGCAGGAGCTACTGCTGTTAGAAGAGCCATTGCAGAAAGTAATAATTTCTTCATAATACATTAAGTTTTTTGTTAATTAAATATGTTTTTCAACACGTTATTTTAAGTTTATATTTGCACTAAAGGGTCATATATATTCCCTCTTTAATTACGCCGCTAATATATGCATAAATTCCGAACTACACAAAAAAAAAGAGATAAATTACTGCTTATTATTAGCTATTAATTATTAATCACGCATAGTTCGTAAAAAAATAGCGGATAACTAACTATTATGCTAATTATCCGCTAATCTATTTTATTACTCTAATATGTTATATTAGAATAGTTTAGTTTCACGTGAGTTGATTGCTACACCTAAAATTGGGTCAGTGATACCATCTACAGTTTTTACTGTTTGTGTTTCGTAATCGAAGTAGTATAAACCATTAGAAGTATATGTTTTCTCAGTTGAACCTGGACGGAAACCGAAATAAACATTACCATCACGGCTATCTACTGCAAATTGTGTTACATAAACACCCTCAGATGCAGTTGCATTGATAGGATCTGCATACATTGTTATATATTTTAACGATGTAGTTTGAGTTACTGAAGCACCTTCATCATCAGCAGGAATATCATACATACCGAAACCTTCACCTGGTGAACCTCCTACGAACCATACATACATTTTATCACGGTCTTCATCTAATGTGAATGCCTTAGGTTGACAACTTGATAGTACGATTGGATAAGGGATTGCGTTTGTTTGACCTATATCTGATGTTTTGAAACGATAGATACCATTACCTGAGTAATTTTTAGGCCACCAGAACATTCCGTTACGATCTAGGTATATACCACTATGGATAGCACCATAACCAATACCACGACCATAGTAACCTAACTCGTCATTAGTTACTAGGTATGTTGCATCTGTATAATCAGTTACTTCTGTTGCACCACGTTCTGTTAACGCACGTTTCTTGATACCTGTGTTACGGTCTGTATAATAGATATACTCACCATCTGAACATCCTTGGAATGGGTCATAGAATGCTGTTTGACCTACGTTAGATACTAGTGT
>JAWXTT010000142.1:0-5885 GCA_044433325.1 Bacteroidales bacterium
TGACACGCCTGATGTGAGCTTTCAGGATGACACGCCTGATGTGAGCTTTCAGGATGACACGCCTGACGTTTGGGAATGACACGTATGTGTGTTTATTAATAAATTACTAACGTTTATATGCTAGCATCTTATCAATCAACTCCTTATTTTCACGTTCTGTACCAACGGTGATACGTACACAGCCATGGCATAGCTCAACACTATTGCGGTTACGTATAATTATCCCTTCGGCACATAGATAGTTATATAGTGCATTAGCATCCGCAACACGTATCAATAGGAAGTTTGCATCGGTTGGATAGATATGCTGTACATACTCTATCTTAGCTAACTCCTGCGCTAACCATCTGCGATTTTCCATTAGTGTAGCTACCCAATCTTTCACTTGGTTGTGCTGTTTCAGTAGCTCGATAGCGTACTCCTGAGTTAGGATATTTATATTGTATGGATACTTAACATTGTTGTAATAGCTAATAATCTCAGTTGAGGCAAAGGCAATACCTAGGCGAACCGCTGCACTACCCCACGCCTTTGAGAATGTTTGCATAACTATCATATTAGGTGTTTCAGCTAGTTGTTGAACCATTGAGCCTTGTGCTGAGAAATCTATATATGCTTCATCCACAACAACTATTCCACGGAAGTTATCACACACATATTTAATCTTATCCAATGCGTATGAATTACCTGTTGGGTTGTTAGGTGAGCATATCCAGATAATCTTGGTATGTTCATCAGTTGCCGCTAACAGTTGTTTAGCATCAAACTCAAAGTTAGCATCTAACGCCACCTTACGATACTCAACATCGTTGATATCAGCGCACACCTCATACATACCATATGTTGGCGAAATAGCCACTACATTATCAACCTTGGGTTCACAGAAGATGCGATAGGCTAGATCAATACATTCATCGCTACCAACACCTAGGAATATCTGATTGACCTCAACGCCACGCACCGCTTTGATACCCTCCTTTACCTTAATCTGCAAAGGGTCAGGGTAACGGTTGTTAGGCATATTATATGGATTCTCATTAGCATCTAACCATACAGATGCAGCTCCCTTAAATTCACTTCTTGCTGAGCTATAAGGTTTTAGCTTAGCTATATTTTCTCGTACAATTGATTTAATTTCCATTGTTTATCTCCTTTAGACGAACTGTAACGGCTAGTTTATGCGCCATAAGCGACTCATTCTCAGCCAATGTTTCTATAATTTCACCTATATTGCTTAACCCCTCGCGAGTAATCTCTTGGAATGTAATCTTCTTGATAAATGAATCCAGATTTACTCCGCTGTAAGACTTAGCATAGCCACTAGTAGGCAAAGTGTGGTTAGTTCCCGAGGCATAATCACCAGCACTTTCAGGTGAATATGGTCCGATAAATACTGAACCTGCATTCTCAACCATTGTGGTCAATTCATAAGCATTGTCAGTGTTGATAATCAGATGTTCAGGTGCGTAATCGTTACAGAACTCCATCAACTCAGTGTAATCATTTAACAGAATAGCACGGCTATTAGCTAGTGAACTGCTTATCAGCTCACCTTTAGGTAGTGTAGCTGCAAGTGAGGCAACCACAGCAGGAAACACCTCAACAACCTCTTTATCAGTAGTTAATAAGATTGATTGACTATCCTTTCCATGCTCTGCTTGTGATAGGAAATCAGTAGCTACAAACTCCAAATTTGCCCCTTTATCAGCAATTACTAACACCTCTGATGGTCCAGCAGGCATATCTATTGCTACCGAGTCTAAGCTAACCTGTTGCTTTGCCTCCATAACAAACATATTACCAGGACCAAATATCTTATATACCTTAGGTACACTAACTGTTCCATACGCCATTGCACCAATCGCTTGCGCTCCGCCAACCTTGAAAATTTGCGTTACACCAGCCACCTTAGCAGCATATAGAATAGCAGGATGCACCTTACCCTCAGCATTAGGGGGAGTGGTCAACACTATCTCACGACAACCCGCAATCTTAGCAGGAATAGCAAGCATCAGCACCGTTGAGAATAACGGTGAATTTCCTCCAGGGATATATAAACCCACCTTAGAGATAGGCACAGCACGTTGTTGACAATTAACACCCTCCATAGTCACAACCTCAACCGAATGTGGCATTTGCGCCGCATGGAACTTACGGATATTTTCAGCAGCTACCTCAATAGCCATCTTCAACTCCTTAGCCACTAACGCATCGCACTCCTCTAGCTCATGAGTAGAAACCTTAAAGTCATTGATAATAGCACGGTCAAATCGTTCAGAATATTCACGCAACGCCACATCGCCATTGCACGCAACATTGCTCAATATCTGCTTAACCGTTTCAGTCAATGCAGATGTATCACATTCAGCGCGGCGCATTAGTGCGTTCCAATCCTGTTTTTTAGGGTGTTTAATTACAGTAATCATACTTTTTTATAATACCATTTTTTCAATATCTAATACCAAAATACCTGTTGCGCCACACGCCTTTAGGTTGCCAATAATATCCCAGAAATATTTCTCCTCAAGGACAGTATGAACAGAACACCAATTAGCATCAGCCAATGGCAATACAGTAGGGCTATTAATGCCTGAAAGCTCCTTTAACACCTCGTCAAGTTTATCTTTAGGAACATTCATAAGAATATATTTCTTGCTTTGAGCCATCTTAACCGCCTCGATACGGAACATTAGCTTATCTAAAATCTGTTGTTTCTCAGCATCCAAATCTTTAGATGAACCGATAAGAACAGCTTCCGAATCAAGAAGATTTTCAACCTCCATCAAGTTATTGCTAACCAAAGTACTACCTGACGAAACAATATCAAAGATAGCATCAGCCAAACCAATACCAGGAGCAATCTCCACTGATCCACTAATAACGTGTATATCAGCCTTAATGTTATTCTTATCTAAGAAATCTTGAAGAATTTCAGGGTACGAAGTAGCAATACGTCGACCATTAAACCACTCAATACCGTTGTAATCAGCCTTGTTAGGAATAGCTAACGATATGCGGCATTTGCTAAAGCCTAGGTTACGAACAACCTTAACATTTTTACGTTTCTCCAACACCTCGTTTAACCCAACGATACCAATATCAGCGATACCCGACTCCACTGCTTCAGGGATATCGTCATCACGAAGATATAATAACTCGACAGGGAAATTCTTTGATGGCACTAGTAGCGTACGTTTTACCGATGTCATCTTGATACCCGCTTCCTTTAATAACTCCATAGTCTCCTCAAATAGGCGACCCTTAGATTGAACTGCAATTCTTAACATTTTAATTATATTTTATTATTTATTATTTTTCTAAAAACAAAAAAACCGACACCCCATATAAATGGAATGTCGGTAAAACTTATATTATAGTTAATAAACACACGTCATACGTAGCCATTCCATTAATGTCTGCTAATATGATGATGATGTGCGTGAATTAAAAACATAAAACCCTCTCTTATTAATAATAATGCAAAGATATAAAAATAAATTAATACAACAAATTAAAAAGCGGTTAATTAGCTTTGGGTAGATTCAACTTCTAAATGCAATTTAATTTTTCAAAGATAAGAAAAATATTTGTTTAGTGAATTTATCGTTTAGCTTTTTCCGTGGCCTATTATTAATTTCGTATAGTATCTCCTTGACTCTCTGTTACGGTAGCTGAGGACAACACTCCTGCCGAAGATAACATGTTTCAGCAACGTCCACCGTGATAAATGGGAGTGTAGCCTCTGCACCTAAAAAGGCTTTCTACATGCGTTCTGGCACCTTTATGCCTAATAGGCTCATCCCTAGGCAAATCACCTTAGCTGTATTCGCTGACAATACTAGGCGGAAACGACGTGTTAGTTCATCTGCCTCACGCATAATTGAGTAGTCATGATAGAACTGGTTATACTCCTTAACCAAATTATATACATAATTAGCTACTAGTGCAGGAGAATACGATTTGCCAGCCTCAGCCACCACGCTAGGAAAATCCGCTAATGCTTGAATCAGCGCAACCTCCTTTTCATTAGGAGCATAAGCAGTGATATCCTCAGCAATTGAGATATTAGCCTCAGCCGCCTTGCGCATTACCGACCTAATACGAGCATAAGTATATTGGATAAATGGACCAGTGTTACCATTAAAGTCAATAGATTCCTTAGGGTTGAAAGTCATATTTTTACGAGGGTCAACCTTTAGCATAAAATATTTCAATGCACCAATACCAATAATGCTAGATATCTCATTAGCCTCCTCAAGACTACAACCATCTAGCTTACCTAATTGTTCTGATATCTCTTTAGCGGTAGCAGTCATCTCATCCATCAGGTCATCAGCATCCACGACAGTCCCTTCGCGAGATTTCATCTTACCCTCAGGCAACTCCACCATACCGTAAGAGAAATGCACCAAATCCTTACCCCATTTGAAACCTAAGCGGTCAAGTAGGATAGAAAGTACCTGGAAGTGGTAATTCTGTTCATTACCAACGACATAAATCATCTTATCAATAGGATAGTCGATATATCTAAGTTTGGCAGTACCAATATCTTGTGTCATATAAACCGATGTACCATCGCCACGTAGCAACAGTTTATGGTCAAGACCTGCATCGGTCAAGTCAGCCCAAACAGAGTTATCCTCCTTGCGGAACATAATACCCTTTTCTAGCCCCTCTAGTACCTTGTCGCGCCCCTCGGTATAAGTATCACTCTCATAATATATCTTGTCAAAGTCAACACCTAGACGTTTATATGTTTCATCAAAACCAGTGTAAACCCATGAGTTCATCATTTCCCAAATATGGCGGATTTCAGCATCCCCCTCTTCCCATTTCAGTAGCATCTCACGCGCATCAGCCATCAGTGATGATTCAGCCTTAGCATCATCTTCAGATATCCCTTTTGTTTCCATTAGAGCCTTAACCTCAGCTTTGAACTTCTTGTCAAAAAGCACATAGAAATCACCAATCAGGTGGTCACCTTTTTTGTCGGCTGATTCAGGAGTTACCCCCTCGCCCCATTTCTGCCATGCCAACATGCTCTTACAGATATGGATACCACGGTCATTAACAATATTAGTTTTAACAACATTGTAACCATTAGCTTTCATAATCTCAGAAAGGCTATAACCCAACAGGTTATTACGGATATGACCAAGGTGAAGTGGTTTGTTAGTATTAGGTGACGAGTACTCAATCATCACCAATTCGCTATCCTCAGTAGCCGACTTAAATCCAAATGATTCATCAGCATTAACAACAGCCAACATATTACTCCAAAACGAAAGCTCAATAGTGATATTAAGGAAACCCTTAATAACATTGAAACACTTAACCGCGTCACAGTTAGCCTGCATATACTCACCAATCTCCGTTGCAGTAGCTTCAGGAGCTTTGCGCGAAGCTTTCAAGAATGGGAACACAACAATAGTAAGGTTGCCCTCAAACTCCTTTTTAGTAGTTTGCGGAACAATACTCTCAGCAGCCACCTCTACACTATATAGAGCCTTAACTGCATCAGCCGTAGCTTGTGATATAATATTATCTATAGACATCTTATTAAAAATATAAATATTTATGAGCTACAAAGATAGTCATTTCCTGCGTGATAACAACCAATCCCCCAGCACATCTAGCAAATTACTTGTTAATTTTAAGACTTATTCCAAACGATATATTGTTGAAACTCCATATATAGAGACGGATTATCTTTAATAAGCCAATACTTAATCCCTAGTATCTCTTTATCTATTGTTAAACTTTCAATTATCAATGGGGACTTCTAAAAATTGAATTTTAACGCTTTTCTACTTCGATACTTCATCTTCGCATTTTACAAAATGCACCGTAGGCACCGCTACGCTCACATTTTGAAAAATACAAAT
>JAWXTT010000143.1:0-5798 GCA_044433325.1 Bacteroidales bacterium
AACTGGAAAGGTGCTGAATTAAACGGCTAAGGTTCTGATGATGAACTGGAAAGGTGCTGAATTAAATTCAGCATGACAAATGAGAGATTATTGACATGACAAATGCGTATAAATTAGTAGGATTATATATAATGTAGATTAGTTTCTTTAGCTGTTAAAATGTAGATATCTATTAAGTTATAAGCTAATTATATTTGCTCTTATTTTAAAATATAAGTAAGTATGAGCGAAGAAGTAAGTGGTTTATTAAGTAACTTTGATTTTAGTAAACTTAAATCTAGTGATAATATAATAGGTAGTAATTATGATTCACCTATAACGGCATTAAATCCCACTGAGAATAACGATTTTAGGTTAAAATTAGATGGTGATTGGCTAAATCCAACTAATCAGACTGAAAGAAACCTGCGTGAGATGATAGATAATTCACTATCAGATCCTAATTATGTTTATGATGAGCTATTTAAGGATAAATATAGTGCTAATAGGGCGCAAGCACGTAAGGATGCTGTCAAGGCGCAGTATAGAGTAGATAGTTACCCTATGACATCATATTCAGCAGTGGCTAAGGGGGTAACTAAATCAGCAAGTGATATGCAACTATCTGATCCTGTAACTCTAATAAATAAAACATTAGGTGAGATTGATAAAAATCAGCTATCAATATATTTAGATAGGGTGGTAAATAAGCGTATGCCTGCTAATGAGCATGAGCGTAACGATTTCTATAATGATGAATATAAACGACTAGTAAACACTATATATAATAGAGTTGCGGATGATTATAGTGATAATTATAAGCCTGAGAGTGATATCGAATATATATTAGGTAGCGCAATGAAGGATAATCTATTCTCAAAAATATCATCAGTAATGGGTCGTGGTGTTTCAGGTAGCTCTACATTTAATGATGCAGCATTAGATACAGCTTATGGTAAATATAGCGAGAATGAAGCTGGTATAATGGATAATGTAGCAGCAGGATTAGCTACAGTTGCTGTTGATGCGCCTGCTTTTATAGGTAGTATGGGGATAGGTAGTTTGGCGCATAATGGCACATTGCGAAATTTAGGGCGTTTCCTAGTATCAAAAAATATAGGTACTAGTGCATTAAAAAGAATTCCAACAGCATATTTTGAGAAGATTGGTGAATATGCAATTAATAGTAGTGTGCTAAGTCGTGGTGTAGCTGAGGGGGTGCGTGGTGCAGCTACTTTGGGGAGTTATGAGGCTGGTCATGAGATAGCTAATCAGTTTAAATATAATCAATTTGATCCTAAACAGATAGGGAAGAAAGCATTAAAGGGTTCATTAGTAGGGGGTGCAATAGGTGGATTGAATGGTTTATATGGTTCAAAATCATTTTTGAATCCTAAAACTTTTGAAAAGACAAGTCTGCTAGAGAAATCTATAAATAAGAGTGTAGAATCATCTATATTCTTTATGGGAGATGCAATAGAGCAGGGTGAGGATTTCAGTAGAGCTGATATTCAAGATTTTGATAAGGAGCGATTAACTAACCTGTCTCAGATGTGGCTAAAAGCTGCTGGTACGGTTGGTGCTTTAACATTTCTGCGTGCGATGCCTAGATTGATTAAGCAGCGTTATAATGCTTATGCTAAGGATTTACGCTTTACGCCTGAGGAGATGGCTTTAATACGTAATGAGGGATTCGTTAAGGGGGATAATTCATTAATAAATAGGATTATAGCATTAGATTACTCTAATCCTATCCCTGAAAAATATAAGGGAGCTACCAACAGTGAATTTAAGGTTGCCACTGATAAACAGTTAGGTGATGGTAAGGTTAAGGGTGACAATGATGGATTTGAACAATTTGCTGAGGAAAATTCAGAGATGTTAGCTAGTGAATATAATAATTTTATACATAATAGTAATATACCAATCTCAGCAAGGGCAAAGATGATATATATAGTGGAGGGTAAAACTGTTGAGCCACCAGCAATATCTTCATCTAAATTAAATAAAGAGGTGGATAGTGAGAGTGGAAAGGAGCGTTGGATGGTTGATGCAATAGCATTGGATGGTTCAGTAATAGAGCGTATTCCATTTAAAAATAAAGATAAGGCGATAGCTAAAGATTTAGAGAATACTCATCAAGGTCAAATTAATACTCAGAAAATATTACGACGTGAAATTGCTCGGCTAGAGTATAATAATGTTCTGAAAGATGCATATAATAAAGCTATAAAGAGTAACTTGTTTAGTGGTACGTTTCAAGAGTTTGTTGATAGGGATAAGTTTCTGTTTAACTATAAGATTGATGAACAAGAACCTAATGATGGATTAGAGGGAGAACGGGCAATATTTGTCGATTTAATGAGTGATAGATATAATGAATTTCTGGATGGATTGGGTAAAATACCGAGTGAGGTAAGGGAGCATTATAATATCTTGAATTTGGATGAGTTTTTAGCTAAACCGATTGCTGCTAGAAGTAAGAGGGAGAATGAGATTGCTGATTATTATATGTCGGAGTTAAAAAAGGAGTATCTAAGACTGAATACACCTGTAAATAATTCGATAGTAGAGGGTGTCCCTGATGTGCCTATGCCTGAAATTACTGATCCTGTAATGGATAGTCGCCCTACTAGATATAATAAGTTAACAAATAGAGAAACATTACATACCCCTGAGAGTTATGAAATAATTAAATCTGATGAGTTTAAAGAGTGGTATGGGGATTGGGAGGTTGCAAATAAAAAGGTACATAATAGACTATTTTATAAACCTAAAAGTAGTAAACTAAGGTATTTTATGCCAACTAAAAGTGAGGAGCTAATAATGTCTAAAAATTATTACGCACCAATTAGAAATTGGGAGCAACGTATAATGATAGATATAGATATGGGTAAAATATTAGAGAATAATCCGCATCAAAAGGGGGTGAGAGCTGTAGATATGAAAGTGGCTATTGATAATCTGGATTGGTTAATGAAAAGTGCTAAATGGGTACGATATGATAATGATACAAATAATGCAATATACTACAATATAGGATTAATTGGAAAGACTCAATATTCAATTAAATTTGATGTAAATAATAGGGAGGATGGAACGCAAGCTCTTGAAAAGATGGAACTATATGAATTTGGAGAAAATGATTTAGGTCTATTTTATAAATTCCCAAGTAAGAGTTATGTTAGGACTTATTATGGAGCAGGATATCGCGAAGATGATCCAATACCTGAGATTTTATTAGAGATGGGTTTCGGTACATTATCACCTATTTTGCATATAAGTGAGATTGTACCACGATGTAACGAGGAGGATTATAAAGCGGTACATGCAGTATATGGTTATTCATATAATGGAGAGCCTGAGCCTATTTTTGTGAAATATTTTCTTGAAGGGAGAGAATCACTGTTGAATGACCCTGACAATACGCTATATTATAATAATAAGTCTAAATTCTTAAAGAAGCGTTACGAGATTTACGAGGATATGAAGCAGGAGTATATACGTCAGATTTATGCTGAGAAGAGTAAAAAGCTGCTTGAGGAGAAGCGTAATAAAGCTAAACTTATAGATAGTGATAGTGAGGATGGTGCTAATCTGCCAGTGAAAAAATAAAGTAAAGGGTTATTCAACATAGCTGTGAACGTGTTGAATAACCCTTTACTTTATATATCGAATATATTTATTTTTGCCAAATTTCCCATGAAACAAATGCTTGGAGTAGTAGCATTTCAAGCCCATTTTTGACTTTCGCGCCATTTTCGCGCGCTTCTCGCATAAACTTGGTTTCGTCAGGATTGTATATTAAGTCGTAACATAAATGGGTTTCGTTCAGTAGATTGTATGGTAGTTCAGGTGCTGAATTGACCTTCGGGTACATCCCTAGTGGGGTGGTGTTAACGATTACGTGATACTCATTAAGGATATCTGCATTGATATCATCATAGGTGATTATCTCGTCACTAGCGTTGCGCGATACATAAACTGATTCAACCCCTAATTTATGTAAGCCATGTTTAACCGCTTTGGCTGCTCCACCTGTACCTAATATTAATGCTTTCTTATGGTGTGGTTCAAGTAGTGGTCGGATGGAATCACAAAATCCTATTACGTCGGAGTTATACCCTTTGAGTGTAATATTACCGTTACTATCTTTATGTAGCTTGACTACGTTTACTGCTCCTATGGCTGCTGCATCGTCATCAATGCTATCTAGGTATGGAAATATCTGCTCTTTATAAGGGATGGTTATATTGAACCCTTGTAAATTTTTATTCTCGGAGATTACCTCTTTAACTAGTTCTATGCTGGGTATTTCAAAGTTTATATATTCTGCGTCGATACTCTCAGCGGTAAATTTCTGATTGAAGAATACCTTTGAGAATGAATGGGTTAATGGATAACCAATTAGTCCATAAACCTTTTTTCTACTATTTGCCATAATATTTTGAGTGCATTAAAATTGTTTGACTATCTGTTGTTTTAATTTTGTTGTAAAGCTGGTTGATATCGTTGATATTCTCAGCATTAATATATGAAGTTATTATCTGTGTTCCGACCCATACGCCTAACTTACCAGGTGAATCTGTTGATATGTTGGCGGTGTATGGGGTGGGTTTGATAAGTTTATTTATCTCAAAATGGTTAGTTGTGTAAAGTAATTTATCAGCTATTAGCTTTTGCCAAATCTGTTGGCTGTTGGCGTTGCTCCACGATAATTGCTCAGATGTGTAACCTAATGCAGTGGCTAAATTGAACTGTGGGTGTAGCTGTTGTATGGCGTGGATAATAAACCCTTCGTATAGAATATTATCAAGTAGTGTCTGTGAGGTGTTGTTAGGGTAGTTACTGCGTAAAAGTGCCTCGGCTATATCGTAGGAAATGCGCTGTGGGGTTTTATTTATGCGTATCTCGTTGGATAGGTTGTTGTATGCTGGATGAGTTGCCCCTAAATAGTGATTTAGTCCTATTAGAATTGTACTGTCACTGATTATTATTGATTGGTTGTAGGGGCTAATGTAGGTTTGAATCTGTGGTATGCGGGTATTACTCTGCTGTGTGTAACGGGTGAGTATGGTGTATAGCGTTTGTGATAGGGTGTCTGTGTTGGTGAAATGGGTGGTTATATCGGCAATAAATGATTTATAGATTGGGGTGGTGGGGATTATGGTTGGTAGGGTGTGAATACTATCTGCTTTGACTGATTGGTTTAGGATGGTTAATATGGCTGAATAGTGGTTGATGAATTGTTCCTGCTCATCGTGGGTGAGCTGTGGATACTGGGTAACTTGGCTCTCAAATCTATCTAATGCGACATATCCATTAGCACCATGTTGGGTACATGATGGAGCTAGGATAATAAGCGAAATTAGTATTAATATGCTTGCGAATTCTTTCATAAAACAGATTATGGTGCAAATATAAATCCTTTATAGGGAAATTTAGGCGTTTGTGGGTGATTTTTTAATGCTTTATGGTTAGTTTGTGTAAAAAAATGGCTAAAAGGTTATATGGTAACCTCAATATTTTTAACTTTGCAAATAATTAGAATTAATAGGGGATGTTTATAGGTTTTAAGAAACGACTATTTTTAGTGGTAATATTACTTTCGGTATCTTTAGCTGCTGTGGCTAAGGATTTCGTTGTGGTGATTGATCCTGGACATGGTGGAAAGGATTCAGGAGCTGTGGGACGTACTGCTTATGAGAAGAATATTAATCTGGCTGTTGCGTTGAAACTGGGTGCGTTGATTGAAAAGAATATCCCTGACGTTAAGGTGGTTTATACACGTACAACAGATGTGTATCTGACACTGAAAC
>JAWXTT010000144.1:0-5791 GCA_044433325.1 Bacteroidales bacterium
TCAACGGTTACATTATCGGTTCCTGTTGGGACGTTGGAGGCTTATCAGGCAGATTCTTTCTGGGGGCAATTTGCTAATATTGTTGAGGATAGCACCCTAGCTGTTGAGGGTAATTTGGTAGTAGATGAAACTAAAGTATATACTATTGGTGGTGAGTTAATGGTAAGTGGCGTGACAAATGGCACAGCTATTAAAGTTTATAATCTTAATGGTGTAAATGTGGCTAACAGTGTGGTGCTGGATGGTGCGGCGCAAGTTGAGTTACCAACTGCTAGCGGCATCTATATAGTTACTGTTGGCAATCAAAGTTACAAGGTAGTCCGCTAAGCGCACGTCGCAAGTCTTAGGACTAAGGTCTAAGGACTAAAGTTTAAAGGTTGCAGGTTGTGGGTGTTTTCCCCATCAACTTGCAACCTTTACACCTTTACACTTTAGACTTTTGACCTTAGTCTTTAGACGACTCTCTATCTCAACTCTAACGCCACCACATTTTCTACATGGTGTGTGTGGGGGAACATATCTACTGGTTGTACTTTAACCAACTTATATTGTGCATCCATTAGGGCTAAATCTCTAGCTTGTGTAGCAGGGTTACAGCTAACATAAACTATGCGTTTAGGTGCTGCATTAAGTATTACATTAACTACATCAGTATGCATCCCTGCACGCGGAGGGTCTATAATCATTACATCAGGCACTCCATATTCTGCAACAAAACTATCAGTCAAAATATCTTTCATATCCCCTGCAAAAAACTCGGTATTATCCAATCCATTTACCGATGCGTTAATCTTAGCATCCTCTATGGCATCTGGCACATACTCAATACCAATAACCTTACGCGCATTCTTGGCCACAAAGTTAGCAATAGTACCAGTACCAGTGTAAAGGTCATAAACCAGCTCGTCACCCGATAGCTCAGCAAATTCACGTGTAATCTTATACAATTCATACGCCTGAGCCGAGTTAGTCTGATAGAAGGACTTAGGGCCAATACGGAAACGTAATCCCTCCATCTCCTCCTCGATATAATCAGCACCCTTAAAGGTTAATATCTCTTGGTCAGAAATTGTATCATTAACTTTCTTATTGATAACATATAATAGAGCTGTAATTTGTGGGTATCGCTCAGCAATAGCATTCATCATATTGTTGATATTATCCTCTTGGTTATCACCAAACACCACGATAAGCATAATCTCGCCCGTAGATGCAGTACGCACTATAATATTACGCATCAAACCTACTTGTTGCTTGATATCATAGAATGATAAATTATTCTCCTTAGCAAAGGCACGAATAAACAGACGAATCTCATTAGAAACATTCTCTTGTAACCAACATTTCTTGACATCTAGCACCTTATCAAACGCTCCAGGTATATGGAAACCTAGCGCATCACGATCATCAAAAACCTCTTCACTACGCATCTGCTCAAAGGTAAGCCATGATTTATTAGAGAATGTAAACTCCAACTTATTACGATACTCACACGTGTTTTTAGACCCTAGAATAGGAGTAATCTCAGGCAGTTCAACCTTAGCAATACGCTCTAGCGCATCCACCACCTGTTTATGCTTATATTTTAGCTGATAATCATAAGGGATATGTTGCCATTTACAGCCACCACAGATACCGAAATGTTCACACATAGGTTCGACACGTATCTCTGATGGTTTAACCATACGTTGGATATGCCCCTGTGCAAAGCTTTTCTTCTTCTTGTCAATCTTTAAATCTATAATATCACCTGGTGCTCCATAAGGGACAAACACCACCATTTCATCAACCTTAGCGATACTGTTACCCTCAGCAGCAACATCTATAATTTCAACCCCCTCAAAGGTTGGTAAAACTCTCTTTCGTCTCAAAATATATTACCATTTTCGGAGCGTAACTCGGAATTTCAATAAACTCTCCCCACCCCATTTTTACCTATTTAATCACTTTACAGCAGTATCACACCCATATTTAAATATGAGTCCTACTTCTCCATTACAAAGATAGTAATTAATTATCACTCACTCCAAAAGGAATAATAACAAAATGTCATTTTGCTAGAAATTTATGCGATTTTTTTTTATTATACTAACAAAAATCTTATCTTTGCGTAATTGTTGTATCCCAACAATTGCAATATTAACTATGTTAAAGAGAATATTTTATTAATAAATCACTAATAAATTTTACTAAATGAAGAGAGTTTATACGTTCGGTAACGGCCAAGCTGAAGGTCGTGCTGATATGAAAAATCTACTTGGTGGTAAAGGTGCTAACTTAGCGGAAATGAACCTTATCGGGGTTCCAGTACCTCCTGGGTTCACCATTACAACAGAAGTTTGTACTGAATACACCAAAAATGGTCGTGATGCAGCCGTTAAATTAATTGAGGCTGAAGTTAAACAAGCTATCGCTTATGTTGAAGAATTAACTGCAAATAAATTTGACGACAAAGAGAATCCACTACTTGTATCGGTACGTTCAGGAGCTAGAGTTTCTATGCCAGGTATGATGGATACAGTATTAAATCTAGGTATGAATGATACAGTAGTTGAAGCATTAGCTACTAAGTCAGGAAACGCACGTTTCGCTTGGGATAGCTACCGTCGTTTCGTACAGATGTATGGTGACGTAGTTTTAGGAATGAAACCTAAAAACAAAACTGATATCGATCCATTCGAGGAAGTAATGGAACATCTTAAAGAGGAGAAAGGTGTTACAAATGACACTGACCTATCAGTTGAAGATTTAAAAGAACTAGTAGCTAAATTTAAAGCTGCTGTTAAAAATGTAACAGGTCACGATTTCCCTGATAGCGCATGGGAACAACTTTGGGGTGCTGTAACATCAGTATTTGATAGTTGGATGAATGAACGTGCTATCCTTTATCGTCGCATGAACCAAATCCCTGAGGAATGGGGAACAGCTGTAAATGTACAAGCTATGGTTTATGGTAATATGGGTGACACTTCAGCAACAGGTGTAGCATTTACACGTGATGCAGCAACAGGTGAAGATATCTTCAATGGTGAATACCTAATCAATGCACAAGGTGAAGATGTGGTAGCAGGTGTACGTACTCCACAACAAATTACTATCGAGGGTTCTCGTCGTTGGGCTGAATTACAAGGTGTAAGTGAAGAGGATCGCGCTGCTAACTATCCATCATTAGAGGAAGCTATGCCAGTATGTGCAGCTGAACTTATCGAAACACAACAAAAACTTGAGGATTACTTTAAAGATATGCAAGATCTTGAGTTCACTATTCAAGATGGCAAACTATGGTTACTACAAACTCGTAACGGTAAACGTACAGGTGCAGCGATGGTTAAGATTGCAATGGATCTATTACGTGAAGGTGTAATCACTGAAACAGAAGTATTAAAG
The DNA here is from genome assembly GCA_044433325.1 of Bacteroidales bacterium. Classification (GTDB taxonomy): domain Bacteria; phylum Bacteroidota; class Bacteroidia; order Bacteroidales; family Muribaculaceae; genus HGM05232. The sequence continues at coordinate 3,388 of JAWXTT010000144.1, forward strand.
AGAATGGATGCTCAGAAATTGGATGAATTACTTCACCCAGTATTTGACAAATCAGCCGCTAGCAAAGCTAAAGCTATCGCTAAAGGTCTGCCAGCATCTCCAGGTGCAGCAACAGGACAAATCGTATTCTTCGCTGACGACGCTGAGGAGTGGTCAGAGATGAACCGTAAAGTTATCATGGTACGTATTGAAACTTCTCCAGAAGATTTACGTGGTATGTCAGTAGCACAAGGTATCTTAACTGCTCGTGGTGGTATGACTTCACACGCGGCAGTAGTAGCTCGTGGTATGGGTAAATGTTGTGTATCAGGTGCAGGTGAAATTAAGGTTGACTACAAGAATAAAACCGTTGAAATGAACGGTAAAACATATCAAGAGGGTGACTGGATTTCATTGAACGGTTCAACAGGTGATGTATATGAAGGATTAGTATCAACAGTTGATGCAGAACTTTCAGGTGACTTCGCTGCTATTATGAACCTATCTGCAAAATACACTAAGATGGATGTTCGTACTAATGCAGACTCACCTAAAGATGCAGAAGTAGCTCGCAAATTTGGTGCTAAAGGTATCGGTTTATGTCGTACTGAACATATGTTCTTTGAGGGTGACCGTATTAAGGCAATGCGTGAAATGATTCTTGCTAGTGACGAAAAGGGTCGTCGCAAAGCATTAAAGAAATTACTTCCTATGCAACGTGCTGACTTTGAAGGTATTTTCCGTGCTATGGATGGATTTGGTGTAACTATCCGTCTATTGGATCCACCTTTGCATGAATTTGTACCTCACCAATTAGCTACTCAAAAAGAGCTTGCTAACGAAATGGGTATCACTATTGAGAAAGTTAAGAGCATTTGTGACTCACTTGAAGAGTTCAACCCTATGTTAGGACACCGTGGTTGTCGTCTAGGTTGTACTTACCCTGAAATCACTGAAATGCAAGCAAGAGCAATTATTGAAGCAGCTATCACAGTTAAATCAGAAGGTCTAGATGTACATCCTGAAATTATGATACCACTAGTAGGTACTATCAAGGAGTTACAATTACAAGCTGACGTTATTAACCGTATCGCGGCAGAAGTATTTGTTGAAACAGGCAAGACAGTAGTTTACAAAATAGGTACAATGATTGAAGTTCCACGTGCGGCACTTATCGCTGATCAAATTGCAACAATAGCAGACTTCTTCTCATTTGGTACTAATGACTTAACACAAATGACATTTGGTTACTCACGTGACGATGCTCCTAAATTCTTGAAAGCATACAAAGAACTAGGAATCGTTAAGGTAGATCCATTCGAGGTGTTAGACCAAGAGGGTGTAGGACAACTAGTAGCTATGGGTACACAAAAAGGCCGTGCAACCAAAGCAGATCTTAAAGTAGGTATCTGTGGTGAACATGGTGGTGAACCATCATCAGTCCAATTCTGCGCTAAGCAAGGTATGAACTACGTATCATGTAGCCCATTCCGTGTGCCAATCGCACGCCTAGCAGCGGCACAGGCAGCAGTGATGCAATAAATCAATATAGTTGATAAATATTTATAGGAGGGTGACTTTTTGCTAAGTCATCCTCTTATTTTATATATAATTAGTATCTTTGTTCCCATTATGCTACACCGTTTTACAACAGATATATCTAATATTGAGCGTCCTCAGATGCTTAATAACCCATTTTATTATGAGCCTGATGAGTTAGCCATCGAGGCTTGGCGTGAATTATCGTTACATCTTGATAACACACCAGAGTATCATGATGAGATTGCTAAGGGTAAAATGTTCGGTATATTAGTTGTTGAGTGTGAAGATGATAGCTTAGGTTATCTGTGTGCCTTTTCGGGGCGATTAAATGGTAGTTTAAATCTGCCCTTTTTCGTACCGCCAGTATTTGACATATTACCACAAGATAGTCACTTCCGCATTAACGAAGCAAAGATTAGTGCCATAACCATCAAACTAGATGAGCTCGTAAATAGTCCTACATACATCCGTTTAAACGAGGGGCTAAAGGAGTTATCCAACCAATACACGCCACAAATATCAGCAGCAAAGCTAGCTCATAAAGCTAAAAAGATAGCACATAGCAACCAACGTGCAGAAGGGAACGTTACAGAAACCGAGCTACACACATTTGCCAAAAATGCTCAGAGCGAGAAAGCCGCAATACGCACCCTAGAACGTGAATACCGTCTAAAGCGTGAGCCACTAGAACAGGAAATAGCAGAGCTAAAGGCACAGAAAGAGCTGATGCAACGTGAACGCAAACAACGTTCAAACGATTTGCAACGTTGGATTTTCGATAACTTCAAATTAAGCAACAGTCGTCATGAGTTACATTCAGTAACTCAGATTTTTGAGGATTATAACCAAACCATTCCCCCAGCAGCATCGGGAGAATGTGCAG
>JAWXTT010000145.1:0-5779 GCA_044433325.1 Bacteroidales bacterium
GAAATACTTCTGCGAAGCCTCCAACATATCCGCCGCACTCTCCACATCCACACGAGTGATAGCTACATCATCAACGCTAAGAGCAACAGGACCCGATATTAACACCACCTCAGCACCACGCCTAGCACATTCATTAGCAATAGCATACCCCATCTTACCCGTTGAGAAGTTCCCAATAAACCTAACAGGATCAATCCTCTCATAGGTAGGACCAGCAGTAATCATCACACGTTTTCCTTGCAATGATTTATCATCACCCTTAGCAAAGAAATCATTAAGAACCTCAAAAATCCTCTCAGGCTCCTCCATACGACCCTTACCAACGAGGTTACTAGCCAAGAAACCCTCACCAGGCTCAATTATATAGTTTCCATACTCACGCAGACGCTCTATATTACGCGTTGTTGATGGATGAGCAAACATATCCAAATCCATAGCAGGAGCAACAAACACAGGAGCTTTAGCCGATAGATATGTAGTAATCAACATATTATCTGCTATACCATTAGCCATTTTCCCTATTGTTGATGCAGTAGCAGGTGCAATAATCATAACATCCGCCCACAACCCCAAGTCAACGTGACTATTCCATGAGCCAGTATTAGCAGTAAAAAACTCTGAAATAACAGGATTACCACTAAGTGAAGATAATGTAACAGGCGTAATAAATTCCTTACCCGATGGAGTAATAATTACCTGCACTTCAGCACCAGCCTTTTTCAGTAATCTAAGTAGTGATACCGACTTATAAGCCGCTATCCCACCCGAAATACCTAATATTATATGTTTACCTTTCATACTTTAATAACGTGCTAAATATATATTTAGTCTATAACAGACCCAATTTAATATTTGTAATTACCCTTTTAGTATCTTGTGAGAAATCACCCTGCATCATCCAACCATAGTAACCCATATCACGTTGGAAAACCTCCTTAGCCGCTCTCCCTTTGTATTTACCAAAATTAAACACCGCTACATTATTTTCATCATAGATAATACGACCTGCAAGGTCAACATTTCTATTCTGAGTAGCAAAGTTAGCTAAGAACTCCATATCGTTTTCTAATTCAGCATAACGATCAAGTTGTGATTTCAGCACCTCATAGGTAGCTCTAGTATCCGCCTCAGCCGAGTGTGCATCCTCCAATGACTTGCCACAATAAAATTTATATGCAGCCACCAATGTGCGTTGCTCCATCTTATGGAAGATAGTTTGTACATCCACCAAACGATGCTTAGATACATCAAACTCTACTCCAGCACGCAACAACTCCTCAACCAATAGCGGAACATCAAATCTATTACTATTGAAACCAGCAATATCAGCACCATCAAATACACGACCAATCTCCTTAGCTACCTCTTTAAATATAGGCATATCCTTAACATCCTCGTCGGTGATTTTATGCACAGCAGTAGCTCCTGGGGGGATAGGCATACCAGGGTTGATACGTCGTGTACCACATTCCTCAGTACCATTAGGAGATACCTTTATATATGATATCTCAACAATTCTATCATTAGTAACATTAGTACCAGTAGTTTCCAAGTCAAAAAAGACTATCGGTTTTCTAAGATTTAGTTCCATTAAGCATATTTATTTTAAGGGGAGTTCTAAAAACTGATTTATCAATATTTAAGATGAATAATTAGTTCAAAATATCGTTTAAAGATTGATGAAACAGTTGCATTTCTCCCATTTTAATTTGTTATATTTCTACGGGTCAGTTTTAAGAACTCCCTTTTATGACAAATAGGAGCAAATATTTTACACATACCGCTCCCATTTATATCTATATTATTATTGTTTTAAGACAGCACCATTACACCATCATAGGCATAAGTAGGATTAGTAATTTTTCATCCTCTGATTGGTCCATTGGGATAAATAATCCTGCGCGTGATGGGTCAGATAATTTCACCTCGATAGATTCCGAGTTCAAGTTATTCAGTACATCAATAATCATAGCATTATTGAAACCCATAATCATACCATCACCTGAATAGTTACAAGGCACAACCTCCTCAGCCCAAGTTGAGAAATCAATATCTTGCGTTTTAAGTAGCACCTCATTTTCGCGCAATTCACATTTTACCAAACCACCTACGCTAGCAAATACTGATACACGTCTAACAGCATTAAGTAGTGATACACGGTCAATCTCCATATTGAATGGATTATTTTGTGGAATTACCGAATTATAATTTGGATATTTACCATTAATAAATCTACAGTTCAAGGTGTAACCCTTCATTTGGAATGTTGCACTCTTTTCATCTATTTTAATAGTAATATCATTAGTTTCCTTTTGTAGGATATTACGTAAAACCGAAGCAGGTTTAGTAGGTAATATAAATGAAGCTTCAATCTCAGGAGTTATACGGCTATTAGTATATCTAACCAATTTATGCGTATCCGATGCAACGAAAATAATCCCATCAGGTTTGATATCCCACAGAATACCCATCATAATAGGGCGTAAATCATCCATACCTACCGCGAATAAAGTTCTATCTATAGCCTTAGCCACCTCATCTGCGGGCAATACCATAGTAGCATTAATATCACTACTAATCTCCTTCTGAGGGAACTCATTACCATTAAATCCTATGAAGTTAAATTTACCATTTTGGTAGAAGATATTAATTTCAAAATTTTCATCATTAATCTCAAATGACAATCCTTGATCAGGCAACTCCTTCAACAACTCCAAGATACACTTAGCATTAATCGCAAATTTACCCTCACCCTCAGCATTCATTACCTCAACGGTAGCTGTAAGTGTAGTCTCTTGATCGCTACCAGTTATTACCACATTATCCCCATCTAAGACAAATAGGAAACACTCCAGAATCGAGATAGCATTTTTACTATTAACCACCTTACTGATAGCAGTCAGATGCGATAATAGCATTTTACTTTGAATATTGAATTTCATAATATCTATATTTATTTTCTATTAACTTTTTACAAAAATAATAAATTCTTTCAAGAAAACATTAAAAAGAGCTATTTATTTTATGCTCATTTTTTACTTTTAAATTCCTCTAGCTCCATGGTAGCAATCTCCCAAAGACTCATAGCATTGTCCAATTTCTTCTGCATAGCAGCATGTTCTGTGAAGATATCAGCATTTTCAGCTGAATATCCCTCGTTCATCTGTACCTCTAATGTGGCAATAACATCCTCAATCCTAGCTATCTCCACTTCAGCTTCAGCTACTTTCTTTTCAGCACGTTTAATCAGTTTACCCTGTTCACGTAGAGCAGCATACGTAACCTTACCCTCAGCGCGTTTCTCAGGCTCAACCTTTTGAGCGATATTGTGAGTAGGTGATTTAGATAACGTCTGCTGTTGTTGCGCCGCCGCTTTACTCTTCTGCTCCTGCTCAAGCACACGTAACGAATCAATCTGTTTGTTCTGCAAGAAATCATAGATACCCCCTAGATGCTCCTTGACACGACCACCGCCAAACTCATACACCTTAGTCACCAAACCATCCAAAAACTCCCTATCATGCGAAACCACAATCACCGTACCACCAAAGTCATTAATAGCCTGTTTCAGCACATCCTTTGTGCGCATATCCAGATGGTTAGTAGGCTCATCCAGTATTAGTAGATTAACAGGTTCAAGCAAGAGTTTAATCATTGCCAAACGCGTTTTCTCTCCACCCGACAGTACCTTAACCTTTTTATCAATATCCTCACCACCAAACATAAACGCCCCCAGAATATCCCTAATCTTAGTACGAATATCCCCAACAGCTACATGGTCAATAGTATCAAAAACCGTTAATTCACCATCCAGTAGCGACGCCTGATTCTGAGCAAAATATCCAATCTTCACATTATGCCCAATCTTCAACTCCCCATCATACGCAATCTGGTTCATAATACATTTTACCAACGTAGTTTTACCCTCGCCATTCTTACCAACAAAGGCAATCTTATCACCACGACGCACCGTTAGCGTAGCATCCGCAAACACCTTATGCTCACCATAATATTTAGCCAACCCATCAGTAATCAATGGAAAATCACCTGAGCGAGGAGCAGGAGGAAACTTAAGACTTAATCGTGAGTTATCCACCTCATCCACCTCTATACGGTCAATCTTAGCCAGCTGTTTAATGCGGCTCTGCACCTGCACCGATTTAGTAGATTTATAACGGAAACGCTCAATAAACTCTTCGGTATCTTGAATCTGTTTCTGTTGATTTTGGAAAGCACGTTGTTGTTGTTCCACACGCTCCTTACGTAACTCCACGAACTTAGAATAATTCACCTGATAATCATAAATCTTACCCAATGAAATCTCAATAGTCCTATTAGTCACATTATCAATAAACGCCCTATCATGCGACACCAATAGCACCGCATCAGCCTTAGTTTTCAAAAAATTCTCTAACCACTGAATCGATTCAATATCAAGGTGGTTAGTAGGCTCATCCAGCAGCAATAATTCAGGCTTACGCAATAGCAATTTAGCCAACTCTATACGCATACGCCACCCACCCGAAAATTCCGAAGTAGGTCTATTGAAATCGTTACGCGAAAAACCTAGACCCATCAGCGTCTTTTCAATCTCAGCCGTAGCATTCTCACTCTGTGCCATATTCACCATATCTGTCAAGTGAGTCATTCTATCTATCAACTTATGATAATCCTCACTCTCATAATCCTCACGCGTTAACAGTTCAACATTCATCGCATCCAAGTCCGCTTGCATCTGCTTAATATGGTCAAATACAGCCGTTACATCATCAATCAACGTGTTATTATCAACGATAGTCATATGTTGAGGCAGATACCCAATAGTAATATCACTAGGCACAGACACCGACCCACTAGTGGGCGACTGCAACCCAGCAATAACTTTCAGCATAGTAGTCTTACCCGCACCATTCTTACCTACAAGGGCAATTCTATCCTTTTTATTTATAACATAACTAATCTGTTCAAAAATCGAGCGACTAGTAAACTCGACCGACAAATTCTGCAATGAAACCATTCCGTATAATTCTTAATTTGAAATGCAAAGATAATAAAACTTTATCTCTATATTTGTAAAACTAATAAATATCACACAACCATGGAATTTATAAAGGTACATATAATCATACGTATATTACGTACAACAGGGATGACAGCATTGATACAAGGGTTTATAGTTTTTCTACTACTCTCAGCACTAGCACTATATTTTGTCGAACCTGAACTAGGTAGCTATTCTAACATCCTATGGTATCTATTTGCATCCTTTACCACCATAGGTTACGGTGACATTGTATCAACCACCCTTCTAGGACGTATAATCACCATCATAGTATCACTATACGGTATATTAATAGTAGCCTTTATCCCAGCCGTGATATTAGCCTACTATAACGAATTTAAGTCAATCAAAAACGACGAAATCAAGCTAAAATTTCTAGACAAGCTAGAACACCTAGAAGAGCTAAGCCGAGAAGAGCTAGCCCAAATCTCTAAACGAATACGCAAAGAGCGCAACAAACTATAACCTCGACCCCACACATAAGCTACTGCAAACTTGCAATAATTAAATATATTCCCTCATCTTTGACACATGATGGGTTAAAGATGAGATATATAATTGTTTCCTAAATAGGAAACAATTATGCAAAAATAATTACCCGCGATTGCCCGAAAAGATAAAACGATGTTTAAAGATAAATGCTATCACTGCTACTATTAGCGCAATCAACGCATTAATATAGAATGGGACTTCCGCGCCGCGATATGGGGATAGCCA
>JAWXTT010000146.1:0-5723 GCA_044433325.1 Bacteroidales bacterium
CCTATGCAGGTTGCGGTGACTTCAGGAACGGTTACTGGGATGGATGAGATGTTGCTGATAGTGGATGCTAAGAATGGTGCTGACTTTGCTATTTACGCGCCTGTGGGTAGTACATGGAGTGCTAATGGTGGCGTTTATACTTCGTCGTTAAATGGTGAGGATTATATGTCGGTGGCTTTCTTACCTATGGAGTGTGCTGATTTAGCGCAAAAGGCTATCGATTATAAGGAGTTTGCTTATGTTTTCCCTACTGATACTAAGGCTGAATATGCTTATGATGAAGCTACATCAGTGGTGCGTACTGATTTCAGTGTAACTACTGAGGTTATGGAGGGTGCGTATGATAAGGTGTTGATGGGTCTATTGCCTCACCAATGGAGTAACTTAGCTAGTGACTGTGCTGTTGTTGAGGGGGATAGTTATACATCTATTCGTGGTGAGATTAAGTCTATCGTTGGTAATAGTTTCAGTGTTGAGAATATCTATTATGGTATTTTGCCTACATTGCCTGCTGTTTGCTTGGATGGTAGTGGCTACTCGGATTCAGTGATGAGTGATAAGCTAACTGCTATGAAGGATGACGAGATTGGTGATTGGACTGATAGTTATAATGATGGTCAATTGCTGAATCGTCTAGTGCAATCGGCACGTATCGCGGCTGAAACAGGTAACAATGAGGCGCATGAGGCGTTGCTGAATACAATTCAAGAGAGATTAGAGGATTGGTTGTCCTATGAACAGGGTGAGGTTGCTTTCCTTTTCTATTATATCGATGAATGGTCAACTTTAGTGGGCTATCCTGCTGGTCATAGTCAAGATAGTAACTTGAATGACCACCATTTCCATTGGGGCTATTTTATTCATGCTGCTGCTTTTATGGAGCAATATCGTCCTGGTTGGGCTGATAAATGGGGTGGTATGGTTGATCTGTTGGTGCGTGATGCTGCCTCTAGTAATCGTGAGGATGATATGTTCCCTTATCTTCGTAACTTCAGCCCTTATGCTGGTCACTGTTGGGCTAATGGTTTTGCTACTTTCCCACAAGGGAATGATCAGGAATCGACTTCTGAGAGTATGCAGTTTAATTCGTCGCTAATCCATTGGGGTACAATTACAGGTAATGATGAGATTCGTGATTTAGGTATCTACCTATATACGACTGAACAGAGTGCTGTTGAGGAGTATTGGTTTGATATGTACGAGCGTACATTTACTTCGTCACAGGCTTACAGCGTTGTTTCTCGTATCTGGGGTAATAGCTTGGATAATGGTACTTTCTGGACTACTGATTTAGCTGCTTCGTATGGTATTGAGTTATATCCTATTCATGGAGGTTCGTTATATTTGGGTCATAATATTGAGTATGCTGAGAAGTTGTGGAGTGAGATTAAGTCTAACACGGGTATTACTGTTAATGAGGCTAATGATAATCTTTGGCACGATACGATGTGGAAATATGCGGCTTTCGTTGATGCTGCTGAGGCGGTAGAGATGTATGATTCTTATCCTGATAGAAGTCTAAAATTCGGTATGTCGGATGCACAAACTTACTATTGGTTGCATAGCATGTATTCATTAGGAAATGTGTCAACGGATGTGACTGCTGATTATGCGGTGGCTGCGGCTTTTGACCGTAGTGGTCGTATGAGTTATGTAGCTCACAATTATAAGGGTGAGGATATTACTGTGACTTACTCGGATGGTTTCCAGATGGTTGTTCCTGCTGGTTCTATGATGTGTGAACAGGTTGGTGATATGTTGCCTGATGTTAAGATTACATCGCCTGAGAGTGGTACAAAACATATGACTGGTACACAGTTGACTATCGAGGCTACTGCCTATGATTATACTGAGGTGGAGATTAGTGAGGTTAATTTCTACATCAATGATGAGTTGATTGGTTGTGACATATCTGCTCCATATTCAATTGAGTGGAGTGCTGACGTGAATGGTACATTTAGTATTATGGCTGAGGCTGTAAATGCTAATGGCATAACTGGCACTTCAAAGGTGGTCAATGTTGAGATATCTGATGAAACGGCTGATGTTTTCACATCTAACGAGGCTTTGCAGGGTTCTTTCTCGGTTGGTTATAATGCTTCGTTTGAAACTATTGCTGGTAATGTTGAGGTGATTTTTGAGTTGTTAGATACTGATAAGGAGGGCGTAGTGGCTTATCTGTGGCATGAATATCCATTCTCAGAGTCTATGATGACTTCGGCAGGTGACAATACTTTTAAAACTACTTTGATAGGTTATGAAAGTGGCGAGGAGTTGAGTTTGGCTTGTAAATTTGCTTATGCTGGTGGTATGTCGGTTACTAAATATTTTGATTATACAGTTGGTGAATCTTCTGGTGTTGATAGCAATAGCATAGATGCTGCTAAATATATGATTACTGCTGATGGTCAGTTAAAGGTAATAACTGTTGCTGCTGAAACAGTGGCATTATACACAGTGGATGGTCAAACAGCTTATACTAAGTTAGTTAATGGAGAGGTAACAATCAAACTAAATAAAGGTATTTATATTTTAAAGATAGGAAATGATTGTTATAAAATTATAGTGTAAGAAGTCTGTGAGAGATTTTATTTAAGTTTATATTGAGGTGATTGGGGCGTTATTCACAATGGTAATGTGATTAACGCCCCCAATCTTTTATTACTCTTCGGTCGTTTCAGACTCCTGTTCGCCGTAGCGTTGAAGTGTTTCAACTAGATTATCAGTTCTGTTTAGGAGTAGTTTTTTACGTAATCGGTAACGGCTAATTTCAACTCCGCGATCTGAGATATTTAGAAGTGGGGCTATCTCTTTAGTGGATAATCCCATTTTAAGGAATACGCATAGTTTCTTATCCTGCATGGTTAGGTTAGGGAAGTCATGTTTGAGTTTCTTTAGGAAATCTGCATTTGCCGAGTCATAACTCTTCTCGAAACGTTCCCAGTCATTATCACTGCTAATATTCTCACTAATAGTATTTTGTAATTCTAGAAGTTTACGCCCTACTAATGTACGCTCCTTGCTCTTATTTAGATTGTATATAGTCATTACTATATCTTTTATATTTAGGAGTATCTCATTTTTACGAATTACGTTCATTACGCTATTGGATAGCTCCTCGTTCTTCATACGTAGTTCATTAGCTAATTGTTCCTCCTTTAGACGTGTAATATGTGTGTTGCGTTCATCAATAATTATTTTGCTAGCCGCTTCTACTTTATCAGTTTTCTTACGGATTGTACGATTTGTACTCCAAATAACAGCAGTTATTAGTATTATGATAATAACTAAATATACAAATAGTGCTAAGTTATTACGATACCATGGTGGAAGTATTAATATGTGTAATAATTGCTCCTGTGTATCGTTGATGTTAATATTGCGTGAGCGCAAATGGAATATATATCTACCATCAGATAAACCGCTGATGTTTACCTCCTTATCTTTGCTCCAATTGCTCCAATCTGCATTGTCAACACCCTCTATTTTATATGAGTAGTTTACTGAATTATATGGTTCATAAGCTGGTGTTGACCATTTAATATTTAAACTGTTACTTCGATATGGAACTTTGATTTTAAGATTCTCTCTATCTATATTATTCAGAATAGTTGACTCGTTAGGGTAGGTGGTGCTAATGCTACGGATTACAGTCTTGTTATCGTGATGTTGGTTAGTTATCCTACTAGTATTTATATATGTAAATCCATCTTCAGTAGCAACAATGGCACGATCCTTAGATAGTGTATGCACATGTTCAAATCCACCAATTAATTTATTGTCGCAGAATCCTAATAACGTCTTTTCATTCTCGTAATAATATCCTAATGAGAAGTTGGAATAAAACCATGCTCCATTTTCGATATCAGTGTTGAATAGTATGTATTCCTCTCTCTCACGGTTTTTATTAGTCATAAAGTTATATGGTTCAATCCTATCATTTGAACGATTATATTTATACATCCCCTTTGTGGTGTTGAAAATAATTGCATTATTGAGGGTGAATACCGAGTTATTTATATCTTGTGGCAATCCTTGTGCAGCTCCATAAAACTTAATATCAATAATCTGACTTAATACCGTGTTGAATCTGAATTTATATATCCCAATATTTCCATGAGCCATCCATAGTGAGCCATCCATATCCCACTCCATTACACGGCATGAGTGATTATACCCATCAATCTTATATTTATCTATCCATTTACCATTCTGTTTAGTGATAACATATAGACCATTATATGTTCCTACTATTAATATGTTTTTGTCATATTCCATCACTTTCCATGCTCCTTGGAATGAGCCTATCCGTTCTGCTTTATTATCTTTAATTAGATATAGACCATCTTGGTGTGAGCAGAATATTTCGTTATTTATCTTTTGTAAATTCCATATCTGCCCATTTAACAGTAACTTAGGTTTTAGAGCCACACGGTTGTTATTTAGCCACTTATCTATATATAACCCTTGATTAGTACCTAAATATATATCTGACTTATCCAATAGACTACAATATCCGCTACCTATAAATTGAGAGTCTTTATATAAATTAGTCAGTGACGCATTAGTGTATGTAATATCTATACCATTATCAAGACCTAGCCATAGAGTTTCCTCTTTGTCAAAAAATGCTGATAATATAGTATTGTTTTGTAATCCATCACCACGTACTAGCGTGTGTATATGCTCACCCTGTTTATTAAGCAGAAGTACGCCACCGCGTACTGTTCCTATTGCTATGTAGTTAGGGGATGTGGTGATGCAGTAGAGGTTATTTTGTTTAATGTACTCAGATTTGTCGCAATTCCATTTGTTGAGTTGGCGGTTAGCGTAGCGAAATAAGCCATCGTTTTGTGTAGCTATTATTACTTCGCCATTATCCAACTCAGTGATACCTCTGACATGTGTTCCTTTAAGCTTTTCACAGTTAGGTAATTGTATAAATTTATCTCCTGATAGGATATATATACTATTATTGGTTGCAATGTACAGTACATTATCTATAACTGCTGATGCTGTAATAGAGTTTTCTGCCATCAATGTTAGGATAGAGTCATTGTCATATATATATACCTCTTTTGCTCCAGAGATAAAGCATAGTTTATTATCAAGTTCAACGATATTCCATATTATACCTAGATTTTCTTTAGTTCTAGCCGCTAAGTTAATTAATGAGTTATATTCTAAACTGCCATCTCTATTATATGTGAAGTAGCCAAATTCATTAGTTGCACCTACATATATCTTACCATCATCTGTGATGTGTGTAGTTCTGATAATAGACTCATTAGAAACAACAAATGTACGCCAATTGCTACCATCATATTCAAGCAGTCCATTATTGTTGGCAATATATATCCATCCATTCTTAGCTTGTGCAATATCCCAACTCTGATTACCTCCACCATATTCTGATCGTGTTAGACTAGTGGTTGGATAATAGAGAAATTGCTTATCGCTTGCATTTATCTTATAAGATAACAATAATGTAATAAAAAGTAATAATATTTTATATTTCATGGTGTAAAATGTTGTTTTCTGTGGTAAATTGCAAACTTAATTAAAAAGAATTACTAGAACAACTATTATGATAAAAAAACGCACTTTTAACAAAATAAATTAAATTCAAGTGCAAATAAGGTTATATTTATTACATGATGTATGATTTTTTTTAATTGATGTTATTAAAAATATATATAGATAGTGTAATACATTGCAAATCA
>JAWXTT010000147.1:0-5682 GCA_044433325.1 Bacteroidales bacterium
ACCACACCATAAAACAACGTTTTTCTAGTTACAAAATCAGCATTATACTTAACAATCAACCCCCTAAGGATTAAGGAGTAAACACCCCATGAGATTGCAGCTATTAATGACAACAAATCCCCAATAAGATTAAACCCTACCTTACCATCGGCATCACTTAAAACTACTACACCAACACCCGCAATAGCAATTAACGAACCGACAAAAAACAATCCACCAACCCTATCCGCACGATAAAACAACGAAATAAACATAGCAGTAAAAATAGGCGTTAACGAAACTATCAACGACACATTAGCCACATAGGTGTAATCCAAAGCCATATTCTCTGAAACATAATATAACACCCCACCCGTAACTCCACATATCATAAATAGCAGCTCATCCCTTACTGAATCAGCCCACAATCGCTTAAACCTAAACATAGATATCACTATATATGCAATTGAGAATCTAAGCAGATAAATCATCAACGGCTCTAATCCCACATTCAACAACACCTTAGTAGCAACAAAAGATGCACCCCATATCATCACAATAAGTATCGCCAACAAATTATATAATACAATGGTATATCCATTTCCATTATTTCCCATTTCGCTCTTTTTTATCTAAATTTCCACAAAGATACTATACTGATTATGATAATTATTAACCTAAAAGCAATTAAAAGCATTATTTAGTTAATTTTTTTCTGAATTTTATTCTTTTTATTTTCAAATTTTATATAAATTCGTACTCGAAATATAATAACTAACTATTTAAAGTAATATAACCCACTATGTTTAAGGATAAATTAATTTCAATACAAGATAAAATGTTAGGCTATGCCCTAACATTAACTAGAAACATAGACCAAGCCTATGATTTGCGACAAGAAGCCACACTTAAAGCTCTTCAGAACGAAAAAAATTACACCGAACACAATAGCTTTGCAGGATGGATATTTAAGATTGTACAGAATAGCTACATAAATAATTATAACGAAGCTATCCGCAATAGAGCCTTATTAGAGGATGCCACAAACACATTAATAAATAACATCTACGCGCCCAATATCTATTCAAATATTAACCGTGAAGCCATACTAGAACGCATAAAGGCTATGGATGATAAACATAAAGAAACCTTTATGATGATGATGGATGGTTATAAATATCATGAAATATCTGAAAAATTAGGAATCCCTATCGGGACAGTCAAAAGCAGAATAAGCGACACACGTAAATTCCTAAACACACATTTAGCTGAGTTCAGAGAAAAGGAGTAAAATCATATCTCCGATAATTACTAAAAAAAATAGAGTGACCAATAAACTTAGTTATTAGTCACTCTATTTTCTTTAGTGATCCGAGCGAGATTCGAACTCACGACCCACAGCTTAGAAGGCTGTTGCTCTATCCAGCTGAGCTACCGGACCATCCTTATTAGATTTACTACATCTGAGCCACATAGCCCCTTGTTGTAAAACGTTTGCAAAGATAACATCTTTTACTTAAACTCACAAATATTACCCCTACTTATTTTAAGTAATAGTATGTAAAATATCTCGTATTTTCTCATACGTAGTAATTCTAGTAGGCACTAGAGGCAGACGCAATTCATTCTCGATATACCCCATTGCATTAAGTAAACACTTAACACCAGCAGGGTTACCATCCACAAATAGCAAACTAAACAAGTCTGTAAACCTATGATGAATAGGCAACGACTGCGCATACTCACCATTGAGAGCTAAACGCACCATTCTACTAAACTCACGCGGAAAAGCATTACCAATAACCGATATCACCCCCACAGCACCCAATGTAATCAGAGGAAAAGCGATAGCATCATCACCAGAAATTACCAGGAAATCATCAGGTTTATTCTTAATAATAATATCCATCTGCGTAACATCACCTGAAGCCTCCTTAACGCCAATGATATTATCAAACTCACGAGCCAGTTTCAGAGTAGTCTCTGCTGACATATTAACCCCAGTACGACCAGGCACATTATATAGAATAACAGGAAGAGGCGAAGCCTTAGCAATCTCCCTATAATGCTGATAAATTCCCTCTTGAGATGGCTTATTATAATATGGCACAACCGATAATATAGCACTATATGGTTTCAGGTTCATTGTTTTCAATGCATTAACCAATCCCATCGTATCATTGCCACCATGACCTAATACTAGCGGAATACGCTCATTAACACGTTCAACAACAAAATCACATAACTCCGACTTCTCAACCCCAGTCAGCGTAGCAGTTTCCGCCGTAGTACCCAATACTACCAAATAATCAATACCACTCTTTATTTGGTATTCAATCAATCGAGCCAAAGCAGGATAATCAATTGATTTATCCGCTTTAAAAGGGGTAATTAACGCAACCCCCATACCTCTTAGATTAATTCGTGCCATATATACTTTATAAATTTGAAATGCAAATATAGTCAATAAAGACAATATATCAAAGTCCACACAACACCCCACTCTACTATTAACAACATTTCAGTAGTCAACAACTGATAAACACCAACAATCCCTTATAACGAACTTAAAATCAACAATGAAACAGTATTTAACAAAAATAACCACAAAAACAGTTGCATAAGACCACTAAAAACACCTATCTTTGCAATCGCAAATGCGCATGTGGCGTAATTGGTAGCCGCGCTAGACTTAGGATCTAGTGTCGTGAGACGTGGGGGTTCGAGTCCCTTCATGCGCACCAAGGGTGATGAACTTCCAACAGTCCATCACCCTTTCTCATTAAATTATAATCTAACCAACAGCACTGTCATGCTGAACTAGATTCAGCACCTTAGCAATTTAAATCACCATAGCAATTAACAGCAAAGGCTTAAAGAGGAAGGAAACGAAACGGTGACAAATTGTCACCAGTTGAAAATGCGTGCAGCTGATGGAAAGATGCGTTTAACCGATGTAGCTGATACCGAGCAACTATTCCGCCTAATCCAATCCATTCCATCACCCAAAGCTGAACCATTTAAGCTATGGATTTAACCGTGAGTTGACTACAAAATGTAGTCAACTGAAATTTGCGATTGGTCTACAACGAGAAGCTAACACACCCCATCAAAATATCTTCGACGCTATCTCACTGGTAACTGTAATTGAATTTTATAATCAGAGTTAATTTTTTCTTTAAGTTCAGCTAAATTTGAGCTATCGTATAATTTTAAATTTTCATTTCTCAAATTCAATGCACCATCGCTTAATATTTTTATTCTTTCAAGTATCTCTATTTTTCCACGATCTCCGTAATAATAGACCTCAAAACTCTTTCCTTTTTGAGAGAATATTTCTCTAAAATACCATTCGTCAGTACACCCCAATGAACAACCAAAAATAATATATTTCTCTGCTGATGCTATCTCATCACAAACTCCATTTATATATGTGTTAGAGTTTAAGGATTTATATATAAAACCATGCGATGGCTCAACTTTCATCAAATCATCGATACCCAAAACAATCGAAGTTGGATTATCCTCAATGTACATACCAGCATCGACATATCCGTGAACCTTTTTAACCTTATCACTATCAAGACGATACTTATTTACGGTACTTAAAGAAAATATTGAAGTGTAATTGAAACATATTGAAGAAATTACATCGTGATAAACACGGCAAATCTATTATTCGTGATTCCCTAGTGGGAATAATCTCTAATGCAGATAGAATAATGTTGCGCATTGCTCGTGAGCAGATTGATATGTACGAAAGACAAGTAGAAGAGTGTTATGCTGAGATGAATAAAATATGTGAAGAACAATTTGCTCAAGAGCTTGAATTATTGAAAACTATACCTGGCGTTAAGGGGGATTCAGCAGTTAGAATCATTGCCGAGATAGGAACAGATATGCAAGCTTTTGCTTCTTCAGCATCATTAGTGAGTTGGGCTGGTTTAAGACCTAGAAATGATGAGAGTGCGGGACGTATTAAAGGGCGTAAAACATTGCACGGAAATAAATATCTAAGGGTCTTACTTGTTCAATGCGCTTGTGGTGCATCAAGAACGGTTTCTTCAAAGTTCCACAAACGCTATAACTCCCTTAATAAGAGAATGAATCACAACAAGGCATTGCTTGCTAATGCTCGAAAACTATTAGTGATCATCTGGAATATGTTAAATTATAAACAATGCTATCAACCTCTAAATAGTGGAATATAGTGTTGTAAAATTTGTTGTAATCAAGGTCCTTATATTTGTGGTGGCTAACAACCCCGTTCTCGCAAACTGACATAGATATTACAACATCGCTTGGATGCGTGTTTGAGCATAATAGCTCGCAGAGGAAATTATTTATATATCTACTATTACTATAGCAGGTATAGGCGTTTTTGTATTTATAGAGGAAATATAACAAATTTTTCTCTAAATCAACTATATGTCTTCAAAATTACTCAATTGAGGTGATAACCAAATATGATAAAATACAAACAAATAAAACCTACCCACAAAGGTTACAAGCAAAAACGGCAACAGGAGGGCGCACGAAGTCCCTCCTGTTGTCGTTCATTGGGAGCGCAGGCTCTGCACTCGTTCATTGGGAGCGCAGGCTCTGCACAAAAAAAGAATCAGCTAACAAAGTGATTTTGTTAGCTGATTCTTTTTTTGTGACCTCGACAGGATTCAAACCTGTAACCTTCTGATCCGTAGTCAGATGCTCTATTCAGTTGAGCTACGAAGCCATTGTTTTAACTGATTGCAAAGATAGGTATTTAGCTGTAAACCTACAAACTTTTCAGTCATTTTTTTACTCGTAAAATCGCTTTACGCTATATCTCAACCCATTACAGAGTTGTTAAATAGACTTATTTATCTCATCGATATAATCTAAAATTTCGTCACGGCCATTTTTTTTCACTGATGAAGTTTCAAAAATCGGAGGTAACTCCTCCCATTGCTCCAGCAATGCCGCTTTATAGTCAGCTACATTACGTTTAGCCATCTCAACACCTAGCTTATCCAATTTGGTAAACACAATGCTAAAAGGCACACCACTTTCACCCAACCACTCCATAAACTCTAGGTCAATCTTCTGTGGTTTATGCCTTGAATCAAGCAATACAAACAGATTAGTCAACTGCTCACGCTCAAGAATATAATTCTCAATAATCTTACGCAACTCCTCACGGCTATCCTTGCCACGTGCAGCATATCCATAACCAGGTAAATCCACTATATACCATTGTTTATTAATAATAAAATGGTTTATTAGCATAGTTTTACCAGGCGTTGATGAAGTCATTGCCAATTTTGAATTATTAGTAAGCATATTAATCAATGAAGATTTGCCTACATTTGAACGCCCTATAAATGCATATTCAGGTAGATTTCCCTCTGGACATTTCCTATAATCGCTGTTACTTATCTCAAATTCCGCTGTTTTTATAATCATAACTATTTTATTTCTATATAATTCAGCTACAAAATTAATAAAAGTTCTAACTTTGTATTCAATTTAAACTCGTAAAAGTAATTAATGGAACAGGAATTTGCATCAAAGCTACTTGAAGACGCAGTAAATGAATTTTCGCAACTGCCAGGAATAGGACGAAAAACCGCTCTACGCCTAGCATTGCACCTATTGCGACAACCTGAGAGCAACTCCATTAATTTTGGCGAAGCGATAATCCGTATGCGTCGTGATATCTCATAC
>JAWXTT010000148.1:0-5652 GCA_044433325.1 Bacteroidales bacterium
GCTACTGCCACCCCTACCCCTATTAGCCACCAACCTCCATAAGGGAGTAACCCAAGTCCTATTAGTGATGCAAACCCTAGTGTGCCTATGGTTGCCCAAAGCATACTTTTTGGTGCGATATCCCCTTCGGTAACACCACGTTTAAAGCCTGCACGCCCTACCTTGTCTGTTCCCTTGACATAGTCAAAATACTCATTAGCAAAGTTAGACGCTATCTGAGCCAACATTGCAAATATTAAACATAATATAGCTGGCACTATTTTATACTCACCACTCTGCATTATCCCTAACCAGATAGCCATAGCAACACCTGCTGCCGATACTGGCACTGTATGTAGGCGCATTGCCTCAACCCATACCTTTATTTTACTTTTACTCATTCGTTCCTTTAAATCGTTTTAGGTGTTACTGATGATGTTAGAAAATCTCTAATATATATGTGTACTACCCCGTCATAGCTATTCTCAAATGATTGCTCCGTAGTAATTACCATCTTAGGGTAGTTATCTTTAATTCGTAGCAGATTGCCAAATTCACGTTTTATAGTGTTTTCTCCCTTTAGTTCAACAGCTACCTGTATATATATGGTTTCACCTGCTCTGGTGCATACAAAGTCAATCTCTTCAGTTGATAGTGCACCTACCTTCACATCGTAGCCACAAAATAGAAGATGATTATATACAATGTTCTCCAATCGTTTAGCTCTATCAGCAGGAGTATAACCAGATAGAATATTGCGAATACCCATATTCTCAAAATAATATTTTTCACCACGTTCAAAGATTCGTTTACCTACTATATCATATCTCATGGATTTACTTAATACAAAGGCTTCTACAAGTGAATCTGCATATTCACTAACTAGAGTAGGGGATATTTTTATATTCTTGCTTTTCAAGAAATCACTGATACTCTTTGATGAAAATAAACTACCAATATTATTAGCTAAGAATCTAATTAGTTGGTTTAGAAATGATACGTTACGTATTTTAGTACGTTCAACAACATCCCTAAGTATGATGGTAGAGTATATGCTACGTATATATTCTGTAATAACCGACTCCTCCATAGGTAGATGTATTAGGTATGGAAAGCCACCGTAATGGATATATTTTTCAAGTGAATCATCATTATTAGCTAAGTTGTGAAACTCTAAAAACTCCAGATATGATAAGCTATATATTTTAAATTCAACATACCTTCCACCTAATTCATTAGCTAAATCATTTGAGAAAAGGTGTGAATTACTTCCAGTTATATATATATCGTTATTATCAGCTAGTGCTAGTGAGCGTATTGCTGTTTTAAAACTCTCAATCTCTTGAATCTCATCTATAAATATGTAATTACGCTTATCGTCAACTAACCTTTCTGATATATATTGGTGTAGCTCCTTATATGATACAATATCTATAAATTCTATATTCTCCCTATTGATATAAATGATATTGGCATCTGATTCTTCTGAACTAATTAATTCAATTAACTGATATAGTAGATAGCTTTTACCTGCACGTCTATGACCCACCATTACTTTAACTATAGGCGTGCGCATAAATGGCTTAATTTTATCTATATAGAACTTTCTATTGAAAAGCGTTTTGGGCAATTTAGTCATATCAGCAGGATTTACGTTATACATTAAATTATTTGCAAATATAGCAATTATTTACGTTATACCTGCAATAACCGCATAAAGTAGGTTAAATTTACGATATACCTGCAATTTATACGATATTTAGGCACTCTATAATTGCGTGACGTATATGAGTAGCGTGAATAGTATCCCCTTTTAATATTTTTAGTACCCCTTTAATGTAGCCCTCCTTGCTCTTTGTTCCGCATAGCTCACCTACACCGCTATCACGTAGCATCGATTTTTGATTATATACACGTAGCACTTCACTGTAATCACCTGTACGCAGATAGTTATGGAAGTTTCTACAAAGCCCCTCATACGCTCCACGTGGATTAATCTCATCCACAAGATCTAACATATGTTCCTCAAGTGCATTGATATTTTGGAATTTCTTATCTATTCTATAAACGATATTACTCTTAACCTTATGGCGAACATGAAGCAATGCTTGTTGCTTTAAATCTTTTGTAAATAGTGCCATAATTGCCATCTTAACCTTAGCAAATACATTTTCGGGGTCACGCCTATGGTATGCGGCTACCCCCTTTATTACCCCTTCAAGCATTAGGATATTCTCAATCTCCGCTACATTAGGCACATATATATTTTTACCTCTTAGATATTCAATCTCACGCTCTTCACGACGATCTCTATCGACTATCCCTTTTGATTCCAAATTATGGAAACTACGTAAATCATTAAACGAACGTACTGATTCAATTACCTTGTTACAACTCCCTAGTGGCTTAATAGTGTATTCGGGGAATATTAGTGCGTATAGTTTGGCATCAATGCTATGCTGCTCATCCCCCTCGATAAATAGGATAGGCTTTCTGCTACCTAGTAGCTCAATCAGTAGCTCTTCTGAGATTAGCTCTTGTGCTTTAACTATATCGTAATCCCACGCTTCTAGTTCGGGAGAGTAATCCTTAACCCAGATAGATAGGTTATCGGTACGTGTTGAGGCAAAATTTATATCATGTGTGCTATAAATAAATGTACAATCACTACGCATCTGTTCAATCACATTCCATAATGTTTGTGCGATGGAGTGATGAAGAAATATAGTTGGATCATCAACAAGAATCAATGAGTTAGGGGCTGCATACATTACACCTCCCAGATAGTAAAGCACCGCTTTCTCTCCATCAGATAATCTCAATGATGAATATGGTGTTGCTGAGTTTTCAGAACTAACTAGTAGGTTGCCACCATGCAGAAATATCTTGTTTTTGGGGAATACCTCCTCCCATCTAGCTATTACTGTATCTAGTTTGCTAATGGTTTTAATCTCCCTGATTTTACTAGCTTTAAGTTTTAGCATCTCAATAAACTCATCATGGAGTAGTAGGAAAATCAGTTTATCAAACTCAGTGATAACATCTGCCTTTAAAAAGTGAGATTTACTAAGTATTGAATTGTAGATATGGGAGATTGTGTTCTGTGAGTTATTACCCTCTGTATTGTCATAGATACCCTTTAGAGCTGACAACTCTAATATCTCACCGTCGAAATTGTTGATAACATTATGACAAAATCTAGTTTTACCAGCACCATTAGCACCGATAATAGTAATTTGGCGAGGTTCTGAAATATTTCTCGCATCCCCTCCATTAATCAATTTAGGCAATAGTATATCCATCAAGCGTAAAGTTATAAAATAATTATAGATTATACAAGGGGACTTCTTAAAAATTCCCTTTGTTAAATTTTAATTCAGTTTGCGACTTATTTGGAATTTTAAAAAATGGCTTATAGTGGTGCTATATGACGCTTTTTAAAAATTCAAAGAAGGCGTGAAATGTATTAATTAATTTTTAAAGGGAATTTTTAGAAGTCCCCCACGATAAAAAACAAGCAACTTTTCAACTTTCAACTTTCAACTTCCTAATTTTTTATGTAAGTTTGTAATATAAATAAATAACGATATGTTTTCAGGAATTGTAGAGGAGGCTGCTAAGGTAGTGGCATTAGATAGAAGTGAGGGTAATTTGAACATAACAGTTAAATGCTCATTCACTAATGAGTTAAAGATTGACCAATCGGTGGCGCATAATGGTGTTTGCTTAACGGTGGTAGATATAACAGCTGATGGTTGCTATACGGTTACTGCTATTAAGGAAACTTTAGAGCGAAGTAATCTGGGTGGTATTAAGATTGGTGACGAGGTGAATTTGGAGCGTAGTATGTTGATGAATGGTCGTCTGGATGGACATATAGTACAGGGACATGTTGACCAAACTGCTGTGTGTGCTGAGGTGGTTGAAGCTGATGGTAGCTGGTACTACACCTTTAAATATGACTGTGATGCAGAGTTGGCAAAAAAAGGGTATGTTACGGTTGAGAAGGGTTCAATTACCGTTAATGGCGTTAGCCTAACAGTATGTAACTCACAAAAGGACTCTTTCCAAGTGGCTATTATCCCTTACACACATGAATATACTAACTTTAAAAGTATAGTAGCTGGAACAGTAGTTAACCTTGAGTTTGATATAATAGGAAAATATCTTAGTCGAATGATGGAATTTACCAACTAACAAGAGTAAAGTATGGATATATATTCATTAATAGAACAGCGACAGAGCGATCGCAAGTATGATAGCAATCGCAAAGTTGAGGCGGAGAAGATTCAACGCATAGTTGAGGCAGCTAGGCTTGCCCCATCAGCGTGTAACTCTCAGCCATGGCATATGATAGTTGTTGATGATAGTGAAAAGTGTCGTGAGGTTACAGATGCAGTGGTATCATTAGGGATGAATGGTTTTGCTGTGGATGTACCAGTGCATATAGTTATCGTTGAGGAGGCTCCTAACTTTACAGCTCGCTTAGGTGGTTGGGTTAAGAATAAACATTTCCCTAATATTGATTGTGGCATCCTTGCATCACATATTACGTTGGCGGCAACAGCCGAGGGGTTAGGCTCATGTATTTTAGGATGGTTCGACCAGAAAAAGATGCGCAAATCACTAGGCATCCCTAGCTCAAAACGTGTTATCCTAGATATAGTAATAGGCTACTCAACAGACAACCACCGCAACAAAGCACGAAAACCTATCGAGAAAGTCATCTCACACAATAAATACTAATCTCCACATTTACGTATGAATAAGGAGTTTGATGAATATATAAAACAGGGTGAACCGTTGGCTCGTGAAAGGAGCTATGCGTGGCAGACTGCTATCGGTCTGCAAGCTGTTGATGGGCTTAAACCATCGGAGTATTTATTTCAAACCGCATATAGACATATTGAGGGGGATATTACTATTGATGAGGCTCGTGAGTCTATCCACCAATATTACCAAACTAGAGTTGATAGAGATGGTGATGATAGCTTAACGGAGGAGGCTGATAAGGTGTCGGTAAATATCGCTAAGTTGCTAGGTGAACAGACTTTTGCATTCTCTTATGTTGGGTTAGTGTCAATACATAGAAGAATTTTTGATGGTGTCTTTAACTTTGCAGGAAATATCAGAGATTATAATATCACTAAAAAGGAGTGGGTATTAAATGGCGAAACTGTGTTATATGTTTCTGCTCCTGATATCAAAAGAACTATTGAGTATGATTTGGCTCAAGAGAAAAAAGTTGACTACACTAAATTAACATTGCCTGAAATTGTAGCGCATATGACTACATTCGTATCTGGGTTATGGCAGATTCACCCTTTTGGCGAGGGGAATACTAGAACAATTGCTATCTTTACTATTAAATATCTTAGATCTATGGGATTTAAGGTTGAAAATGAGCTTTTTGCAATGCACTCATGGTATTTTAGGAATGCTTTAGTTCGTAATAACTATAAGAATGTTGAGCTTGGAATAAAAAACAATAGTGAATATCTTGAAAAGTTCTTCCGAAACTTGCTGATGAATGAGCAGAATGAGCTTAGGGGAGTTCTTATACCTTTGCAAAAAGAATAATAATGATAAATATTTAGGTAAAAAGCAAGATTAGAGAGTACGAATGGGGCGAGTTCATGATAAGTCAGAAAATAATTATTACCTTTCGGCTGA
>JAWXTT010000149.1:0-5634 GCA_044433325.1 Bacteroidales bacterium
ATCACTGCTATACGTGGATATTCTGTTTCATCAATATAATTGATATTGATTGCGTCGTTCATTAGCTTTGTTGCATAATCATCCATATAGGTTGTTACGAATGTAGCCATATTCAGACGTGGTTGGATTTGTGAATAGGTTTCATCCTTAACCATCTGGTATGCTGTTTCAGCAGCAGTGCCTTGCATTGGGATAGTGTCGGTGGGAGCTGAACGTTCCATTAGTTCTGGTTCATCGGTGAAAATACCTGTTTGATTCTGGTTCAATTTGTTCATAATAGGTCTTGAATTTTAATGTAATAGCTAATTAACAACTAATCTTATGGAAATGTTGAGATTTCTATATTGGCAACAATTAGTTGATAATCTTTGTTAATGGTTGTGTGAGGTGTTTAGCATCTCTAAAATTTAATTTTTAATGTTATGAATAGATTTTTAATTCTGATGGTGATGATTTCATCAGTACTATGTGCTAAAGGTACAGTTTATGAGAATGTTAGTGTGGAGGATGGCGATGTAGCTATTATTATTGAGGAGAATGCTCCGCAATATCCTGAATATAAAAATATGCCACGCTTTGCAATTGTTGGTAAGGATAAGCAGTTTTATCTTAATATTGGTGCAACCCTTAAAACTACCGCTTCATTTGATTGGGGTAATCCGTATGATAACCCTAGCTTATTTATCCCAGGTGATTTCTCTAAAGCTAGTGAGGGGAGTGGTGGCTTATTACAGATGACTGCAAAGAGAAGTTTGGTGCATTTTAATTTCCTAGCTTTACCTAATAGTAGCAATAGATTAGGTGTTTATATTGCTATTAATTTTACGGGTGATGGTAATAATTATGGTGTGCAATTATACAATGCTTATATAAAATATCGTGGGTTTACAATTGGATATAATAACACACTATATGGCGATGCAGCAGCACTCCCTTACACTATCGATTCACAGGGACCTAATAGTATTTCAGGTTCATGGAATACTGTGTTAGATTATGAGTACAATTTTACCTCAATGGTTAAGGGTGGTATCGGTTTAGAGTTACCTATGACTAGCATTACTAGCACCAGTAATACTATTATCAAGGAGCTTGTAGTAAGTAGTGCTGAAGAGGTTACACAACGTATTCCTGATATCCCAGCATATATCCAGGTAGCTAATTCTGATTGGGGACATTTACGCTTTTCAGCTATTATGCGAAATATGGAGTATAGAGATGAAGTGTCTGAGAAGAATCACAATAGTGTAGGTTGGGGTGTTAAAATTAGTGGTAGTGGCAAGATGGGTAATTTGCAATTATTCGGTATGGCTCAGTATGGCGAGGGGATAGCTAGTTATCTTCAAGATAATATTGGCTTAGGCTTAGATATGGTGCCTAATGGTGTAGTTGCTGGTGAGATGAAAAATACTAGATCGTGGGGTGGTTTCCTAGCGGCTCAATATAATTTCACTCCTAAATTTTTTACTACTATTGGATACAGTCATTTACGTAACTATATGGATGAATACAGTGGTGGTGATGTTGAGTATGCTGACCAATATAGTTGGGGGCAATATGCAGTGGCTAATATGATATATTCTATTAGACCTAACATTAAGTTTGGTATGGAGTATTTATATGGTCGTCGTGTCAACTTTAGCGATGAACAGATCGGAAATAATAGAATTTCAGCTATGTTTTTAGTCGCTTTCTAGCAATTAACTAACAGATTGTCAGTCTAGTTGTTAAAAAATTATAGAATTTATTGCGTAGTAATAATATATGTAGTATTTTTGTGTTGTATAGCATAGTTATAGAGCATTAGCGAGTATGAAAAAAAGCACCCTTGAAGAGATTATTAGCACTGATTTGGCTGGCATCTGGAATGTATTAAATTCAGATGAGAAACATATTGTAGTAGATAATTTCTTTATTCATGAGTTTAAGAAGAATCAAATAATATATCACGAGAATGAAACTCCTGAGCACTTGTGGTGTTTACTTCGTGGTAAAGTAAAGATGTACAAAGATGGGGTTGGTGGCAGACAACAGATTTTGCGTCTGTATAGACCTATACAATATTTTGGTTATAGGGCGTACTTTGCAGATGAATCATATGTGTCAACAACCTCAGCTTTTGAGGCATCTACTTTAGGTGCTATCCCAATGAAAATAGTTGAACAACTGATTAGAAATAATACACAAGTTGCATGGTTTTTCCTACATGAGTTATCGCGTCATTTGGGTGGTTCAGATACTAAGATTGTAAACCTTACACAAAAACATATTCGTGGTCGTTTAGCTGAAACGTTGATTATCCTTATAGACCATTATGGATTTGAGGATGATAAGGAAACGCTGAAAATATATATGGCTCGTGAAGATATTGCTAATCTATCTAATATGACTACCTCTAACGCTATACGTACACTTTCATGTTTTGCCCAAGAACAGTTAATCACTATTGATGGTCGCAGAATTAAGATTATTGATGAGAATGGGTTGAGAAAGATTAGTAAATTTGGGTAATTATACAAGATGTTAACAGCTTTAGAGAAGAGAGATAGTAATATAGCGGAATATTTGCTATATATGTGGCAGGTCGAGGATATTATACGCGCTTGCAACCTAGATATTGAGATAATAGATAGGGTGGTAGTGGCTAAATATCAGGCGGATGAAGATACCAAAGCGCAGATACATGATTGGTACAATAATCTTGTGGAGATGATGCGTGATGAGGATAAGGTTAAATCTGGTCATCTGCAAATCAACGAAAATGTAATTATTAATTTAACTGAACTACATAGCCAATTGCTGAAATCCCCTAAGTTTCCTGAATATGGTGCTGAGTTTTATAAAACTTTACCATTCATTGTGGAATTAAGAGCTAAAGCAGGTGAAGGGGCTGCTGGTGAATTGGTTACATGCTTCAATGCACTATATATGGTGCTGATGATGCGTATGAATAAACGCGAAATATCAGCAGAAACATCATTGGCTATAAAGCAAATAAGCAAATTTATAGCTACCTTAGCGAAGTTTTATAAAAAAGATAAAACAGAATCACTGTTTGAAGATAATTAAAGAAGATATTTAAAGTGGCAAATAACAACCAATTAGCTGAGATTAATAAACGACGTACTTTTGCAATCATTTCTCACCCCGATGCGGGTAAAACTACTCTTACTGAGAAGTTATTACTTTTCGGTGGTGCTATACATATTGCAGGAGCTGTAAAGTCTAACAAAATCAAGAAGTCGGCAACTTCGGACTGGATGGAGATTGAGAAACAACGTGGTATCTCGGTGGCAACATCGGTAATGGGTTTCCATTATGGAGATTATAAGATTAATATTCTAGATACTCCTGGTCACCAAGACTTTGCTGAGGATACCTACCGTACACTTACGGCTGTGGATAGTGTAATTATCGTTGTTGACGTGGCTAAGGGGGTTGAGATGCAGACACGTAAGCTGATGGAGGTTTGCCGTATGCGTAATACACCTGTGATTATCTTCGTAAATAAGTTAGATCGTGAGGGTCGTGATCCGTTTGATATTCTTGATGAGATGGAAGCGGAACTAAAAATTAACGTGCGCCCACTTAGTTGGCCTATAAATATTGGTGCTAAGTTTAAGGGGGTTTACAATATATATGAGAATAGTTTAGATCTGTTTACTCCTAATAAACAGATGATTACTGAGCGTGTTGAGATTAACGATGTTAATGACTCTGCCATTGATGAACGTGTGGGTGAGTTAGATGCTGAAAAGTTACGTGAAGACCTTGAGCTGATTAATGGGGTTTATCCTGAGTTCTCTAAGGAGAGCTATTTGGCTGGTGAGGTTGCACCTGTTTTCTTCGGTTCAGCTCTTAATACTTTTGGTGTTAAGGAGTTACTAGATTGTTTTGTGCAGATTGCGCCAACTCCACGTCCTGTCGAGGCTATCGAGCGTCGTATTGACCCTGAGGAGGAGCCTTTTACTGGTTTTGTCTTTAAGATTCATGCTAATATGGATCCTAACCACCGTAGCTGTATCGCCTTTGTCAAGGTTTGTTCGGGTCGTTTCGAGCGTAATGCTAACTACAAACATATCCGTAGTGGCAAGATGATGCGCTTCTCTGCTCCTACTGCCTTTATGGCGCAGAAAAAATCTACTGTGGATGAGGCGTTCCCAGGGGATATTATCGGTTTGCCTGATACTGGTAGCTTTAAGATTGGTGATACGCTGACTTCTGGCGAAAATATCCACTTTAAGGGGTTACCTAGTTTCTCACCTGAGATGTTTAAATATATCGAGAATAGCGATCCTATGAAAGCTAAACAGCTGAACAAGGGGATTGAACAACTTATGGATGAGGGTGTAGCTCAGCTATTTACTAACCAGTTTAATGGACGTAAACTTATTGGTACGGTTGGACAACTGCAATTTGAGGTTATACAATATCGTCTGCTTAATGAATATGGTGCGCAATGTCGTTGGGAACCTATCCACCTGTTTAAGGCGTGCTGGATTGAGAGTGACGATGCAGATGCGCTAGTAGCTTTCAAGAAACGCAAACACCAATTTATGGCTACTGACCGTGAGGGTCGTGATGTGTTCCTAGCTGATTCAAATTATGTACTACAAATGGCACAATCTGACTTCCCGAAGATAAGATTCCATTTTACATCCGAATTCTAACGTACTGCGTGTTGCCGAACTGAATACAGAGGCATTTTTGGCACATCCCTTGACACATAATTCCTCACGTACCTGAAGTACGCTCCCATTTTGAAAGTTTACAGTGTGTAGATTTGTAAGTTCTTTTGTATTAATGTGTTAGAATGAATTGTGTTGACGGGGTTTATCCTCGGCTAAACCTTTTGACTGTAAATGACTACTCTTATGTAGGCTGATATGTAGGGTGAAATAGACCTTCGGAAGTCGGGAAAGTTAATAATTTATTCTAACACATTAATTATATGTTTACAATTAACATTAAGGGAAAGCCGAACCCTCGAAATAAGGCGCTTGTGAAATTAGAGCTAATATTCTTTAAAAGGGGGTATGCTCGTGTATCTAAAGTATTGCAAACGACTGGACCACTCTCAGATTGGGACTGTAGCTCTCAGTCGTTCAAAGGTAGAGGTGGAGATGTTGTTGCTAAAAATAAAAATCTGTTAGCTGTTAAGCTCAAATATCAGCAGGTAGCAGAGCAATGGGATGTTGATGGTAAAGTATGGTCGCCAGTTGAGTTGTCTCACTTCTTTGACCGAGAGAAGAAACAACTAGAACAGCAGAAGGTTTTGACGCTGCAACAGATGCTCGACCATCAGATTGATAGATTCAACAACAAGCAGCGTATTAAGAATGGCCTGGTGGTGGATAGTTCAAATCATTCAGATAGCTACAAACTTCTCAAGACAAGTCTCACTCGATTCTGTAAAACGCAATATAATCGCTCATTGTCGTCGTATCATTTCAGGGATATTACTGAAACCTTCTTGCTTGATTATACAATGTACATTAAGCAGCGTGGAATTGCGAACGGCAATAAGGGAGGTTTGACAATAAAGCTAAAGCAGCTTTTGGCGATGTGTCGCCTTGCGGTGAAGATGGGAGTTCCTGATGTTGCGCTGGGTGCGTTTGATTGTTTGGGTGACAA
>JAWXTT010000150.1:0-5611 GCA_044433325.1 Bacteroidales bacterium
AAAATTTATCGCCACCCTTCTTCGTCCAACGTGCATCAACATCCTTTTGGTGTTTCTTATGTGGCTTATCATTCCATAGTTCATCACCCTCACCATTCTTGATCTTCTCAAAATCAATCACTTTATTTAATATCTCAAGAGAATTACCCATCTCTGACATCATATCTATTGCGTTCTGCCCATTGAACAATCTTCGCTTGCCTGTTCTCTTAAAAATCATCTCTATTATATATTTAAACAACACACAAAGACAGTGATAATTATCTAAATATCAAAGTGTTAATTTTTAGAAGTCCTCTTATTGTTGATGTGGAGCGGAACGGCATTATTGAGAATGAAAAGAGATAGTGTGTGGTGTGATGTTTGTAAAGTATAATGTTTTGAAAAATTAGTATTACTTTGGTTTGATGTTTATGTATATCTTTGCAGTATCTAATATTTGTTTGCTGTTATGGAATGGATATCAGTAATTTACTAACTTTATCGAGGATAATAATCATGAAAAAGAATGATATTGTAAGAGTTCCCAATTCACGCTATTTTGTTCCTGTTGTAGCCTTAGCCGCGCTTGTTTCGTGTGAAGATCAAATGCTTCAACAAGAGGAGTCAGATGAAACTTCTTCATCTGAAGATGTTGTTATACCTAATACGCACCCTAATATTATTTTAATAATGGCGGATGATATGGGTAGAGATGATATGAGCTATAGAAATAATATGGCTGTAAGTACCCCTAATTTGGATAGTTTAGCCAGAATATCGACTAGGTTTGAGAATTTCTATGTTAACTCGGTGAGTGCTCCAACACGTGCCTCGTTGCTTACAGGTCGTCACTTTTTGCGTTGTGGTGTTTCTGGCGTGCATGCTGGTCGTGATTTTGTAAATATGGATGAAGTGATGATTGGCGAGGCTCTGCAAGATGCTGGATATAAAACTGGTATGTGGGGGAAATGGCATTCAGGTAAAAGTAATGGTTACTATCCATGGCAACGTGGTTTTGATGAAGCATATATGGCATCGCTTTACCACCATGAAGATAACGCAGGAACATTTACAGGATATTACGATGGTCAATATTATAATGGAGAAACTCTTAATCTGGATGGATGGACTGATGCTGCAATGACTGATATGGCTATTGACTTTATTAGTAGAAACAAGACTGAAAAGTTCTTTGCATATATTCCATATCTTGCGGCACATGCTAATTGGGAAGCTCCTGATGAGTATATTCAAACTTATAAACAAAAGGGACAAAGCACTAACTTTGCAACACTTAATGGTATGTTAAGTCATTTAGATCATCAAGTGGGTAGGGTGATGGCTGCTGTTGATTCAATGGGTTTGATGGATAATACTGTAATTATTTTCATGAGTGATAATGGACCTAATTACAGTGGTGTAGATGGAGAGAAACTTACTGATGCTGAATGGGAACAACGTAATCCATCAGGTTATTCTGGTAATAAATCTAAAAATTTGGAAAATGGAATACGCTCCCCTCTATTTGTTTACTGGAGGGATCATATACAATCGTATGATAATTATTCGGTACTTTCGGTATGCGATATTTTCCCTACTCTTTGTGATATTGCTGGAACATCTATACCTAGCAACTGTAAGTCTTTGGATGGTCAGAGTTTCTATAATCTATTTACTTCACCATTCTTGACTGATAACTCACGTACACTCTATATTTCACACTGGACACCTTTATTTGATGATAGCGTTATTGGTGATGATGGAAGTGATTCAGAAGTGGTGCTAACTGATGAATTGATAGCAAATATAGATCCTGAGTTACAACGAATAGGTATGCGACGTGGTGATGAGAAACTCCTGCTCAACGAAAGTGGCGAGGATGCATTATCCCTTTGGAATCTAGCAGATGATCCAACCGAGAGTCGTAACTTGTGTAGTGGCTCTACTACATATACAGCCTCAGCATTAACCTATAAATCAGAGCTAATTGCGTGGTACGAAGATGTGCTAGCTGATGATGGCTCTTTTACAGTTCCTACATTCCAAATAGGGTATGAAGACCAAACCTATTTTGAAATTCTTGCTTATGCTCCTACCTACATATCAAGTGGACTTGTGAATGATACACAGGAACTTAGTGGTTTTGATAAGGCTGGCGAGAGTGCAACTTATGCAATAGATGTAGTTCGTGAAGCTCGTTACTATTTGCGATTAAAAGCATCATCATCAAATCATGATGGAGAACAAGTTTTCACTGTGTCAACAAACAAAGATGACAACTGTGGAGAGATTTTATGGAATGCTAAAAGCTTAACATCTAAACTACTAGCAATAGATCTTACGAGTGATATAACAAGTATAACTATTACTCTAAATGAGGATATAGATACTACCATTGATTTGAAAACGTTAACACTAGAACATAAATATGATTTAAACAGCAGTGTGCCTGTCGTTAAATATTAGAATAAATTCAAGTATATATAAATTGGGTAGAAGGGGGAAACGAACTGTAAAGGTAGTTTCCCCCTTTGTTATGAATACAAAAAATATAGAGGGTGCCGCATGTGTGCGATACCCTCTATATTATATTTAGAAGTCCCCTTTATGTAATCTGATGGAGTAGGTTATCTGTTTAGCCAATCTTTAAGAAATGCTGTGTAGTTATCTTCATAGAACTTTATGAAGTCATTGTGCATTGGATTCCCCTCTAGTGGTACCCATGTGCCTGTATTTGAATTTGTCCATGTTAGAGCATAGACTATCTCTCTAGCCTTCTTATTAGCTAACAGAGGGTTCAGAAAGGCTTCAGTGTACCAGTTTGGATCTTCACAATTCTCAATACCTGAACGATAGCCAAATTCAGTTAACGCTGGTACTTTATTATGAGTTTGTGCATACTCTACGACTGATGCTATGCAATTAATCATGTTAGTAACATTTTCATCACCACTAGTTGTGTATATATCTATCCCTGCAATATCAAAATATTCCGAACCTGGGTTACGGTACTCATATGAGGAATAATCATCATTAAATTGTGATGGTGAGTAGGCGTATATAAGATTATTTACCCCTTTTATATCTCTAAGGTATTCTACGGTGAAACGCCATAACTGAATATACTCTTCAGGTGTTGAGGATTTAGAACCCCACCAGAACCAACCACCTGTATGTTCATGCCATGGTCGGTAGATTATTGGTATCTTTTTTCCATCTATTATTGCTTTGTTAGCAAAATCAGCTACTGAATCAAGTCTAGCTAATAGTACATCATGGTATTCACCACCAGGTAATGCTGCTTTCAGTTCATTCTCTGAGCCTTTGATATGTTTGTAGGTTTTTGGCTTATGTGGGTTAGGCATATGGTCACTAATAGTAATTATCCCACCTAACTTAGCAGCAGTTTTTACAGCCGCCATTTGACGACTAAAGCCACGACCGAAATCAAATCCAAATAGAGCGGGGTAATCTGATACGCTTTTTACAACATCACTACTGTTTAGTTTCTGTTTCCAATCTGTGTATCCTACACCCATTACATTACTTAAATGATGTCCAAATAGCATATTTTTACCCTGTATAGATGCGAGTTTCTGATATAACTCTTGGGTTTCAGGTGTTGCATTGGGGGTGATTAGATTGTATTTACTCTCAGTTATGTGTTGTTCTGAGCTATTCTGACTATTACTTTCCGCCGCTGTTGCATTAGTAATAGATGTAACTATTGAGAATATTAATGCAAGTTTCATGGTTCTTGTGAATTTCATCTATTTTAGAAGTCCCCTTAACTATTCATAATCCTCTGAGCATGGAGATATAATATCATCCATCATAAGGATTTTATCATTATTGACAAAACTATTAAAGCTACTTATCATAGCACTGCTAGAGGTTTCGGTAGGGATGAAATTCTTATCATCACTATTGTACCAATATAGCATATAGGCAATATCAGCTCCACTCTCCTCTATAAAGTTTAAGTAGCATGTGTTGTACATATCAGTAATTTCAGGATAGCCCACAATGTCATATCCACACTCTGTTAGTGCGCAAATCTTCCCTCTACTCTTAGCTAGAGAGGATATCAACTCTAATTGTGTTATAGTTGTTTCCTTTGCAGATGTACCTGATGAGTAGTCTGTATATGAGTCGATTCCTAAAATATCTACATAATCATCACCTGGGTAACAAGCTAAAAATTGACTCTCGGTTGTAACTCCATTTGATGGTGAGTAAGCGTATATTATATTATGAACACCGCGTGTATCACGTAGGTATTTAACCGTAAATTGCCAATTCTGAATAAACTCAGCCTCAGTAGCATAGTAGGGTATTCCCCACCAAAACCAACTCCCAGTCATCTCATGAAATGGTCTGAATATGATTGGAATTAGCTCTCCACTCTCTTCATCTATTAGTGATAGGCAGAAATCAGCAATAAGGTCTAGTTTTGCTTTATAATACTCATGATTTTCACACCCCTCCAATATACTCTTAAATGCTTTGGCTGAAAGTGTTAAGTCAACTTTATCCATATCACTTACATAGAATGAATCTCCATTATATGGTTCACGCATATGCCATGAGAATGTAGTAAATACCCCCATTTTATAACACTCTATTACCCATTCTTTTTGTGCAGCACTCTGTTTACCATACCAATTGGTTGCAGTCCAACTATCGTTGGTTAAGACCAAGAAATCTTCGCCAGTAATCAATGGATATTTTCCTGTAACATTGTATATATCACAGTCAGTGGTAAATGTGCGTGGAGATACATCTCTATCTTCTATATAAGCTTGTTGTTGTCCTAAAATTACCCCTTTTTCTTTAGTAAGGCGTAGGTTGTCTGCTAACCTCTTAGTCTCAGTTGTAGCATTTAGGTCAACTAAGTCAAACTCTATAGTGCCAGAGGTTATATTTCCATTCTCGTTATTAGGTTCATCATCAGTACATTGTGTAAAGAGTAGTGATCCTACAATCATGGTTGAACATATGGTTGTCTGTTTAATAAAATTGCAAATTGTTTTTTTCATCGTATTTTTTATTCTAGTAAGTAATCATATATCTTTCAGTTAATTCACGTCGCTCATCAAGAGTCATTTCATCGTTATACTGCTTCTGCAATTTTTTAATCTCTCTCTTTAAAGATGTGATTATATCTGCATATTCAGGATTATCATACTGATTAGTTAGTTCGTTAGGGTCTTTCTCTAGGTCATAAAATTCCCATTTCTCTATATTGTAATAGAAATGAATTAATTTGTATCTATCAGTTCTTACACCATAGTGTGGTTGTACTTTATGCCATTTAGGATATTCAAAGTAGTGATAATATACCGATTCACGCCAATTCTTTACCTTAGTTTCATCCTCAATGATTGGACGAAGACTCTCGCCATGTATATCTTTAGGAACCTTAATTCCTGCAAAGTCCAATAGAGTAGGGGCTATGTCAACATTAACTGCGAGTTTATCAATCTGCTCATTGCTCTGATTTAACTTAGGATAGCTAAATAGGCAAGCCATGTGTATAGCCTCTTCATACATCCAGCGTTTATCATAGATACCATGCTCACCCATGAAGAACCCTTGATCACCCATATATACGATTATGGTATTTTCA
>JAWXTT010000151.1:0-5492 GCA_044433325.1 Bacteroidales bacterium
TTTTTTGGTGGGGCGACCATCCCCTTTTTGTCGGTCTATGAATCCGCTAATGCGTGTCATCTCCAATAGTTCGTATTGGTCTGGAGTGGTTACATTTAGCATATATAGTGGTACTAACTTAGCTCCTACACGGTTCTGTGTTAGTCCTATAACTTTAAATGAATAGGTTATGGGTGGTTTCTTAACTGAGATTATCTCGTTAAGTTTAATCATGCGTGATGGCTTGACGGTAACTCCACCAATGGTTACACGTCCTTTCTTGCAAGCGTCGGTTGCTATGGTACGGGTCTTGAATATGCGTGTTGCCCATAGCCATTTATCTATCCTAACTTCGTTTGTAGCCATAACTGTACTGTTATTTTTTATTGTAATGGTTCATAGCGAATGATAACCCTGATAGGGCAAATGCTTTAATACCATCAATAGCTATATTTATGCGTTCAGGTAGTAACTTCTGTTCCTCTGCCTCAAACTGGTTAAGAACATAGTTAACTTGCGCCCCTTTAGGGAAGTCACTGCCTATACCGAAACGTAAGCGTGCATACCCCTCGCTACCTAGTGTTTGCGCAATATGTTTAAGTCCGTTATGTCCTGCATCGCTACCTTTACCCTTTATGCGGATTGCTCCGAATGGGATTGCAAGGTCATCAACAAGTACTAGTACGTTTTCGATACTAATATTCTCCTTTTGCATCCAGTACCTTACAGCATCTCCACTTAGATTCATGTAGGTCGATGGTTTAAGTAGTACTAGGGTTTTATTTTTCACACGCATAGTCACCACATCGCCATAGCGTTGTGTGCTAAAATGAATATTGGATGCTTCAGCTAAAGCATCCAATATCATAAATCCTATGTTGTGTCGAGTATTATGGTATTCATTACCGATATTACCCAATCCTACAATCAGATATTTCATTAACTAGAAATAATTATTTAATTATTTACCGTTCTTAGCCGCAGCACCACGAGCAGCACGAGTCAATTGAACCGCACAAACTACTGCGTTCTTAGCGTTAACTAGTTCTAGTCCTTCAAAGCTAAGTTCACCAATTTGTAGTGATTTACCTAGTTGTAGGTGTTCAACGTTAACGATAACTCTTTCAGGAATTTCAGTGTAGATAGCTCTAACTTTGATTTTCTTCATTGAAAGTGTTAATTTACCACCGGCTTTAACACCATCAGCGTGACCTTCAAGTTTAACAGGTACTTCCATAACAACTGGTTTCTCTTTGTTTACTTCTAATAGGTCCATGTGAAGTATATTTTCACTTACTGGGTGAAATTGCAGATCTTTTACTACTGCTGATTTAACTTTACCATCAATGTTTAGGTCGATAGCGAAAATTTCAGGAGTGTAGATAAGTTTACGTAAATCATCAGCTTTAACTAAAAGGTCTGTTACGATAATACCTTTGTCTGCTGCGTTAGATTTGATTACTTTTTCACCAGCTGCTAATTCACCTGTGTAAGGTAGATCTACTGCTTTACCACCATTTAATACTACTGGTACAAGGTTTTCTTTACGAAGATTCTTAGCTGCTTTCTTACCAAGTTCTGTTCTTGGTTGTGCGCTTAATTGATAAGTTTTCATCTTTTTTTTGTTTTGTGCTACTCAAGATTGCTAATTAGTTGCAATCTCCCATCACACGGGTTTATTTAAAATTTCAGCGCAAAAGTAGTCATTATCTTTTGATTAGCCAAATTTTAACGACGGCAAAAATCCTTGAATTTGCAGAATTTGCAATTTTTCTCAGACTTAGCTTGCGTAAATGGTATTTCTGGGTCAAAAATCTCACCTACTCTGATAGCTAAATTATCCATAAATTGCTTATTTATCTCTTTATAGCTATCTAACGTGATAGACTTTCCTTGATCTGATTTATATTTTATTTCAAATTTATCAATATTCTTGATATTGCGTAGCTTATATATAACAGGTTTAATATCAGCCTTGTAATTGTGCTTCTGAGCATACGCATTACAGTATAACATTAGTTGTAGTATAGCTTTGGCTCTATCTCCCGCTTTATTAGCGGTGAATAGCTCTTCAACGGATGATATCTCGGTCATATCAACCCCTGTTTTATAGTCAACTATTCGTAATAATTCGGTTGGTTCTTTAGGTTTTACAATATCAACACGGTCTATATATTGCTTGAAGTTGATGGTTATATCATCACTGATTTTAAAATCTAAATACTCCTCTAGTTCAGCCGATTCATATATAAATGGCGTTTCGTTGCTATCATAATCTAAGATTAATCGGATGTAATATATAGCAACTTTGGCTATTAGGATAGATTCTCCTGACAGTGGAGTTAGTAATTTATCCGTTTTATGTTTATGGAATAATTTGTTTATGGTTTTAGTGGTGATTTGTTCTAAATAAACTCTATTCTTTTTAATGTTTTCTATAATATCTTTAGTTATTGTACAGCTTGTATATTTAGCATATATCTGTTGCATAACTTCATGAATTATTGAGCCGAATGTTCCACTATCCATAAGCTCAGATATTTCATCTTCGATATATAACTCCTCGACTTTCTCAAAATAAAATTCTAATGGGCAATTTATATACTTATTAATGCTACTAGCTGAGAATGATTTTCCAGAATTAGCGGTGCGGTATCTCTCAAGTTTGGCTAATATTTCTGGTGTTTTAGGGATTGATATAATAGTTTGGTCAGTTGTTGATAGTTTAAATGTGGTGTTACGTTCATTAATATGTTCAGGCTTATACAGATGTTTAAGTTGATAGATATAACAAGATTCCTCGCCCGATTTTAACCCTTGTGCGCGTGAATCGTATAGTAGATATAGATTTTTGGCGCGACTGATTAAGCGATAGAAATAGTAGGCATAAACGCTCTCCTGATAATCCATTGTGGATAACCCGAACCCTTTACGTAGATTATTAGGGATAAATGAACCTGCAAAATGTTTGCGAGGAAATATCTTTTGATTCATTGATAGCATTATAATATTATCAAAGTCTAATGAACGAGTTTCCAATACTCCCATTATTTGTAATCCATTAAGTGGTTCACCCTCAAATGCTATGGTAGCCGTAGAGAGTAATCGCTCCATGATTTGGAGTAATGTTTTCTCTTTCATTTGGATTGTACTGTATGACTTAATGGTGGCAGTAAGTTGGTTAAGGGATGTTTTATATTGTGATATAAATCCTAGTTCGATATTATCGCTCTCTTCATTGGTGTTATCAATTAGATAGTTCTCAACTTCTCTAATTATTTCATATAGGTAATCAATTATTTCACTATTATGATTACTTGTGACTGGTAATTTACTGAATATAAAATTCAATTCTGGTGAAATACCTGTTATTACTTCAGCTGAAAGGAAAAGGGTGCGATAACGTTTAATATGATCAATAATCTTAGAACTATTAGCTCCTGCTATCTTATTAATAAGTGGAATTGCTAAGATATTCTTAATATCTTCATGGTAATATGTGGTTTCGCTATTTTGCATACGCGCCCTATTACGCATACTAGTAACTGAACTAATTAGTGCTGCTATTGATGTATAACGCATTGAGTACCCCATAGTTACATTAATGGATTCAATGCTAGATGGAATTGAATGTATTAGTGGCATAAATAGCTCTTCATCAGGAAGTACTATTGCGCTATTTATAGCATTCTTAGTATCTGTTATCTGACGACTATCAATTAGCTCATTGATAATTTTTGCGCTATATTTTGTTTGCGCTATATTTGAGGGTAGGGGGATAATCTCAATATTAGGGTATGTGGTTATTTTCTCCTCCTCAATTGGGTATCTAGATTTATACTCTTTAATATATCTGTTTAAGAATTTAGATGCTTTGTTATCTATGTCAGTTAATGCTGGTGAGTTGAAGTCCCAATAGAAATCAGTTACTCCTAGGTTCTGTAATGATCTAAAGATTGATTCCTCAGCTTGTGATAAAACATTAAAACCAATAAATATGTAGCGTGTGTATTGTAGGTCACTATATGTTAATTTTTTGAATTTCTCAGCAGCTTTACGGTAGGACATCCCTGAATATGATAGACCCCTATCTAATAGATTTTGTCGAATATTTAAGTAGAGTGGATATAGGGTATTCCAGAGTTTAAGAAATTTCTGTTTATTAGTACTATCAGAATTGGGTTCATGAAGGTGTTTCCAAAACTCCTCGATAGGTTCTATTCCACGCTCTTCACCCCAAAATTTGTTGATAATCTCAATTTGTTCCTTGCTCAAATAGGATGTGCTAATCTCCTTTAGCTCCTTGACATTTGAGAAAAGGAGTTTGGCATCAGCCATATATTTATCAACATCGTTGAAGTCATTAATCAACATATCTCCCCAAAAGATAAATTGGTCAAAATCATCTATCTCTTCCGACAAATTTTTATATTCGGAGTATAGGGTAAATAGCATCTCGATGCGACTAGCCTCAACTGAATCTGTTACGCTATTAATAAAGTCATTAATAGTAGTAATTTCAGGAAGTATGAAGTTGCTACTATTGCACTCTGTTAAATATTTATTAAAAAATATACCACTCCTACGATTGGGGAATATAAAACAAAATTTATATAGTTCAGTTGAATCATTCTTGATATATAATTCAGCTATCTGTTTTAGAAATGGTTTCATTGCGGTTAACTATTTGATTAGTAGTGTTATCTGTAATGCTAAATCAAAAAGTACAATCTTAGCATTAGCATTAGCGTGTATATCTGATTCAGCAGTAGTTATCTGTTTGAAGATAGCTTCGACATTACGTTCATTGATAAATGGTGAGAATTTGCGACTAAACGACTCCTCCTCTCTATTTAAGTAATTAATGCTATTGATATGCATATTATATATAAAGTTCTCACGTAACATTCTAGCACAATATGTTAAGAATCTACGACACTTCTCACGTTTAAGCGCACTTACACTTTCAGACCATTTTTTTAGACCTTTTATATCACGAACATAGGATATTCGCATCAGTTGCATAAACAGCTCTAAAAACTCCTTATTCTCATTGTTAAGCATTAATGCATCCTCAGCAACTATAATATCACCATCAGCAGGAGCGGCAATAGCTGTTGCTTCAGCAATATCTATGCTATATGTTTGGCTTAGGTATCCTGCTATTTGTTGTGTAGTAAGTCGTTTTAGCTCAAAACGTTGTGTGCGTGAATAGATAGTTTGTAATATCTCCTTTGGGTTATCACTGACTAATATAAATATGGAATCAAGAAATGGTTCTTCGATGATTTTAAGTAACTTGTTAGCACATTCAGGTTGCATTCTCTCAGGTAACCATATAATCATAACCTTGTAGCGGCTAGAGTATGTCGAAAGGCTCATCTTTCGTACTATATTATCACTTTCGTTTACATAAATGCGAGGTTGTGCATTTTCACTATCAAGGTATTTTAGCCATTGCTCAATACTCTCATTAGGGTGTTTACTAATAAACTCACGCCACTCAGTAATTA
>JAWXTT010000152.1:0-5460 GCA_044433325.1 Bacteroidales bacterium
AGTTGGTCATAATCACCTTTTGGTAGGTCGGTACGTCCTATGCTTTGGTTAAATAGTACATCTCCTACTATCAGTATGCTACTATCAGGAGCATAAATTACTATGCTACCTGGTGAGTGTCCTGGTACTGATATTATCTGTAAGGTCTCATCTCCTAGTGTTAATTTATCCCCCTCTTTAAGCTCTTTAGTTATAACAATACTACCGCCGCTGTATGGTAGCCCGAACATATCTGCTTGGGCTGCTACACGTGCTGCTAAGAAATTATCTTCTGGATTACCACTAATAGGGAGCGAATATTTCTCAGATATATGATTTGCACCTAAGATATGATCTATATGTAGGTGTGTTAGAATTAGATGTTTTATAATTAGCTTGTTATCTGAGATAAATTTATCTAACTTATTTTTCTCGTTATCATTGCTCATCCCTGGATCTACAATAATAGTCTCATGTGAGGATTCATCCCACAATATATATGTATTCTCGCCAAATGAATTGACTGTAAATTTTGTTATCTTCATAATGATTATGGGTTTAAATTTGTACGTAAACTACATTTTTAGTTTTGAAAAACTCTTCATCGAAGTAATCACTTAGCTTAGTTACTAATGATGGTAATTTTGTTACTTTTATCTCATGATGTAAATCGCCACCCTTTAAACAGATTAATCCATTAGGTAATCCATTGCGTTGCTCTTTAGAGATATTCTTGCGAATTAATGGGACTAACTCCTCCAGTAGCATTACGGCACGACTAACCACGAAATCATACTTATCACGCACTTCGCCAATATCCCCCTGTTGCAGTGTTACATTAGTTAAGCCAATACGTTCAGCAATATCAGTTGCTACACGTATCTTTTTAGCGATACGATCAACTAAATGGAATTGTACATTGGGGAAAAGTATTGCTAATGGAATACCTGGGAAACCTCCACCTGTTCCCATATCTAGAACCTTAGTCCCATCACTAAAGTTAATCATCTGAGATATACCTAGCGAGTGTAAAATGTGGTTAGGGTAAAGATTATCTATATCTTTACGTGAGATTACATTAATTTTCTCGTTCCACTCAGGATATAACACTCCTAGTTGTTGGAATTGTTTAATTTGTGTTTCAGTAAGTGTTGGGTAATATTTTAATATACAATCCATTTTATTTTTATCTATTTCTAGTTTTTAATTAATATTGATTCTAACTGATTGTAGGTAACTAGTATATTAGTTTCACCTACCGCATAACAAGCTATCTCATATACAGGGTAGCACCACACTATTCCATTATCAGTAAAATAGAAGTTATTAGTAGCTATAATGTTATTAGCGTCAAAATAACCGAAATCATCCAATTCATCAGCATTAGTTATCTCTAATTGATTAAATAGGTTGTTAACTAGTATTTGTTGAACAATCTCTAAATCTTCATTAGCAAATAAATCTACCAAACTTATCTCTTTAGCTGTTCTGATATCTATATTGTAATAGTTGTTGCTATTAGCTGTTGTATCTCTATTATTAGTGGTAATCACACTCTTGACTAAGGATATTATATCGTTTTTGTTATAAACAGGCTTAATATTAATATTTGTATGATTATCATATAAAATTTGCTCTCTTTGAACACTCTCAATATTGCTCGGTTGACCATAATCAGCTTTTAGATTTTTGCAATATTCTGTAAATATCTCCGAATTATTGATAGTTTTAGTATCAATATTGAATAATAATAGGTTAGTAATACTATCTAATTTGATTGAATCATATTGATTAATGGGTAAAGTTGCTTGAATATTTATGATATTCTGACAATATTTACCATTGTTAAGTTCAAATAATGATGTATCACTACTTTTGGTAGTAATAAAATTAATTGGATTAACTCTCCCTTTATTATTATCGCAACTTATGCAAATGCCTAATATACAAATACTTACTAATGCAATGCGTATTAAAATCTTATTTATACTCATAGTGAAAATATTTTCAGATAAAATTAATACAAAATAATTAAAGATGAAAATTTTACTACTAACAAAATTATACCGATATTCGTAGATAATTTAAGGGGAGTTCTAAAAACTGACCCATAAAAATAATGAAAAATTAAAATGGGAGTTCTTAAAAATGTCA
The DNA here is from genome assembly GCA_044433325.1 of Bacteroidales bacterium. Taxonomy (GTDB): domain Bacteria; phylum Bacteroidota; class Bacteroidia; order Bacteroidales; family Muribaculaceae; genus HGM05232. The sequence goes on from JAWXTT010000152.1 coordinate 2,134, forward strand.
AGGATGATTAGGATAGGTGAGGTAAATAAGTTGGTAATTAAGAAGGGTGTGGACTTTGGTTTCTATTTAGATGGAGGTGATGATATTGAGATTCTATTACCTCTGAGGTATGTAACTGAGGAGATGAAAGTGGATGATGAAATCGAGGTTTTTATTTACACCGATTCAGAGGATAGATTAGTTGCTACAACTGAAACACCTAAAGCGATGGTAGGGGATTTTGCTTTCCTTGAAGTAACTGCTGTAACTCGTTACGGTGCATTTATGGATTGGGGTTTATTGAAAGATTTATTTGTTCCCTTTAGTGAACAGAAGGTGCGTATGGAAATAGGTAATTCATACGTAGTATATCTGTATGTTGACCATAATACGCAACGTGTGGTAGCTTCGGCTAAACTTAATAAGTTCCTTGATAATAAGAGTCCTAGATATGAAATAAATGATACGGTTGAGATTGTCGTAGAGAAGAGAACGGATTTAGGATATAAGGTTGTTGTTGATAATATGTACTCAGGTTTGGTATATAATAACGAGATTTTTAAACCTATAAATATTGGTGAAAAAATGACGGCATATATTAAGAATGTGCGCTCAGATGATAAGCTAGATATCTCACTTACATCTAATAAAAGTGTGGTTAGAGTCAAATCTCTAGCAGATATTATATTAGACTTTATGAAAGATAATGGTGGAAAGATGAGCTATACCGATTCATCTTCGCCAGAAGATATAAAAGCTGAATTTAAATGTAGCAAGAAAGATTTTAAGAAAACATTGGGAATGTTATATAGGAATGGATATATTATCATAAACGATACTGAGGTAATTCTTAAAAAATAGTTATAAAGAGTAAACTATTTTTTCTATTCGGTGTTAATATTATAAAACTAACCTTGTGTTAGGATTATAATATTAACACTGTTTTTTATGAAAAAAGTAGCTTTCTTATTTGCTGTTATGTTAACTTTTACTGTTGTAGCTAAGGCTCAGAATAGTAATGACATTAAGATTTTACAAGGTTTTCTGAGCCAAAATTCAGAGAGGGGTGGCACTAATGCTGCGACATTAGGTGTAAATATGAACAGCCCATCATCATGGGTAGGGGTCATGTGGAGTAATGGACGTGTTTCTGAAATTATCTGGAAGGATAAGCATTTAGCAGGTGAGCTAGATTTGTCAGGATTAGATGCAGTTACCAGAGTAGATGTTTCACGTAATAAGATTACTGCTGTGGACATTACAGGTTGTAGCGCGCTGCAGGAGATTAATATTAGTCATAATATAATATCTAAGTTAGATTTAAATAAGCTACCATCATTGACTAAATTAATTGCTAATAATAATAGAATCGATGATATCTCACTGGCTGATGTCCCTATGATTAAGGATATGAATTTTAGTCGAAACCTATTCGTTGAGATGAATGTTAGCAATACATCTACATTGGAAACTTTATCGGTATCTAATTGCCATCTTGAAACATTGTTAGTGGATAATTGTACTAGTCTGAAAAACTTATATTGCTCACGTAATAAGTTGACTGCACTTAATTTAATAGGAGTTGAGAATCTACAAAACCTTAATGTGAATAATAATAAAATTATCACTATGATTATATCCAAATTGCCATCGTTGGCTTCGATAATGTGTAGTGATAATAATATGAAAACATTGGGTTTCAGAGATTGTAATGCATTGATGGATGTGGTGTGTTCATATAATAATTTGACAACCTTTACCATTGAGGATTGCCCAAAGGTTGAGTTTATTGATTGTTCATATAACGACCTAATAGAACTATCTCTAACTAATCAATATCTATTACAACGATTAATATGTAATAATAATCAACTTAAAATACTAGATGTTTCGTACGATACTGAGTTGAAATATATAAATTGTAGGTATAATTTCATAACTGACTTACGCACATTGGGTTGTACTAACCTACGACAGGTGTCAAAGGAGTATAACTATTAGTTAATCCAACTATCCATTCATATAAATGATATTTTTTAATTAGATTAATTTGTATTTTGTTTCCTATGTGTAATGGGGGAGTCTGCTGATAGATTCCCCCATTGTGATTTTTAGAGCTTTCCCTTTTTCATATCGCGGCGTATGCGATGTATTATGGTTTTCGCGCTTTTGGGAGTTATGTAATAGCTTGGAGCTTTTGAGTAAATTACTTTTTCAGCTCTTATTTTATTCGATAACTCTGGATTGCTCTCTTTCAGTTTATCCATACGTTCCATAATTGTAGTTATCATCTTTGCGTATTCACTGCGCATGGATGATATCTTTTTTACTCCACGTTTTATGTCCGAGATAATCTTTAGTGCCTGTTCTGAACTAATCCAGAATTGTGGCGAAGATTGTCTAACAGTCTCAGCATAAACTTTTTTCATATCAATAGGGAAAGGCGTTTCTGATAGTGTTTTATAATATGCATCTAGTAGATTACGATCCCTTTCATCTCTGTTTTCTTTTATACGTCCTTTTGTACTCATTGGTTAATTTCTATAAAGTTATATAAAGTTAATATCTTTTCAGTAAAAATGTAGAAATATTTTTTTAGGTATTCACTTTAAATTTGCAATATATAATTAAAAAATGATTATGAAACAAATTAACAATGAGATTATTAAGAGTGCTCGTGAAAAAATTTATGAGCGAGTGAAAGGGCAACGTCCTGAAACGAATTTTATGAGCGATGATGATTATTTTGATGCTATTAATCAAGATTACGACAATTACGACAAGAGATTGTCGGACTATGAGCTAAACAACGATAAGTTGATTGCAGCATTTGATGAACATCCTAAATTAGGTGAACTGTTCTTGAAACTGATTAATGGCGAAGATCCATATCTGTATATGTTAGACAATTTCGGTGATGATGTGATTGATGCTTCTATTAATCCTGATTTACGTCATAGAGCTAATAAGAGATATAATGAAGGTAATGCTAAACGATATAAAGATCGTGACTTAGATGCTATTGCACAGGAGAATTTACCAATATCGGTAAATGCTTTGGAGAATGCTATGTATCGTACAGGTATAACTGAGCAGGAGGCTGTCGAGGCGTATCGCTGTCTAGTTGATATTGTACAGGATGCAACGGTTGATAAGGTTAGTGTTGACACATGGATGTTGATAATTAATGGTTTACGCTATGACCGTGAGATGGAGAGTGCGGCTTATAATGGTGAGATTAGGGGTAAAAACTCTAAAATAGAACTATCTAAAAGGAATTTATCAGCTCCATCACGTAGCATGCCACCTAATATGGCTGGATATGGTAGTGGTAGTATGGTTCACTCT
>JAWXTT010000153.1:0-5429 GCA_044433325.1 Bacteroidales bacterium
CGAACAATCCTCGTTTACCTGTACTCTTAAAAATCATAGTGGTTGTACTTTATATTACACTACAAAGATAGTGATAATTTATTGAATATCAAAACTTTAATTTTTAGAAGTCCCCTTTAGATATTCAAAGATAACTTAATTATTTTTTAATTAAATCAATCTATCTTTAAATTTGTACAGATGCAACCAATAATGTCTATTTTAATATTAAAACCTCCGTTCAATAAAGAAAAATTAAAATATATCTAAAATACAGTAATATCAAATAACAATAGATATACCATAACTCAGTTATTTAAATCTCAAGGTCTTGATGGGTAGTCCATTAATTGCGTGTGGGTTGTAGCCTCCCTCTAGCAAGCCGCTATTGACGGTGTCACGCCCTGAGGTGCTTTCGTAGATATATAACCCGAATTGGGGGATTATGGCGGCTAGATGCTCAAAGATGGCTGATTGGATAGCTTCATATTTGACCCATTCAGTGGTGGTGGTGAAACAGTATAGCTGAAAGGGTATTCCGCGTGGTGTTGGTGCTAGGGTACGTACCATTAGTGTTGAGGTTTGTGAGATATTAGGGTGGTTACGCAGATATATATTCATATAGGTGCGTAGCATACCCAGATTAGTGCTTGTGTCCCCTTTGATGGTGTCATCGGTAACTTCATTAGTTGGTGGCTCATTACTTTTACGTGCTATATAATCTGTTAGCAGTGGTATCTGGCTTAGGCGATCTAACATTTCAGGGGTGCTGAATTGGATGCTATCCATATCTATTAGGTAATGGCGTGCTATGCGGCGCGCTCCTGATTCGCTCATTCCTCGCCAATTTTGAAACGAATTATTCACAAGACTGTAAGGGGGTAGCATAGCTACGGTATTATCCCAATTACGTATCTTGACAACTGTTAAGGTAACATCCTCAACAGTTCCGTTGGCTAGCGTTCCTGGCACCTCAATCCAATCCCCAACACGTACCATATCGTTCTGTGATAGCTGTATCCCTGAAACTACACCTAATATGCTGCTCTTAAATATTAACATAAGGATAGCTGCAAATGCTCCTAGTCCTGTCAATAGTACAACGGGGGATTTCCCTATTATTATAGATATGATAAGGATTAGAACAACCAACCATACTATGGTGTAGGTTAGTTGCAGTAATCCTTTCAAGGGGTGATTCTTAACATTATTACGCCTATCATAAACTAGCCATAGGGTGTTGGCAATGGAATTAATCAGCCTCGCTATTAATATTAGCATATATATCCAGATAGCACGATGAATAGCACGCTGAATGGCGGCATCGTTATCGAACGCCATGGGTGAGAGTAACATCATAATGATGGCTGGAAGTATATTGCTGGCTTTGATAAAAATCTCGCGCCACTGGTGCGAGATATTACGTGAGTGTAATTTGCGATACGCACTAATCCTATTTATCAGATGTATAGATAACCATTTAGCTAAATAGCCGATGGCAAATGCTAATCCAATGACTATTGCAATATATATCAACTGGCTGATTAACTGTTGGTTATCATCTAGGCCAATGGTGCTAACAATGGATATTATCCAATCTAAAATATCTTGTCCAATGGTGTGTGCTGGTTTGATAACTAGGGTCATACGCTCTTTTTTGTTTACTCTGTTAACATTTTACTATTATATTTTGTTGGTTATGTAACTTATATATTTTAAATTTGCTAAACGAATAGTATGGATAAGCTATCAATAGAGGGTGGGGTCGTAAACTATAATGATTTATCTGATATGTCACCAATTTTTGAGGGGCGTGAGTGGTTAGCTAATTGGGCAATGCGCGCACTCTCAATTGATAAAGTTAATGATTTACATTCCAGAAATTGTGACGTTACAGGGGTGGCGTTCGTTGAACGGTTGCTCACGGATTTAGATATCACACTAAAGGTTGTGAATGAATCACGTTTAGATAAGCTACCTAGTAGTGGTAGGTTTGTGACGGTATCTAATCACCCATTCGGAGCGTTGGATGGGATTATATTAATTAAATTGCTAGGGGAGCGATTCCCTGAGTTTAAGGTAATGGTTAATATGGTGCTTAACTATATCAGAGCTATGAGGGGGAATTTTATTGCAGTTGATCCATTCTCATCAGATATATCTGAAAAACGTATGGTTACTATGCGTGGTATCAGAGGGGTGATAAGTAATCTGCGTGAAGGTAATCCCGTAGGTTTTTTTCCATCTGGGGCGGTGTCAAAACTGCATCCTAACTTGAGGGTGGAGGATAGGGTTTGGCAACCATCAATAATTAGATTGATACAGCAACTAGATGTGCCTGTTGTACCTATCCATTTTTATGGAGGGAATAGTATATGGTTTAATCTGTTGGGGGTAGTGCATTGGCGGTTGAGGAGTTTATTACTCCCCTCAGAGGTATTTAACAAGCGTGGTACTCAAGTGCAGGTTGCCATAGGTGAACCAATAACGGTAAAGCAGATGAGATGTTATACATCAATCGAGGAGTTAGGAGATTTTTTAAGAAATAGAACATATTCAACATAAATATACAAATAGGGGATGGAACTAAATAAAAATTTATCACCTGAGATACTACAAGTAAAACAACGTTTCTCAATAATAGGTAATGCTGCTACGCTAATGAATGCAATAGGGCGTGCAATGCAGGTTGCACCTATTGACTTGTCGGTGTTAATCACTGGTGAGAGTGGTGCTGGTAAGGAGTTTTTTCCTAAAATTATACATAATAATAGTTCAAGAAAACATAGCAAATATATTGCTGTTAACTGTGGTGCGATACCCGAAGGGACTATTGATTCAGAGCTTTTCGGTCATGAGAAGGGTGCTTTTACAGGTGCTATCTCCTCACGAAAAGGGTATTTTGAGGAGGCTAACGGTGGTACAATTTTCCTAGATGAAGTTGCCGAGTTACCACTGACTACACAAGCTAGATTATTGCGTGTGTTGGAGAGTGGTGAGTTTATTAAGGTAGGTTCATCTGAGGTGCAAAAGACTAATATACGTGTCGTTGCCGCTACCAATATGAATATGGTTAAGGCGGTAGCTGAGGGTAGTTTTCGTGAGGACCTATTCTATCGTCTATCAACGGTGCATATCGAGGTTCCACCATTGCGTGATCGTGACAATGATATAGTTATGTTAACGCGTAAATTCTCATCAGATTTTGCCGAGAAATATAAAACACCTATTATCGAGTTCAGCATGGGAGCAAAAAATATGCTACTTAAATATCGTTGGCCTGGTAATGTGCGTCAGCTAAAGAATATTATAGAACAGATAGCACTTTTTGAAGCTGGAAAAATGATAGATGAGCAGTTGCTAAGTGGATATTTGCCAAAAAGCGATGCCGAGTATAAGCCAGCGGTAATCTCTGAACCAACCTTTGATTATAATCGCGAGCGTGAGATGCTGTTTAAGATGCTATTTAGTATGCGTAAAGAGTTAGAGGAGCTACGCGAAGAGATAGCTGAGATAAATAGTGGAGGTGTTTCAACCGCAATTAAAAAGAAATTTGATTATATCGATGAGGAGGATGAGGGTAGTAGCATTGAACCAACTATCTCACATATAAACTCATTAGTTAAATTTTCAGATTATAACGATATAGATATTAGCGCATCTGAATTTAAAGATATCAGCTCTGTTGAGGGGCAATCCTCAATGACACTAGAGGATACTGAGCGTATGACCATCATTAACGCGCTAGAGCGCAATGGTGGGAAACGTAAGAAAACAGCCGTGGAGTTACAGATATCAGAACGTACACTTTACCGAAAAATAAAGGAATATGGATTGGAATAGTGACAATTTCTTATCTAAATAGTATATTTGCATTATGATAAAACGAATATTGACATCACTATTAGTAGTATGCACACTACAAGCGTGTACTATTAGCTATAAATTTAATGGTGCTACCCTAAATTATGATATTTATAAAACAATTTATATATCTAGTTTTCCAATTAGGGCAGCATTAGTATATGCACCACTTCAGCAGATGTTTGAGTTGGAGTTAGATAATATGATAACACGCCAAACACGCCTGCAAGTAAGCAATAATCCTAATAGTGACTTAACTATGGAGGGTGAGATTACGCGTTACGAGCTAACACCACAAGCGGTAGGGGATGATGCATACGCAACACAGACGCGCTTAACAATAGCGATACGTGTAAAGTATAACAATAATAAGATGCCTGGGTCAGATATTGACCAGACATTCTCAGCTTACCGTGATTTCTCTAGCTCAGAGCTATTAACTGATGTACAGGAACAACTCTGTGACGAGATATGTGAGGAGATAGCAGATCTTATCTTTAACGCAACAATAGGCAACTGGTAAAATAGATACATTATGAGTGCATTAGCTGAGTTTAAAGATATTATGGATAGCGGTGAAGCTATTAGCAACAGGGTCTATGAGAATTCTGTTAAGGATTACCCATATTTTATACTGCCCCATCTGCTTAAACTACAACGCGCCACCCAAGGGGAGTTGGATGCGCAGGAGAGCAAACAATTAGTTGCACGTTTAGCTATGATGTTACCTGAACGCGCTATTTTATACTCAATATCAAATACTGATTCAGCAGCTTTAGACACATTCTACCCAGAGCCACAGGAGCATGAAGAGGTTAACACCGTTTCAACAATAGATAGTTTCCTAAAAAGTTTTGGCAAAACATCTTCACGTGAGGAGGAGTTGATAGCTCAACAGATTTTTAATCCAACGCCAGAATATGCAACTCTGCTAGCCGCTGAATTTGATGAAAAATCAGCACTTCAAGGGGTTGATCTATCTGAAAATGATCAACGTATTAATGACTTTATTCAAAATAGAAATACACCAACCGAATCTGCCCCAGAACCTGCTGATAGCTCAATAAATAACGCACCAGTAGATGAACCTGAAGAGTATGATGACTCGATGTTAAGTGAAAGTTTGGCAAAAATTTACATAAAGCAGGGCAAATATGCTAAGGCACTGGAAATTATTACCAAAATTAGTTTGACTAATTCAGAAAAAAGTATTTACTTTGCAGACCAAATACGTTTCCTAAAGAAACTTATTATTAACGAACGTTTTAAAGCATAAAATATTATGAGTGGAATATATATATTTCTATCGTGTTTAATTCTTATAGCATCTATTTTATTAATAGGTATAGTACTTATTCAAAAATCTAAAGGTGGTGGTTTAGCATCTAATTTTTCGGGAGCTAACCAAATAGTAGGAGTTCGTAACGCAACGCAAGGTGTTGAAAAAGCAACATGGGTACTAGCTATTATCGTAGCAGTATTAAGTATCGTAGCTACATTCTTCGCTCCTAGTGGAATGATTCAAGGTAGCCGTATCGAAGTTGAATCAGTACAGACTGAACAACAAGCTACACCATTTGCAACAG
>JAWXTT010000154.1:0-5422 GCA_044433325.1 Bacteroidales bacterium
TTAATAAATTCAGCTTATGTATATCATAAGCGGCGAGTTAATCTTAAACTATTTACCAAACAGATTTATGTGTTCGGTATGTCGCGTATAACACTATACCTGTTATATCCTAAATCATTGAAATTAGTACATATGTTGCCCGCTTGTTTTCTGCTAGGTGTATTTGCAATGCTGCTTTTATCTATTTTATGGAATTGGATGACAATTTTGCCATTAGCGTTATATCTAGTCTTATTATTTATTACTGCATTAGTGTCAACTAAGCGATTAAAGATAGCGTTGTTGTCGATTGTTACTAGTATGATACAGTTATGTGGCTATGGTGTTGGATTTATTAAAGCATTCACCCAAAAGATACTTTTTAGACAAGGTAGAGATGTAGAGGAGGAAATATTAATACGCAAAGGGAAATAATTACCATGGAAAAAGATGCACAAACTAAACACAATCGTCAAATAAAGGATATGGCGGTGGATGATTTGCCTCGCGAGAAAGCAATTAAATATGGTGTATCTGCTCTATCAACAGCTGAATTGATAGCACTCTTGTTGGGTAGTGGTTCGCAGGGTGAGTCTGTAATTGATTTGTCACAGCGTATCTTGTATTCAGCGGATAATAAGTTATTCAATTTGGCGAAACGCAATATTAAGGAGTTAACACGCGCTTTTAAAGGGGTGGGGGACGCTAAGGCTATAACTCTACTAGCGGCGTTACAGTTGGGGAAACGTTTAGCTGAGGAGGGTGTTAGTGACGAATCGATTATTAAGGATTCAATCTCATTGTACGATTATATCCGTCATGACCTACAATACTTAACCCATGAAGAGTTTTGGGTGATATTGTTGAAACGTTCAAATCGTGTTATAGGTAAATTTAGATTAACTCTGGGTGGGGTCGATTCAACCATTGTTGATGTTAAGATAATTATGAAACTAGCTATTGAGAATCTAGCAAGTTCAATAATATTGGTACATAACCATCCATCTAATAACTCCGAACCTAGTGATTATGATGATAAGTTAACGGCTAATATATCAGCCGCTGCCGCAATGTTGGATATGAGTGTTATGGATCACCTTATAGTGGTACAGGGTGACTATTATAGTTACGCTGATAATAACCGTCTTTAAACTATATATCAATTATATAGTCATTTATATAAAAGGAGTCTTCATCTATACACATATTTAATAATAATTATAGAGTCTGATAAACTTTAGATAGATTAGTTGTGTTTTAAATCTAAAAAAGTTTATATGTTAATATTGAATTGTCTATCTGTGGTGTCCGTTGTTACGGCTCTGATTTCAGCTGTAATAATCTTCTTTGATTTGGGTAAACGTCCGCAACCTATGCGTGTGATGTGTAGTGTGTGGCTCTTGACAGCTCTTTGGGGCGGGGTATTTGCGTTGGCTGCTTATTTCTGGTTTGGTAGGGCAGAGCCTAAGCATAAGATGAAAATGGATATGAATGGTACTATGGATTCCTCAATGATGGATATGGGTAGTAATCGTACCTACCAGCAGCGTATAGTGTTGTCAACATTACATTGTGGTGCAGGTTGTACTTTAGCTGATATAGTAGGGGCTATCTTGTTATATTTTATCCCTGTTGCGGTCGCTGGTTCTGTTATTTATGGTGGTTGGTTGGTTGATTATATATTGGCATTTATCTTTGGGGCTTATTTTCAATATATGGCAATTACTCAGATACAGAAAATTTCGGTTAGTGAGGCGTTTAAAGAAACTATCAAGGTAGATTTTTTCTCCCTAACAGCCTGGCAGATAGGTATGGTTGCGTGGATGGCAATTGCTTATTTTGAGATATATAAACACAGTGGCTTATCGCATCTTTCATGGGACTTTTGGTTTATGATGCAGATGGCTATGTTCTGTGGTTTCGCACTTGCTATACCTGTTAACGTGTTGTTGGAAAAGACTGGCGTTAAGCGATTGATGAAGTAGCTATCATATTGCTTAATAAGTAGCTATCATATTGTCATAATACGACAATAAGGGTTGTCTAACTACTAATGTTAGGCAACCCTTATTATATCTTATAAGAGTATATCTTATTTGCGGATTGAGTCAGAAACTGATAGACGAGCGCGTCCTTTTGCACGACGACGTGCTAATACTTTACGACCATCTGCAGTTGCCATTCTTTCACGGAAACCATGTTTGTTAACTCTTTTTCTGTTTGAAGGTTGGAATGTTCTTTTCATTACCGTATATTTTTTTCGTTTTTATTATTCTATCTTTTGTTCTATCTTTGTTCTATCTTTTCGGTGTGCAAAAATAGTCAATCATTTTTAATCTCACAACAGTAAAGCTAAGTTTAGAGCATTTTTTTTATAAATATCTTATACAATGGGTTAAACTTTTTGAAACACCGACTAATTTTTATAAATTTGCACCATACTATTGATGTAAAGATAGAAAATAACAAATTGAATAATATAAATAATAATTAAGATTTATGGCAAGTACTGCTGATTTTAAAAACGGAATGTGTCTTGATATTGATGGCACTTATTTCTTTATAGTTGAGTTTTTACATGTTAAGCCAGGTAAAGGTCCTGCTTTCGTTCGTACTAAACTTAAAAATGTTGTAACAGGTCGCGTTATTGACAAAACTTGGAACTCAGGTGTTAAGGTTGAGGAGGTACGTATCGAACGTCGTCCATTCCAATACCTATATAAAGATGATATGGGTTATAACTTTATGCACATGGAAACTTATGACCAAATATCAATACAAGGTGAAAGCATTGATGGCGTACAGTTCCTCAAAGAGGGTGATGTGTGTGAAGCTATGGTTCACGCAGCTACTGATACGATCCTAACTTGTGAAATGCCTGTGAATGTAGTTCTTGAGATAACTTACACTGAACCTGGTGTTAAGGGTGATACTGCTACTAACACATTAAAACCTGCTACTGTTGAAACTGGTGCTGAAGTACGTGTGCCTTTGTTTATCAATGTAGGTGATAAGGTTAAGATTGATACTAGGAATGGGTCGTACGTTGAGCGCGTAAAAGCCTAGTATGAGCTGAATAGGGCGGTGATTTTGGCACATCCCTTGATAAAAAATGCTCACGTACCTAAAAGTACGCTCCGCTTTTTTTTCTTCACGATGCACCAAACTGCCTCGCCCTATTCAACTCATGGGGATAAAATCCTTGGACTCGAAGTTCTATGATTTTATTTTTTATGGTTGAGGTAACTTTGTTTCTTTATTTTTGTTTTAATTTTGTATCTTTAGGGTCTTAATTAATTGTTTAGTGTATGTTGAGTTTGCCTTTGTTGATGGCTGTAGTGGCTATTTGTTTGTTTATATCTATGGAGGCGGAGTTGATGTTTGAGTATGACAAGTGGTTGTATCACAATGACAATAATATGTAGATATACGTTTAGCATGGCACAGACCTATGCGACTAGGCATACATAGTTAATTGATAATATTAAATTTATGGGAAGTTCTTAAATATTGATAAATCAGTTTTAGAGCTTCCCTTAAAACAGTAAAAAAATGGACTTTTTTATAGCAGCTTGTTTAGGCTTTTTTCTGACAAACTCACTGCCACATCTGATTCCTGGGGTACATGGCAAAGAGTTTCACTCACCATTTGCCTCACCTCCTGTTAAAGGTAAATCCTCAGCAGTGGTAAATGTCTTATGGGGAGTATTTAATCTTGTGATAGCATATATCTTATTTGTTGAGGCTGACATAAACCTCCGCAATTATGTTCAGGGCGCAGGTTTCTTTTTAGGAATATTGATAACAGCCTTAGTTTTAGCTATTGTATTTGGACGAAATAAGGATAAAGAATAATAATAATAAATAGGAAAAGAGTATGGATATTTTAGCAGTAGCCACACAGTGGGCAAAGGATGAAATCTTTTCATCTAAGTTTTTTATTTTAGCAGGAGTTCTTTTTGTGGTAATCTCAATTGGCTTTTGGCAATTAGGCAAAACTGAGATTGCCAAGGCATATATTATTCCATTTGCCGTGTGCGGTGGGTTGCTACTAATCATAGGTGGCGGACTTACCTATAACAACTACACCCGATTAAAAGCATTCCCAATAGCATACAGCGAGAATCCAACCGAGTTTGTGCAAGCAGAAATTCAACGCACCGAAGCGACCATCACAAGCACCGAAAGCACCATTTACCGATGGATTCCACTACTAATAATCATAGCATCCCTACTAATAATATTCATTGATAAACCCCTCTGGCGAGCCGCATCAATAACCGCAATACTCTTCCTAATAACGCTACTAACAGTTGACAGCAACTCCCACTCACGCATAGTCAAATATGACCAAGCTCTAAAATCAACAGTTACCCCTCACGGAAATAACGGAGAATAACGGAAAATTTAGCACCCTCACAGTCATTCATTCACGACCGTTATAGTGTTAACCTATTTTGTTTCCACCTACGCTGTCATGCTGAATTTAATTCAGCACCTTTTCAATTAACATCCCGAATGGTTATTCCCTGCCAATGTCACACCCGACTCCGATCGGGTGCCTTAGCAGTTAAAACATAAGCCTTAGCAATTGACATCTAAAGTTACTAACTCTGCTACCAACTGAAAAGATCCCCGATCGGGGTCGAGGATGACACGTTTGGAGGGTAACAACATAAGAAAGGTTGCAAGCCGTGAGGAAACACCCACAACCTGCAACCTTCTAACCTGCAACCTGTAACTTGCGCTATCGCACAACCTTGTAACTTTGATTACCAACAGTAACAATATAGATACCGCTAGCAGTTGGTAGCTCTATTTGCGCTGTGCCATCTAGCACTACGCCATTAGCTACATTTACACCATTTAGATTATAAACCTTAATAGCTGCACCATCCTCAGCACCACTAATCATTATAACACCATTCACAGTATATACCTTAGCACTATCATCCATCTCTATATCCTCAACTGCTAGGGTGCTATCCTCAACTATATTATAGAATTGTCCCCAGAAAGAATCCGCCTTATAAGCCTCCAACGTCCCCACAGGCACCGTTAATGTAGCCGTTGAGTATGTTGAAAATACTTCAGCTGAAGTAACCGTTAGTGGCGTTTCCCAATTCACCTTAATATCCGTTAACTTTGAACAGTAATAGAAAGCATAACCACCAATCTCCGTTAAGCTTTTAGGCAAATCTATTGCAGTTAGTGATGAACAGGAAAGGAAAGCAGTCCCACCAATCTCCGTTAAGCTATCAGGGAAATCTATAGCTGTTAGTGATGAACAGTCAGAGAAAGCAGAACTACCAATCTCCGTTAAGCTATCAGGTAAATCTATTGCTGTTAGGGATGAACAGTAACCGAAAGCCTGATAACCAATCTCCGTTAAGCTATCAGGGAAATATATTGAGGTTAGTGATGAACAGGAATAGAAAGCCTG
>JAWXTT010000155.1:0-5377 GCA_044433325.1 Bacteroidales bacterium
TAAACGTTGGCTATCTGGTCTAGGATATAATCGGAGTGTTCCCCCTCAGTGTTATGGGTTTCGTATGTGTTAGATTCTACTACTAATAGTGCGTGGTTGTAATATTCTGCTATCTGTGCCATCTTCCAAGCTAGCTGATCGTGTCTGCAATGTCCATACCATTGCGCTACTATTACTGGGTTATCACCATACATTAGCCAATAGCGGTCTATTACTGTAATACATGAGTAGTCTGAGGTTAACGCCCTACCCCCAACGTCAGTAACTACTAGATAGCGGTTAGATACATCTATATCTTTATCGGGATGCTCCCAAATGGATAATGCTCCATTCTCACGTTGGTTGAAGTGTAACCCCTGTAAGGCTTGTTTCCCCTCGCTACTATCTCCGCTAACATCACCTATGGCTATTGGAGTGCGACAGGTTTCACGTAATCGCTCAACTGCATAGCGGTCAAATATCTCTGAACCTGAATGGCTGAACGCTTCAATATCATCAGATGGGTATTCTGATGCTATGGCGTGGTGGCTATTATAGTTACGGCGGATATTCACATACCAGTTAATAGCTTCAAGTGTTGCGCCTGAACTCCACAAGTACCATAGATATGCGCCTGCCTCTTCTCGGTCGTTTGCTATCTCTTTTATATCTTTATTGGTGATTAATCGCTGTGCAAATGCTAATCGTTCATCATCACTAGCGAATGGTAGTTGGTAGTTCTCAATCTCGAACCAAGCGACAAAAACAGGACGACGTAATGAATCACCACTCTTAGCAGCTATCCACTCGCTATGAAACAGGTTATTCTCTCCGTTGGCTGTACTCTCCATCACATCCATAGTAAGGGGTGCTAATAGTATTGAGGATGAAACGGAGCGGATAACATCCTCTGGGGATTTGCCTAACGTCTCACGCCACATCCCTACCTCAGACATATGTGCTAGGGCAATATCTCCCCCACGAATAGAATCGGGCGTTTGCATAGAACCTATACATATTACACTATCACGCACCACATTACCCCGTTGGGTTATGGTAACATCGCTATGTGAACCCTCATAAGGGGTTAGTGCTAATGGTGTATCATCATCTGCACCTAATAGCTCAGGTGGATATTCACGTATCATCTTACTATACATAGCACGTATGGTTTTAGATGCACTAGTTTGGTGTGCAATAATAGCTGAGTAATAGCCTGACTTATGGACCAGCTGAATCCATGCCATATACATCTGCACTAAGGTTGAGCCACCCCATTGTCTAGCCTTTAGGATAATCATACGGATAGGTTGCTCTGCTAGGCGCATACGCTCCAACTCAGCTAATACCTTACGCTGTGGTCTATTAAGGGCAAAGGGGATATTTCCACCCCCTTTTTTATCCTTAATCCTAACATAGCTATATGCCCAAAACTGGAAATCATGCGCACACCGTAGCCGTATCAGTGAGTTAATCAACAGTTGTAAGTTTTCATCCGTTACCTCTTGATTGATTGCGTTTAGCACCTCTTCAATTGAACCATGCTTAATTAGCAACTCTACAAGTGGAATATCACGCATTGAGATAGGTAGCCACTGAGTGGGCAAGACAAAATCTTCAATCTCAATACGGAATCGCTCACAATCATCTGCACCCTCGCCAGTTAAGCGGTCATATTCACAAGTGAAACCATTAACCCTAGTACTATTAATTTCTATTAACTCCGCCGTTGTCATAATAATATCGCATAAAGATACCTATTAACCACCCTATCGCCAAACCTACTGCATGAATCCCAAAGCTAACCATAGGGAAAACACCCCACACCAGTAGCATAACACCCACCATTATCAAGTTGCGCTTAGTCATAGCCATTGATAAGTTAATCCCCACCATAGCCAATAACGCACCTGACACACCTACCGTTGGGATATCACCAACAGGGGTAACCACATAAGCAAACGCCCCAATCACTGCCAATAGTGGTAATAATAACCACCTATTAATCAATCTATCATTTATCACAAAGTAAGCGCACCAACAGTTACATGCTAAGTGAAAGATGTTAGCGTGCATCAGCATATAACTCCACTCGTTAATCTCAACAGTTATAATATTAGTAATCACGTAACTAATTATCAAGATAATTATTACTCCAATACGTATTAAATGCATGATATTTTTATAATTAAACAGACTAACCCTAGTAGTATCATCCCAATAGTCATATACCCTAAAACTTGCAACCCTTTTTGCCATGTAGTTAAACTATTAACCCTCTCAACGACTGCATACGGAACAGGTATTGAATCAATCTTAACTAAAGTATCTACACGTAATTTATATCTAAATTCAGTTTTAAAACGCTCAACAAAAACTGTATCATTCAATCGCTGAACATAGATACTATCATGTAAATGAATCGAATCAACACGCAATTTATCTCGATACTCAACCGACTTAACCTCGATAGGTTTCTCGACAAACTCCACACTTTTACACCCCGAAAGAGTAATAAATAATATTAGCATAAATAAGTAATTATTTCTCATAGATGCAACACCTCCTTACGATTAGTCACACCCACATATGATAGATGTATCCAACTATATCCACGCTCATCTATTAGTTGGTCAAAAGGCAACTCCAACTGTTGCACTAATTCAAATAGTCGCTGATTCTCAGTTGGACTACCTGCTGTTATATCAGCTGCCTCCCCCTTAGTATGTTGACTAGCATATACACCACCAACTGCACTATTTAGCTCTTTACAACGATATCCACTATTAACTGTAATAGGTAAACCATACGCGCTACGTAATGGATCTAACAAGTTATGAATCAGTGCTAATATTGATGCCCGTTCATGTGTTTCAGGGGTATTATCTATCCCTAGTTTCTTAGCTGTTTTACTTTTACACAACTCCTCTAATTTAAAGTATTTTCCCATATCATAATTTTTCAGCTAAATAACTGAATAAATCAACAGATGATACTCTACATTTTAACAGATATGTAGAGTAAATATGTAGAGTGATTTGAGCAGATATAAATACGTACTTTGCATAAAACAGCAAATTAAAACTAAGATAATGAGAAAAATAATTCCAAAATCAAAACTAGTTTCCAACACAACTAGAATTAAAACAGCTGAAAATAGCAGCTATGATAAATTAAAGAAAAATGAAGACTTACTATTTAAAGCAAAGTGTTATTGGGACTCACTAGATAGTTTCCGCAAAGAGCGTGAGCGAAATAAACAATACACATATGGCAATCAATGGGGTGATATTATTGAACACAATGGTGAGAGTAAAACCGAAGAGGAGTATATACGTGAACAAGGGGGTATCCCACTGAAAAACAACCTTATAAGACGACTAGTACGCACCCTAGTAGGGGTATATCGTAATCAAAGTAAAGAACCAACCTGTTACGCTAACGACCGAGATGAACAACGTGTTGGCGAAACTATGAGTATAGCCCTACAAGTAAATCGTAAATTAAACAGGTTGAAAGAGATTAGCGCACGCAGTTTTGAAGAATTTCTGATAAGCGGAGCAGCATTTCATAAAGAAACCTATGGATGGCGCAACGATAAGAAAGATTGTTGGACAGATATAGTTAGTGGTAACCATATCTTTTTTGACACAGCCATGCGTGATATCCGCCATTGGGACTTAACACTGATTGGTGAGATTCATGACCTAAGTTTCGAGCAACTATGTAGCAACTTTGCCAATAATAATAGAGATTACAAACAACTGAAAAAGATATATTCGGCCGAGGCAACTCGTGAATTTATCAGCACCATTGATTTCGGTGATAGTTCACAACTAAGCAATATAGATTTTCTGGTTCCGTACAATAAACAGATGTGTCGCGTTATTGAGATATGGAGCAAAGAGCAGAAACCACGCTACCGCTGTCATGACTACCTAACAGGTGAATATTATAAAATTGAGAGTAATGAGCTGAAAGATATCATCACTGAAAATAAAATACGTGAAGCGGATGGAGCTGTTCAAGGTCTTTCAACAGATGATATCCCACTTATTGAAACTGAATGGTTCGTTGATGATTTATGGTACTACCGTTTCC
Organism: Bacteroidales bacterium; assembly: GCA_044433325.1. Lineage (GTDB taxonomy): Bacteria > Bacteroidota > Bacteroidia > Bacteroidales > Muribaculaceae > HGM05232. Next base: position 4,081 of record JAWXTT010000155.1, read on the forward strand.
TTACACCAACGGGTGAAACACTACTTGAGGGAGAAACTCCCTATAACCATAAGTCACACCCCTATACTATTAAATTATATCCATTTATTGATGGTGAGATACACTCATTCGTATCAGATATAATTGATCAACAACGTTATGTGAACCGATTGATAACTACTAATGATTTTGTTATTAAAAGTTCAGCTAAAGGAGTCTTAATGGTTCCTAACGATGCTATCCCTGAGGATAAGAATATTGAAGATTTTGCTAGTGAATGGGCTAGACCAGATGGATTAATCGTATATAATCCAACGCGTAGTGGACAGATGCCACAACAAATAGCCAATAAGAGTACTAATGTCGGTTTATGGGAATTACTCCAAATGCAAATTAATCTGATGGAGGAGATTTCAGGAGTAACTGGTGCATTACAGGGACGCAAAGGGTTTAGTGGACAAAGTGCATCACACTTTAATATGGAGTATAATAACTCTAGCACTGCCCTATTAGATATCTTAGATTCATATAGTGGATTTATTATTGATAGCACTATCAAGAAAGTGAAGAATATTCAACAATTCTACGATACACATCGCGTTATAAATATTGTAGGTAAGAATGCAGTAGTAGATTATGATCCCGTTAAAGTTAGTGATGTTGAATTTGATTTAGCTGTTGAGGAGAGTATCAACACTCCTGCTTATCGTATGTTATCTAACGAATGGTTGTTGACAATGTGGCAACGCAATGCAATCAGCATAGAACAGTTGCTACAACATGGCAATTTCCCATTTGCTGATGAGTTATTACAAAGCATACAAGCTGATAAGGAAGCATTGGCACAGGGCGAAACACCTAACGGCGTTCCTCAGCAGATAAAGGATAATATCTCAGAAAATGTAAATCCTGAGCAATTACAAGAGTTAATGAAAGCACTTCAATCACAAGGTGAAATGCCACAACAATAGTTGGGGGAGTTTTAAAATAAAAGGATAGACTATCAGAAAAATTTAGCATCACTTCATAATTAATTATTTTTTTCTGTCTGATAGTCTATCCTTTATAACTTTTATAGGTTGGATAACCTTACTAATCTAATTAGTAGTTAGCTTTCTCCTCTTCAAAATGAGCTTTAGGATGAGCGCATGATGGACACAACTCAGGAGCTTCTGTTCCTACATGTACATATCCACAGTTACGACATTGCCAAGATATAGCTTCGTCACGTTTAAATGTTGAACCATCCTCTAATCTAGCTAATAATTTTCTGTAACGTTTCTCATGTTCAGCCTCTACTGATGCAATAGCTCGGAAA
>JAWXTT010000156.1:0-5140 GCA_044433325.1 Bacteroidales bacterium
TTCAAATCACTAAACCTAGCCACACTGATGAAAGAAAAATCAGTAGTCTATGACGTCAAATGGACACTAGAAACCGCCCTAACAGACGGCAGATTATAATAATTAAATATAACGATTTTGTATTCTAATATTGCTTAGAAAGCAATAAGTATGTGCTAAAATAATATTTAAATTCCCTAATTTTATTGAAATAACAAAGAGTAATATAAAAGAATAGGATATATAAATGATAGATTTAAAGAAATTAACTACCTACTCGAAGTCTATAGGATTGTATTTATCAGCATCAATAATACCAATGATGTTAAGCTTGGCGGTAAATCCATTAGTGGCTATAAATATGTCGCCAACAGATTATGCTATCTCGGGTTATTACACATCGTTTAGTGTACTATTTACGCCTATAATAGTATTTTATATGTTGCATTATTACACTAAATCATATTATCAAGTAAATGAAGATGAAAGGTTCAAACTGAAAGCTGTTTTGTTTAAAGCCCTAATATATTTTTCAGGATTTATGGCTATTATGTGCTGTATTGGACTAATTTTATATTTGAAATATTTCAATGCAGAATCAGAGATGCCAATTTATCCCTATGTATTCTTATCAGTATTTTCTATTCCATTAACTGGGATATATACTTTAATGTTAACAGACTATCGAATTAGTCGCGAGAGTAAAAAGTTCTTTAGATTATCTGTTGTAAATGGAGTAATAGGTGTAGCCCTGGTAGCATTATTTGTTGTTTTGTTGAAATGGGGGGCAGTAGGAAAGTTATTGGCTCCATTAGTATGTAGTATTATTTTCTTTATGTGGGCAGCATGGCAGAATAGAGAGCTATTTAATATAACTTTTGATTGGAAACATTTTGGTGTTATTCTTAAATTTTGTGCACCGCTAATGTTTGCTGCAATGTTAGAATTTTTTTCAAGAGGATATGATAGAGTTCTGCTAGAACGATTAGATAATTATGTAGAGTTAGGATATTACGTAGTAGGTGTACAGTTTGCAGCTTATTTAACTCTAATGTCAACATCAATAAACTCAACATTCCAACCTGATATTTTTGAGTCAATGGCAAAAAAAGATTATAAAAGAGCTTTAAAATTTATATTACTAATGGTAATTAGTATATCCGTAATCGTTGCTTTATTTATTGTTCTTTCTCCTTTTGTTGTGAAGATTTTAACTGCAGGAAGATATATGTTGTCTGTGAAATATACCCAAATATTATCTTTATCAGTAATAACATCTACAATGTTTTACGCAAGTAATCAGATTATTATCGCGGAAGGTAAGTCAAATATAATTATGGTCAGTAGGATTATTACCACAATATTGTTGATAATTATGTTTAATGTACTTATAGACAAATATCAATTTCTTGGAGCAGCTTGGGGTACAGTTATTAGCTTCTTAGTGATGTTAATAATCAATATCATACTTCTTGTTTTTAGCAAAAAACGTCAAGAGAGTAAGTAAGAAAATTTCAATTAAAGAAAATGAGAAAAATTAAAAAAAAATGTTTAATAACTAATTTTGCTCCACATTACAGAAAAGCGATTTATCAACTGATGGATCAGCAGTTAGGGTGCGATTTTGTTTTCGGGAATAATGGAGGAGATATAAAGAAACTGGATTACTCATTACTTAAAAATAATGTTGAGGAGGTCAGATATAGTCGAGTCGGCTCTTTTATATGGCAGAAAGATATTATAAAATATGTTTTTAAGCCTTATTCTCATATTATACTTATTGGAGAATTTACATGTTTAAGTAAATGGACTATTTTGTTCTTGTCAAAATTACTACGTAAAAAGATAATATTATGGGGTCACGGTTGGAAAGGTGTTGGTTCATGGAGAAGTAGACTCCTTTGTAAGAATTTTTATGATTTATCTGATGGAGTATTAGTCTATGGTGATTATGCAAAAAATATAATGATTAGAGATGGCTTTAAGAATAAAAGAATATTTCCAGTACATAATTCATTGGACTATGATAAACAATTAGAAATAAGAAAAAGCATCTTGCCATCAGATATATATACAGACCATTTTAAAAATACCAATAAGAATTTTATATTTATTGGTCGTCTAATAAAGGCAAAACAGTTAGATATGATACTTCAAGTATTGAAGATTTTTAATGAATCTGGGCAAAAATATAATATCACATACATAGGTTCAGGTGAAGATGAAGATAGGCTTAAACAGCTTGCTAACGATTATAATCTTAATGAGCAGGTCTGGTTTTATGGGGCTTGTTATGACGAAAAGGAGCTTTCAGAGTTAATTTATAATTCAGATATGTGTATATCTCCAGGTGATATTGGATTAACTGTGATGCATTGCTTAGTATATGGATGTCCAGTAATTTCACATAATAATTTTAGTAAGCAAGGTCCAGAATTTGAGGCAATAAAAGAGGGTATAACTGGTGATTTCTTTGAATATAATAATATAGAATCTTTACAGAAAGTAATAGAAAACTGGTTTGTAGCAAGTCGTAGTAGAGAGGATGTCCGAAATGCAGCTTATTCTGAAATTGATACAAATTGGACCCCATATTATCAATTAAAAATAATACGTGAAGCATTAGAAATATAATTAATAAGATATAAAATGAAAGTACTTTGGATAACTAATATAGTTCTTCCTCCAGCATGTGAAGCACTAAATATTAAAGCTCCTGTTACAGGAGGTTGGATGCTATCATCTGCTAAAAGGTTATTAGAGTGTTCTGATGTAGAGTTAGCTGTAGCTACTGTGTATAATGGCGTTGATTTGAAAAGTTTAGCTGTTGATGGAATAACATACTATTTATTGCCATCAGGTGGGAAACATATTGCTAAATATAATAAGTCATTGGAGAAGTATTGGCTTCAAATAAAGGGAGAATATGTTCCAGATATAGTGCATATTCATGGAACTGAGATGGCTCATGGATTAGCTTATATTCGTTCATGTGGTGCAGATTCTGTAGTTGCTTCAATACAAGGGTTAGTGAGTGTTTATGAGCGCTATTATTATGGTGGGATATCGCTTTGTGATATGATGCGTAATATTACCTTTAGAGATATTATTCGTTGGGATAATATTTTCCAACAACGAGCTAATATGGCTGAGAGAGGTGAGCGTGAGAAAGATTATATAAGTACTGTTCAACATATTATAGGACGTACTGAATGGGATAGATCTCAAGTATTAGCTGTTAACCCTAAAGTAAACTATCATTTTTGCAACGAAACTTTACGTGGCGTATTCTATCAGAATCAATGGCAGTATGACAAATGTGAACATCACTCAATATTTCTTAGTCAGGCTGGTTATCCAATAAAAGGATTACACAAAGTGCTAGAAGCTGCTAGGTTAGTAATTAGGGAGTTCCCTGATTTAAAAATATATATAGCAGGGTCAGATATAACAAAAAGTACAACATGTAATGAGCGTTTACGAATAGGTGGGTATGGAAAATATATTAAGTCTTTAATTAAACGTTATGGATTGCAAAAATGTGTCTGTTTCACAGGACCATTAAATGAGCAACAGATATGTGAACGCTACTTGGGGAGTAATTTATTTATTTGTCCATCATCCATAGAGAACAGTCCAAATTCTTTAGGTGAGGCTCAGTTATTGGGAATGCCATTTTTATCATCATATGTAGGAGGCTCACCAGATATGGTAAATAATATTAGCCCATACCTTCTTTATAGATTTGAAGAGATTGAGATGCTAGCTGATAAAATATGTACAATTTTCCGTCAAACGGTCTGGCCTCATGCTGAGCGTTCAATAGAAGTTGCAAAATCCAGGCATGATGGAGATACTAATAGAGATAGATTATTGGAAATTTATAAAAATATAAATAAAAAGAATGAATCGTGATATGGTCGTTTCAGAGAATAAGATGACATTAGCGGATAAATTTCTGATATTGGTATTAGCATTGGTTTTTCTGGATTATGGTTCTTATGGATACATATTTGTAGTTTTTCTATTTCCATATTTTATTAGAATACAGAAAAAGATATCTATTAATTTTATATTCTTATTTCTATTTGGATTATTGTATATAACGTATGCAAAATTTAATGGATATGAAGTAAGCGCAAATGTAATTATTAGATTTCTGCTATTATATCCTATGTTATATAGCATCGGATATAATATTGTTAAAAATAAAACACAAGAACAAATAGTTAAAATTATATCATTATTCGCAATTTCTATTGGTTTATTAGCTTTATTATCTGTCTATAAGAGTATAAATGAGTTTGGTTTTGTTTATATTGCAAGAAGCCTGCCTTTAATTGGTGTTTCAACTGAGTATATATCAGCTACAGGATTGTTTAGTAGGCTATCATTAATGGTTACCTTTTCAGCATTTATATTTCTTCAGCAGAAAAAAATGGTAATATTTAATTTGATCCTTACAGTTATAGGTATAGTCGCTTTTATTGCAAGCCTCAGGTTGCAAAGTAGAACATCAATAGTTCTATTTATTCTATCGTATTTACTCATTTTTTATTTATCATGGAAAGATATAAAATTTACTAAGAAGATGGCGTTAGTGGTATTTTCTTTTATTATTATATATTTAATAGCATATTTTGCGATTGCTAATCAAGAATCATTATTAATATTAAATCGTTTAGAGGATTCATCGGAATTGAAAACTGGAGGAGGACGCATGCAACTATTAACAGGTTACATTAATGAAATGATAGATTACCCTTTTGGTGTTCCCGCAGAGTTAAGTAAGAAGAGTGGATACGCTCATAATATATTTATTGATTGCTTTAAGGTAGCTGGTGTATTCCCATTTATATTATTGGTTATGTTATATTGTCATAATATATATACTGTAGTAAAATTATATAAGATCAGATATAAGTTTATGGATAGTTTTAAAGCTATGCTTATCCTATTTAATTTAGCTATCTTAATTGTATTTTTCGCAGAGCCAGTTTTAGAGGGTATTTCAGTTATATTTGCATTTTTCTGTTTTCTATTAGGATTCCAAAAAGGGGTATATCAATATAAATATGTTTTGCCAAATAAACACACAATCAGAGTTCTATGATAAGAAAAATTCGTATAGTTATATCACTTGAAATAGTGTTAAGATGAT
>JAWXTT010000157.1:0-5101 GCA_044433325.1 Bacteroidales bacterium
GTTATCGCGGCACAAACTCTTTCGGTTGAGAAGTTGGAGCTGTTGAATAGTTTCTCGGTAGCTGATGCTATCCGTTACTTTTCTGGTGTGCAGATTAAGGATTACGGTGGTGTAGGGGGTATAAAAACGGTGAATATCCGTAGTATGGGCACTAATCAAGTGGGGGTGTTCTATGATGGTATTCAGCTGGGAAATGCTCAGAATGGGATGATTGACTTGGGGAAATTCTCATTGGATAATATGGAGGAAATCTCAATGTATAATGGTGAGAAGAGTGAGATTTTCCAATCTGCTAAGGATTATGGTTCTGCTGGTAGTATTTATCTAAGAACTCGTCGCCCTAGGTTTGAAGATGGGGTTAATAATAACTTTAAGGTATCTATGAGTGGTGGCTCTTTTGGGTTGGCTAATCCATCGTTCTTATGGGAACATCAAATAACACCTTATATATCGTCAACACTGAATGTTGAATATACATACGCTACTGGTAAGTATAAATTTAACTATAATCGTGTCTATGAGGATGGAACGGTGGCTTGGGATACAACTGCTGTACGCCAAAATGGGGATATTTCAGCATTGCGATTAGAGGGTGGTTTACATGGATTTATGGATCATGGTAAATGGCACGTTAAGGGTTATTACTATGACTCGGAACGTGGTATTCCTGGGGCTATCGTTAATAATGTATGGGAACATTCACAACGTCAGTGGGATAGAAATTTCTTTACACAAGGTAGTTTCCAACAAGAGCTTTTTAAGGGGTATGATTTGATGATTAACGCTAAGTACGCTAATGATTATATGCGTTACTTAAATCCTGATACTACATTAATGTATATTGATAATGAATTTAATCAACAGGAGGTATATATATCAGTGGTTAATAAGTATTCGATATTTAAAAATTGGGATATATCTCTTTCGGCTGATTATCAATGGAACACATTGGATGCTGATTTAACTAATTTTGTTTATCCTGTGCGTAATACGTTGTTAGTTTCAGCAGCTACTGCTTTTAATTGGCATCGCTTTAATGTGATGGGGAGCTTATTAGGTTCATTTATTTACGATAACGCAACATCTATTGATACTAAGAGTAAAACGGAAAAGTTAACTCCTGCTATTTTTGCATCGTATCAGCCATTTAAAATTACTGATTTTCAGATAAGAACATTCTACAAAAAGATTTTCAGGATGCCTACATTTAATGATTTGTATTATACAGATATTGGTAATATTGCGCTTAATCCTGAATACACTACTCAGTATGACTTAGGATTGGTTTATCGTAAAGGGATTGATAATAGTATTATGCAAACATTGGAACTTAATGTTGATGCATATTTTAATCAGGTAACTGATAAGATTATAGCTGTCCCTAGTGGTAGTGGACAGTATAGATGGATGATGATAAATCTAGGATATGTTGAGATTCGTGGACTAGACCTAAGAGGGATGGCTACCTTTCAACTACCATACGATATTTGGGCTAATGTTAGCTTAAACTATACTTACCAGAAGGCTCAAGATTTTACTGATCCTACTGATATTGACACTTATGGTGGTCAGATTGCTTATATTCCGTGGCATAGTGGCTCGGTGGTGGCTCAAATGGGTTATAAGTCGTGGAGTATGAATTATAGTTTTATCTATGTGGGTGAACGTTACCATAGCTCAGAGAATATACTGACTAATTATGAGCAACCATGGTACACACATGATATGACTGTTAGCAAGGAGTTTAGGTTTAAAAAGATAGATATGACTGTTGCCGCTGAAATGAATAATATTTTTAATCAACAGTATGACGTGGTACTTAACTATCCAATGCCAGGACGAAATTATAAATGTACTGTGACATTGAAATTTTAATAATTAGAAATGAATAAAGGTTTTTTGAAATATATAATATTAATAATTTGTGTAATGATTGGGGTTAGCTCTTGTCGTAAGGGTTATCCTGTAATTGTTGCTGAAACAGTGGAGGTTTATATCCCTGAATACAGTTCTGTGGATGGGTTCTTTCTGCTGAATGAGGGGAATATGGGTACTAATAAGAGTACTTTGGATTATTATGATTACACAACAGGGGAATATACTCGTAACTTATATAGTACAGTTAATAGCAGTGTTACTATGGATCTTGGAGATGTGGGTAATGACTTAAAGGTTTATGGTAGCCGTATGTATGCAGTTATTAACTGCTCAAACAAGGTGGAGGTTATGGATGCAAAGAGTGCTACAAGAATAGGGCAGGTGGATATTCCTAATTGTAGATATATTGCTTTCCATGAGGGGTATGCTTATGTTACATCTTATGCTGGACCTGTGCAGGTCGATTCTAATTATGAACAGTTAGGATATGTGGCTAAGGTAGATACTCTTACACTAGAGGTTGTGGCTGAATGTATTGTTGGTTATCAGCCTGACGGATTGGCTATTGTCAATGATAGAATTTATGTTGCTAACTCAGGTGGTTATATGGTTCCTAATTATGAGAATACATTAACTGTAATTGATATCGATAGCTTTACAGAGGTTAATCAAATAGTGGTAGCGGAGAATTTAAGTAATGTATGTGCTGATAAATATGGTAATCTGTGGGTAACCTCTCGTGGTGATTATTATGATTTACCATCACAATTATTTTGCGTAAATACCACTACTGAAATGGTTACTGATACGCTAGACATTGCAACCTCAAGTTTATGGTTAGATGGTGATTCGTTATATATCTGTGGTAGTAGTTGGAGTTATACTGATATGACTAGCACTGTTACTTATGGCATAGTTAATGTTAAGGATAAAGCTATTGTTACTAATAGGTTTATTAATGATGGAACTGAGTCAAATATAACACTTCCTTATGGGATTGCAGTGAACCCAATAAATAAGGATATATATGTGGCTGATGCTAGAAATTATGTGACTTCGGGCTATCTATATTGCTATGATAGTGATGGTATCCTAAAATGGAGTGTACGTACTGGTGAAATTCCTGCAAATATTGCATTTATTGGAGAATTGAAAAATGAAGAAGAATAAAAATATAAATATATGAGAAAAAAAATACTATTGATAACTAGTTTTTTAATTGCCTTAGAGCTAGGAGCTGTATCTCCATACATTAATAAGGTGTATGAATATATGCCTGCTCCTGGTCAATGTGTCAATCTTATGCCTGAATATGAAGCAGGTGATGATATGGATGCAATGTGTGCTAAGGTAGAGGAGTATATTGCTGGCGTTGGTAATGGTAGCCTAATTAATCTGGGTGCATGGGGTGGCTATGTAACTGTTGGTTTTGACCATACTATTGTTAATGTTGATGGTGACTATGATTTTAAAATATATGCTAATGCATTCTATGCTGATTCACAAACTGCTGGCGGTAGTTGCGAACCAGGTATCGTAATGGTTAGCTATGACAGCAATGGAAATGGATTACCTGACGATGAATGGTATGAATTAGCTGGTAGCGAATATTATAGCGATAGCACAATCAAGGATTACGAAGTTACATATTATCGTCCTGATAGCAACCATGTGGCTACCCCTGATAGTTCATCACCTATGATTACTGATACTGAGTATATCTATTGGGTTGATAATAAGGGGAATGATGGTTATATTAATAAACTTTCATATTATTCTCAATCATATTTCCCTGAGTGGATTGAGGGGGATGAAATTACCCTTTATGGTAATAGATTAGCTGATAATGCTGTGGATGAAAGTGGTGATGGTAGTAATTATGTATTATATGCCTATGATTGGGGATATGCTGATAACCATCTAAACACTAGCGATTTATCTAACTTTAAGATTGAATGGGCAGTGGATAGTGATGGTAATAGTGTGAATCTTCCTGGCGTTGACTTTGTAAAGGTTTATTCAGGGGTTTTACAGAGTAATGGATGGCTAGGGGAGTGCTCTACCGAGATTTCAGGAATGGAGGACCTTCATCCAACTGCTGTTATGCCTGAGGGTTCTGTTAGCTCTAATATGCTTAACAACTTGACAATTAGCTGTAATAATGGTTCGTTGAATATCTATTCACCTATATCTGCTAATGCTGATATTATTGCTATTTCAGGAGTTTGTATTAAATCTTTTGAGATAATAGCAGGTACTAATAGTATAAACGTAAGTAATTTACATAATGGTATTTACCTACTAAAAGTTAAACTTAATAATGAACTAAAAATAATAAAATTCATAAAATAACAACAACTTTAAAAGTAATTTAAATGAGAAGAAAATTTACGTCTTTATTTGCTATTGCATTATGTGCAATAACAACTCAAGCGCAGTTTAAGGTGCAAGGTATCCCTTATGCATTTAGTAGTGATAAGCAAAATTCAGCTATCATTGCTAATACAACAATGGATAGTAGCACTGAATTGTTCACTACCGAGGATATTGAATTCTGGGTTGGTGAAGGTGAAAATGAATCAGTAATGGTTATTCAAACTAATGCTGATGGTGAAGAGAATGCCCTTGCTTGGGGTTATCGTTGGAGTGACGAGACTACAACTGGTGCTGATATGTTATTAGATGTCATTAAGGCTGATCCTAGATTAGTGGCTATGGTGGAAGAAACATCTTGGGGTACTACATTTGGTGGTATTGGTTATGATGCTAATGGTGATGGTGTATTTTCTATTACTAAAGATGGTGTAACATATACAGCTGACGAAGATGGTATTATCATAGGTTCAAATTATAACTATGATGATTTTACTGCTAGCGAAGGTGACTTCTGGGGCGGTGGCTGGAACACTGGCTACTGGAGTTATTATGTAAAGGATAATGATACGGCTGATTGGGGTTATGCTTCAACTGGTGCTAGCGGTCGTACTCTTGTTAACGAGGCTTGGGATGGTTGGAATTTTGCTGCTGGATTTGGTTCTTATGATTGGAAAGAGATTGTAGCTGCACCAATGCCTACTGTTGAGCCTGCTTTCACTGCTGAGGATATTGAATTTTGGGTAGGTGAAGGTGAGAATGAATCTATCTTTGTTGTTCAATTCAATACCGCTGGTGAAGAGAATGCTATGGCATGGGGTTACCGTTGGAGTGGCGAGGCTACTGGTGC
>JAWXTT010000158.1:0-4930 GCA_044433325.1 Bacteroidales bacterium
AACCAAATTGACCCCCTAGCGGAGAAATACCCCCAATTCTCACCATACGCATACTGCGCTAACAACCCTATTAACTTCATTGACCCTGACGGAAAAGAGATTCAATTAGATGGAACTGATGAGGAAAATACAATAATTTTAGGTTTATCCCAGAAGTTAACTAATGACAAGCTTGTATTGAATAAAGACAACATAATAGAAATTGCATCATATAACTCTGAAAACATTTTTAACATACTATTAGATGGAACCAAATTATTAAGGAATTTGATTGATAGTAAGCTAACTGTTACTATTATTCCAAGTACAGATCGTAGCTATATAAAACATAACTCTAGTGAAGAAGATTACAATAAGCCCAAGAACTCAACCATATATATAAACTGTAATAAATCTGTAGCAGTACCGATACAATGCATTAAAACTGGAGATACAGGAATAGCTGAAACAACACCATATCTTGTACTTGCTCACGAATTGATACATGCGTATCATATTAGTAATGGCACTTTTCTATATGATAAAGTCCCACTGTATGACCCTAATGCCAAATCTATTATATATAATACATATTCTTTAGATGAGCGCCAAACAATCGGAATATTTCCATATAATTATGGATATGCTCCAACCGAAAATAAAATACGGCTTGAACAAGGATACTCCTTTATTAGACATACATATAGATAAAATAAAATATTATGAAAAAAATTATTATCCTAGTTTTAATAACTATATCTTTTGTGGGTTATTATATTGTTGGGCTACATAAATCTCAAGAGATATTTAATGAGGTGGAGAGTACAGAGATGGTGATTGAGTTTGTTAATGATGAGGTGGCTCATATTGTTGATAGTGTAGCTCTTATTAAACAACGTGCCTCGGAGTTACTTGCTATTGATAGTATCCCTTTGGATGGTGTAACTATTGACTCGCTTTCTTTGCATATATACTCTTATGAGGGGTATGAGAAGTATAATTATCTGATTAATGTTAATGATTGTACTATTAAAATTGATGTTGCAGGATTATTTAAGGGTTCTGATAGGTTAAAACTGGAGAGTACTGATTCTATTAAGGCTTTAATTAAGGAGATAAATTATTATATTAGTAGTGATTATAATGAATATGGTGGCTCTTCCCCATCCTCTGATTTAATATATGAAGTACACATTAATGGTAAATCTATTAAGACCGATGCTATTTCAAGATTAAAGGGGGATAATTACAAAACTATTGCACTACATCAGCTGATAAATAAACTAATCTCTCTGCCATCTATTAGGATAAATCCAAACGATAGATATATGAAGCTACAAAGAGATAGATATAACCACTCTTACGATAATAAGGATAATATAATGAAGTTTGCATACACATTTAACCATCCTAAAAATTTAGGATACTTGGTGGATATATGTAATAATAATGCTATAATTACACTCGGTGATATTATAATTACTGATGATAATATAGATATTATAAATAGTACAATGATTGCGTCTATGCAGGTTAAACTAACCAATAGTGAGGTGGCTAAACTCAACTCTGATTTTAAGGCTCTTGATACTCTTAAAATTAATGATAGTAGTATTATACCACAAATTCAGGCAGACATTATTGCTCTTATTCCATCTTTAGAGTCATTATACATTAAAACTGAAAACAATTTCATAGTATATAGGGATGGATATAGTGATAAAAGCATTGGCAATGAACAACTAAACAACATAAAAGAATTTGTGCAAAGCCTAAAGTGGCGCAAAGCTTGCGCTTCTAACTAACTTCGCTACACGCTCCGTTTCTGCTTGTAACCGCTGTGAGGCGTTTGCTTTTGTGGATTATTTTTGTTAACTTTGCTTTATTAACCGCAGTGATAATTAACTAGGGATGAAGAACATGAGTTTCATAGCTAATAACATATGGGATAGATACTATTACACAACTCAGGAGATTAATAGCTTCTCAGGCTTGCATTGGTATGATAATATGGCGCGCGTAGCAGACCCAATAACCGTTAGGTTCAACCAAATTGACCCCCTTGCGGAGAAATACCCCCAATTCTCACCATACGCATACTGCGCTAACAACCCCATCAACTTCATTGATATTAATGGCGAGTCAGCATTTAAAATCATTAAATCAGCATTTAAAATTTCATCTAGAACATATAAAGCATATAAAAAATCTGGGAAAATAGACATTATATCAGAAGTAATAACTGAGGGTATCGGATACATGGATAATATATATACCCTTGTTGATCCAGAAAGCAATTACACCGAAAGAACTTTGGCCATACTATATCTATTTATTGGAATAAACGGCAAAGATCTAACAGAAATTGAAAAAATAGGTTTAGATATTGCATCATTAGTATCTGATATTATAACACATATTGATCCAAACTCTGATAATTGGGACGTTATTATATCTGAAACTAACATAATTAATTTTTTTAATTCCAATAAGGAATCACAAAAGATGATAGATACATTAACTACTACTTTTAACCTCGCAGTTTCTTTATTCTATGACAACTCAGAAGAAGATAAAGAGGGCAGCAAAACTGGTCAACTAATTTTTAAATCGAATGATCCTCATTATTATAATCAAGTAATGTATAGATATAGTTTTTAGTGTGAAATTAAATTATTATTACTAAATTTGTAGATTAAAAAAATGTAATTATGAAAAAAAATTATTTGTGACTTTAATGCTAGTATTGCTAGCTCCTCTCTCTTGTTTTTGCAAAGGGGAGATTAAACTAAGTGATTTGAGAACTCCTGAGGATTCTGTGAGTTACTATTTTGGAGAAATGATAGGTGCTCAATTTGTACAGAATTTCGAAAATTTAGATTCTACCGATTTGGAATTAATAATTTACGGGATAGATCTAGCTTTAAACACCGATATAAATGTCACTAACTTACCTAATTGCATAGCTTTAGCTGATATGTACATTGAATGGAAAGATGGACTTCTTAATTATAATAGAGATATTAATCAAGATATTTTTATTAATCAGCTTGAGCTAATATTAAAGAAAAAGTATATAGTAACTTCTACAAATAGTTTCGTTGATAAAGTCACAAATATTACTACTCAATTAGACGAGGATAAAAACGCAGATGTTTCAACTGATTCACTAACTCTTTATATAACTAATATCTGGGGATATGAAATGGTTAACGCTGTACAGGAATCTGATAATCCAGATATGTTTAATGCTGATTTTTTTATTGACAATACTGCTAAATTTATTAATCTTGATAATGATTCCCGTAATTTATTCAAAACATCTTTTAGAATAGGTACTGAATTCAGAGTCATAATAAAGAAGGTAACTAGTGAGGGGGTAACTATGAATACAGATATACTTTTAGCACAACTTGAACATACAATAGAGTCAAAGGATACAACGATAGATCCTGACATAAGGCAAATTATAAATCAGCTAGCAATAAATATAGCAGTTAAATTAGAAAACTAAGAGGCTTTGGTAATACTATATTAAAGCGTACTAGGCTATTAACTATGTGATAGAAATTAATTTATTATAAATCTTAAAAAAATAATTATTATGAAATGGTTTTTGAAATGTATGAAGAATTACGCCAACTTTAATGGGCGTGCTAGACGAAAAGAGTATTGGATGTTTATATTAGTTTATGTGATATTAACGATTCTTCTACTAATTTTAGATGAAATCTTATTTGGCTCGATAGAATTGCTTACTCCTATTAGTTCGCTTTTTGCTTTGGCTTTGCTTATCCCATCATTATCAGTAGGTGTGAGACGTTTGCATGATATTGACAAAACTGGTTGGTGGTATTTATTATATCTTATACCTATCATAGGTTGGCTTTGGCTAATTATACTACACGTAATAGAGGGAACTAAAGGAGCTAATAAATATGGCGACGACCCTAAATCAGTATCGGAGTAAAAAACACCATAAATAAACAGGCTCTGCACAATTTCTTTTTTTTGCGCAGAGCCTGCGCTCCCAGTGAACTTCGCTTTGTTTTTGCTTATGATCTTTGTGGCGTGTTTGGGTTTTATCTAGATATTCTTGACATCTTCATTGTGAATCAACTAAGATAATTGGTGACTTCATCTACATAAAAGTTATACAGAAGAATGAAGTCGATTCAGAATTAGAGATAATAGATCACACAAGAGCCTCTTATCTTCTGCAAAAAAAGGTATTGAGAAACTCTTGTTTACCATCCTACCAATTCTCATTCATTCGACGACGAATATCATCGCCTTCTCATTTTTATAGTAGTGCTTGTAAATCATCATCGGACTATTACCAGCCATTTCTGCCACCACATATGGAGATTCTCCCTCATCAACCATTCGGGATATGAAGCTACCTCGTGCTGAGTACCATGTTATACGCTCCTTAATTCCTAAAATTTTACATGCCTTACGAAGTGTTGCGTTAACTTGAGATGTATATAATGCCACACGTCGAGTCTGTTTGGCTGTAGTGTCGTGCGTTTCCAAAAGTACGGGGAAAATCAGATTGCGATAACCCAGTCCCTCATACTTCTTGATAATTTGCTCACACTTCTTGTTGAGAATTGCTCGTGCTACCTTCGGACATTTCATTCGTTCATAGACGATATATCCATCTTGCAGAGCATCGACGGTCAAATGACATACATCAACATTAGGCATTCCTCCTGCAAAATAACTAAACAGAAACAGGTCTAAGCAAAGTATTTCAACTGGTGAGAAATGTGATCTATCCATAGCCTCAATCCTATAAATACACTCAGTAGGCACAGCCTTAGACTTTGTTGTATTCCACTTAATATTGTCACCCAAACAATCAAACGCACCCAGCGCAACATCAGGAACTCCCATCTTCACCGCAAGGCGACACATCGCCAAAAGCTGCTTTAGCTTTATTGTCAAA
>JAWXTT010000159.1:0-4910 GCA_044433325.1 Bacteroidales bacterium
GTGAGGGTCGTATGGGTTGTGAGGGTGATATAGAGTTGTTTGAGAGAATACATGCTCTTGAAAATATATCATATCTTAATGCTCATATGTGGTCATTAAACTGGAGCTGGATAGATGCGAAAGATATGGATGGCTCAATAGAAAGAGCTATTGATAATTGTGAGGCATATCTGAAAGAACACGTTGAGATAGCTGAGCAGATGAATAAACCACTTGTGGTTGAGGAATTTGGACTTCCACGTGATAGCGCAGAGATTAAACGTGGAACACCAACACGACATAGAGATAGATTGTACAGTACCGTATTTGATATGGTCATAGAAGCATCTGAGAATAATGGTGTGTTCTCGGGCTGTAACTTTTGGGCGTGGGGTGGAGAAGCAGAGCAGCTTCCTGAATCTAAATTTTGGCATAAAGGTATGCCATATTGTGGCGATCCAGCTCAGGAGGCTCAAGGGTTAAATTCAGTCTATATAGATGATAAATCAACAATAGAATTAATTAATAAAATAGCAAATACAATAAAAAAATAATTATGACTTTAGATTTTAACAAAAAACTAACTCAACTGATAGAGAAACATGAATCTCTGATAACAAGACCTAACGTAGCTTTAACGCAGGGTAATGGTATATATGAAAGATACCAATATCCTATACTTACAGCTAATCATACTCCACTGATTTGGCGTTATGATTTTGACGAAAAGAGTAATCCATTCTTAATGGAACGTATAGGTATGAACGCAACTCTTAATTCAGGTGCAATCAAGTGGAAAGGTCAATATCTACTTGTAGTACGTGTTGAGGGGGTAGATCGTAAATCATTCTTCGCTATTGCCGTTAGTGATAATGGTATAGATAATTTCCGTTTTTGGGATTATCCAGTAACTATGCCTGATGTAGAAGATCCTACAACTAATATCTATGATATGCGTTTAACAGCACATGAAGATGGTTGGATTTATGGAATTTTCTGTGCAGAGCGTCACGACCCTGAAGCTCCTGCTGGTGATTTATCTTCAGCAACAGCAACAGCAGCAATTTCTCGTACTAAAGATTTAATCAGTTGGGAGCGTCTTCCTGATCTCAAGACTGTTAGTCAACAACGTAATGTAGTATTACACCCTGAATTTGTAGATGGTAAATATGCACTATATACACGTCCACAAGATGGTTTTATTGACACTGGTAGCGGCGGCGGTATTGGCTGGGCTCTTGTTGATGATATGACTTGTGCTGAGGTTAAGGAGGAGAAAATTATTAATCACCGTTTCTACCATACTATCAAGGAGGTGAAGAATGGAGAAGGTCCTCATCCTATCAAAACTCCACAAGGATGGTTACATCTAGCGCATGGCGTTCGTGGTTGTGCTTCAGGGTTGAGATATGTACTTTATCTATATATGACTTCATTAGAAGATCCTACAAAGGTGATTGCTGAACCAGCAGGTCATTTTATTGCACCTATGGGTGATGAGTATGTAGGGGATGTAGCTAATGTTACCTTCTCAAATGGTTGGATTGCTGATGAAGATGGTAAAGTATTTATATACTATGCATCATCAGATACACGTATGCATGTCGCTACTTCTAGCATTGACAGATTAGTTGACTACTGCCTAAACTCACCAGCTGATGGATTTACAACCACTGATTCTGTTGAAACATTGAAAAAACTTATTACCAAAAATCTAACTAAATAATAATACTTAAACAATAATACCTAAAATGGCTGCTAAATTTACTGAAAAAATTGGATATGGGTTTGGAGATTTATCTTCATCCATGTTTTGGAAAATATTTACATACTATTTACCCTTTTTCTATTCCAATGTATTTGGATTACGATTACAGGATGCAACATTGTTGGTGCTTGCTACCAAACTATGGGATGCCGTATCTGATCCAATGATGGGTCTTTTAGCAGACCGTACATCAACTAGATGGGGTAAGTACCGTCCATACTTATTATGGATAGCAATCCCATTTGCAGTTGCTGGTATATTGACATTCACAACTCCTAATTGGGAGTATGCTAGTAAGCTAATTTGGGCTTATGGAACATATATTTTGATGATGACTATCTATACAGCTATTAATGTTCCTTATGGTGCAATGTTAGGTGTTATGAGCAGTGATTCAGACGAACGTACTACTTTCTCATCATATAGAATGTTTTTTGCCTACGGAGGTAGTTTTGTAGCATTAGCTATTTTTGAGCCATTACGTGATATGTTTGGTAATGCGATGGGGGTAGAGAATCCTGCTATTGATGCTCGCTCATGGCAATTATCAATGGCTGTTATTGCTACACTATGTTTTATATTCTTTATCCTATGTTTCTTAATGACTAAGGAGAGAATTTTACCTCCAAAGAGTGAGCATAAGGGACATGTTTGGAAAGATTTGAAAATGCTTGTTGGTAATGCTCCATGGTGGATATTACTAGGTGTTTCGATAGCGGTATTATTATTCTGTGCAATTCGTGGTGGAGCTGCTGCTTACTATTTCGCTGATTATATTGGTGATGATAGTTTCCTTGGTAAACTATTTGGACATAGTATTATTTTATCATGTGCTCTATTCTTAGCAATTGGTGAAGTCGCTAATATGGTGGGGGTTGTACTAGCAGTACCTTTATCAAAACTAATTGGTAAAAAGGGTGCTTATATGGCGGCAATTTTAGTTGCTGGTATATTATCTATTCCATTCTATTTCTTGACAGATGCTACTGCAACTAATTATTGGTTAATGTTGATTTTACAAATAATCATATCTATTGGTGCTGGTGTTACATTACCATTAGTGTGGAGTATGTTTGCGGATGTTGCAGACTATTCTGAATACACCAATGGACGTAGCTCAGTAGGTCTTATCTTCTCATCCTCCTCAATGGCTCAAAAATTTGGGGGAGCTTTTGGTACAACACTAGTGTTATGGTTATTGGCGGCGTATAATTATCAGACTCCTGTAGATGGTGTGTCAGTTATGCAGAGCGAAGCTACTTTAGATGGGTTGCGTGCATTGATGAGTTGGATACCAGCTCTTGCCTCTCTACTAGGTGTTGTAGTTATGATGTTGTATCCGTTGAAAGAGTCAAAAATGGTAGAAATTAGAGCTGAATTGGCTAAAAAAAGGAAAATCAATGAGTAATAAAAAAGATATATTTAAATCGGAGGTAAAAGAGGTTCTGTGTAGCAATATTCTGGACTTTTGGAAGCGTGAGATGTTCTGCCCAGAAGGTGGTTTCTATGGTACAATGACTAGTGATGGTAAATTACTTAAAGATGCTGATAGAGGTGCTGTATTAAATGCACGTATTTTGTGGTCTTTTTCCGCTGCATATAGAACATTAGCAAATGAAGAGTACCTAGAATGTGCTACTCATGCTAAGAGATATCTAATTGACAATTTCTATAATGCTGAGGCTGGTACATTATGCTGGAGTGTAGATTGTAATGGAAATCATGTTGATACTAAGAATCAATTCTATGCACTCTCATTCGCCATATATGCGCTAAGTGAATATTATAGAGCCACTGGAGATACTGATGCTTTAAAGGATGCTCAACGCTTATTCCTCTCTATTGAGGAGCATAGCTATGATAAACAGTCAGGTGGATATGTTGAGGCTAAGAGTATCTCTTGGGAGACAATAGAGGATCTTAGACTTAGTGAAAAGGATGATAATGCACCACTTACTATGAATACTCACTTGCATATTATGGAGGCATATACTAACCTATATCGTGTATGGAAAGATGAGCAGGTAAGAGTAGCTTTGATAAGATTGATAAAGATATTTACAGATTATATATATAATTCTGAAACTAATCACCTTTCTCTATTTTTTGATATGGATTGGCAACGTTTAGATGGTATCTATTCGTATGGTCATGATATAGAGGCTTCATGGTTGTTACTAGAGGCGGCTCAGGTTGCTGAGGATGAAGCTCTTACTAGTCAAGTTATGGAGATAACACTTAAAGTTGGTAAAGCGGCTCTGGAAGGTATTCAAGAGGATGGTAGTATGATTTATGAACGTCACGCAAGTGGTGAGTTAGATACCGACCGTCATTGGTGGGTACAAGCCGAAAGTGTAGTGGGTCTTATGTGGCTTGCTGAATTTCACAACGATAAGGATGCTGAGGATTTGGCACTTAAATGCTGGGAGTACATCAAGACTCAACTTATTGATTATGATGGTGGTGAATGGTGGTGGAGTCGCCACGCAGATGGTTCAATAAATACAACAGAAGATAAAGCAGGTATGTGGAAATGTCCTTATCATAATTCACGTATGTGTTTAGAAATTTTAAATCTATAATTATTATGCAAAGATATAGTCCATTATTATTATTGTCAGCAGGTCTGATTACTTCATGTACAGCTAAAGAGGAGAGTGCGAAATCCTCCCCAAATGTACTCTTGATTCTTACTGATGATCAGGGGTGGGGTGACTTTGGCTTTAATGGCAATGAAGTAATTAACACTCCAGTGTTAGACTCTTTAAGTCAAATATCCGCACACCTTACTAATTTTCATGTTAGTCCGTTGAGTGCCTCAACACGTGCAGGTATCTTAACAGGTCGTGACCATTTGCGTACAGGTGCTATGTCTGTTACTCGCTAATCAGAGAATATGGATACAAGGGAGCAGACAATTGCTGAGGTAATGAAAGCCAACAACTATGCAACTGGCTGTTTCGGTAAGTGGCATAATGGAGCTCATTACCCTCAAGATCCAAATGGTCAAGGTTTTGATGAATTTGTAGGTTTCTGTTCAGGACACCTTACCAACTATTTTGATGCTCGCCTACAACATAATCAAGAATTTTTTAATGCTGATGGTTATATCACGGATGTGTTAACTGACCATGCAATAGAGTTTATAGATGCGAGTATTGAG
>JAWXTT010000160.1:0-4820 GCA_044433325.1 Bacteroidales bacterium
TGGTTCATACTTGGATGCTGAACATAGGGATATGCAATTGCCTTTTATTCATAGAGTTAATGGAGCTAAAATTGGTTTCTTGAATTATACATATGGCACTAATGGATTGACTATTAAAGGGGACTTAGTGGTCGATTATATAGATAGGGGGTTGATGGCTAGAGATATAGCAGAGTGTAGAGCTAATGGGGCGGAGCTGATAGTTGTTTGTGTGCATTGGGGTATTGAGTATCAAACTCAACCTAGTAAGGAGCAACGCGATTTGGCTAATTTCTTGATTGATTGTGGTGTAGATATGATTATTGGTAGCCATCCGCATGTGGTGCAGCCTATGGAGATTGTAAGGAATGAGAAGTTTGATAAGGATGTTCTGGTGGTGTATTCACTTGGAAATTTTATATCGAATCAGAAGGACTTGCTTTGTCGTGGTGGTGCTATGGTTAAGGTGGAGATTGTGCGTAATGAGCATAATGAGCCTATCGTTAAGGGTGCTAAGTATAAACTGTTCTTTACTCAGAAGCCTACTGCGGCTGAACCTGATTATATTCTTATCCCTGAGAATGGGGCGGTTATGGTTGACAAATCGCAAAGGGTGGAATTTGATGGTTTCATGCGTAAAACAGGAGAGTTGTTGCGCAAATTCAATATTGGCGTGGTAGCTGAATAATTGTGATTTTAATTTTTAAAACTTTAGTTGTAATTTTGTAAGGTGCTATATAAAAACAACTATTAATAAGAATATATATGAAGATAATTAAGTTTTTGAGTTTATTACTACTTTGTTCCATTACTAATATGTTTGGAAAGGATAGTAATAATAAAGAGATGCAAATTGACTCAATTTATTATGGATCAAATGGGAAGGGTGTCTCTAATAAGCTATTTGCTGATTATATGAGAGTTAAGATTGATTCAGATATGCAGTTTTGTGATTTTTATATGACAGGAGAAGTTAAAGCGAAAGGTGGATATGCATATATCGATAAAGATAATGATGATGAGTCTAAATTTAATGGTGAGTGTATTAGCTTTTTTAAAAATGGAAATATGTCAAAAAAAGCGAACTTTATAAATGGATTATTGACTGGTGAATATATTGAATATAAAGAAGATGGTTTAGTTGCTGTTCATGCTGAATATATAGATGGTAAACTAAATGGTACATATACTGAATTTATAGATGATGATATATGTAAACAGATTGAATACGTAAATGATCTGCCTAGTAATAGATATAAAATATTAAATAATCGTGGAGCTGAGATGATATTTGATATGAAAACAGATACTCAAGTATGGTATTCACCAGGATTAGAGGATCTACATAATGAATACGTAGATGGTGTTTCGTGGAAAATATTTAATAAAAATGGTATTATAATACATCTATCTAATTCGGTTGTAAAGGATTATGGCAAATATTATCGTATTGAAATGGTTATAGAGAATAACACAATGGAGGCGATAGACTTTGATCCAGTTAAAGCAATAAATACATATTCAATAGATAAAAAGGGGGAATCTAATGGTTTAGTTGTATTATCAAGTGAAGAGTATCTGAAAAAGGTGAAAAGAGCGCAGAACTGGAATGCTGCGTTTGTTGGTTTATCAGAGGGTTTAGCTGCTTCCGATGCAGGATATTCAACCTCTAAAACAACTACTAATATAAATACATATTCTAAAACTAATAGAACTCATATATCAGCTACATCTACAACTAAAGAATATGATGCAGCTGCTGCGTATCAAGCTAGTGTTATTGCTGATGAAAGATTAGCTAGATATAAATCTAATCAATTGGCTGAAAGAGAAAAAAGAAAAGATGATTATATAAAAATAACTACCATTAAACCTAATGAATATCTGGTAGGATATATTCATATTTATAGAGGTTCACGTGATAAAGAACTTTATCTGAATGTGAATATTAATGGTGCGATATATAAATTTCAATGGGATATTAATATATAATATTTGTAATGGGATATAAGAATGGCGACTAACTTGTGGGTTGGTCGCCATTACTATTGTTATTGGTGGGGGCTGTTATTTGCAGCTTTCACTCTTTTTTGCTATTTGTTGGAAGAAGTCGTTTCCTTTATCATCTACTAGGATGAATGCTGGGAAATTTTCTACCTCTATTTTCCAGATTGCTTCCATTCCTAGTTCAGGATATTCAACACATTCAATGCTCTTAATATTGTTTTGTGCTAGGATGGCTGCTGGTCCACCGATACTACCTAGGTAGAAACCGCCATGTTTTTTACATGCGTCAGTTACTGCTTGGCTACGGTTACCTTTAGCTAACATTATCATGCTACCACCATTCTCTTGGAATAGGTCAACGTATGAGTCCATACGTCCTGCGGTAGTTGGACCCATAGATCCACATGCCATACCTGCTGGAGTCTTAGCTGGACCTGCGTAATAGATAGGGTGGTCTTTAGTATATTGTGGCATTCCTTCACCGCTGTCAATACGCTCTTTTAACTTAGCGTGTGCGATATCGCGACCTACTATGATTGTACCATCTAATGATAGGCGTGTTGATACTGGATATTTGCTTAGTTCTGATAGTACCTCAGCCATAGGGCGGTTTAGGTTAATCTTAACTGCGTTACCTTCACCTGCTTCGCGTAATTCTTCTGGAATTAATTCGCTTGGGTTATCATCAAGTTTTTCAATCCAGATACCATCTTTGTTGATTTTACATTTGATGTTACGGTCTGCTGAACAGCTGATACCCATACCTATAGGGCATGATGCACCGTGACGTGGTAATCTTACAATACGGATATCGTGTGCTAGATATTTACCACCGAATTGTGCGCCTAATCCTATTTTGTATGCTTCCTCTAGTACTTGTTTTTCTAGTTCTATATCACGGAATGCACGTCCACCCTCGTTACCTGTTGTAGGTAGTTCATCATAGAATTTGGTTGATGCTAGCTTAACTGTATGTAGATTTTTTTCAGCTGATGTTCCACCAATAGCGAATGCTACGTGATATGGAGGACAAGCGGCTGTTCCTAGTGATTTCATCTTTTCAACTAGATAAGGTACTAGGGTTGTAGGGTTTAGAAGTGCTTTAGTCTCTTGATATAAGTATGATTTGTTGGCTGAGCCACCACCTTTAGTTACACATAGGAATTCATATTCCATACCTTCAGTTGCCTCAAGGTCGATTTGTGCAGGTAGGTTACATTTAGTGTTAACCTCGTCATACATATTAAGTGGTGCGTTTTGTGAGTAACGTAGGTTCTCCTCAGTATATGTTTTGAATACACCTAATGATAGGGCTTCTTCATCACAATAACCAGTCCAAACTTGTTGACCCTTCTCACCATGGATGATTGCTGTACCTGTATCTTGGCAGAATGGTAATTTGCCTTTTGATGCTACATCAGCATTGCGTAGGAATGTAAGTGCTACATATTTGTCATTTTCACTAGCTTGTGGGTCGCTAAGGATTTTAGCTACCTGCTCATTGTGCGCACGACGTAGTAGGAATGATACATCACGGAAAGCTGTGTTAGCCATAAGTGTTAAACCCTCTTTCTCAATTTTAAGGATTGGTTTACCCTCAAACTCTGATACTGATACGTAATCTTTAGTTAATAGGTAGTATTCAGTTTTATCCTTGCCTAATGGGAAAGGTTTCTGATACTTAAATTCAGGAGTTGTTGCCATAATTTCTATTTATATTTATGTTTAGTTATTTTAATCTAGTGACAAAGATACATTAAAGTTTTTAAATTTTTAATTCTTCAGCTAGATATTTAGCGGTTAGTGATTCTTGGCATTTGGCTACCAGCTCAGGTGTCCCCTCAGCAACTAGATTTCCGCCTGCCATACCCCCCTCAGCTCCTATATCTATTATATGGTCAGCTGATTTGATTATATCTAGGTTATGTTCAATTACTATTATGGTATTCCCTTTGCTTAGAAGTCGCTCTAGTAGCTTGAGTAGTATATTTATATCCTCGAAGTGTAATCCTGTGGTTGGCTCATCTAGCAGATATAGGGTACGTCCTGTGTCTTTCTTGGCTAGCTCTGTGGCTATCTTAACACGTTGGCTCTCACCTCCTGATAGAGTGCTGGAGGGCTGCCCTAACTTGATGTAGCCTAAGCCTACCTCTTGGAGAATTTTTATCTTATGTAGGATGGCTGGGGTATTCTCAAAAAACTCTACCGCTTGGTTAATAGTCATATTCAGTACGTCAGCAATAGATTTACCTTTAAAACGCACCTCAAGAGTTTCATGATTGTAACGTTTACCGCCGCATACTTCACACTTTACCATAACATCGGGCAGGAAGTTCATCTCAATAGTTTTATAGCCATTACCTTTGCAACTGTCACAGCGTCCTGCTGCTACATTAAAGGAGAAACGACCTGGCTTATAGCCGCGTATCTTGGATTCTGGAAGATTAACAAACAGATTGCGTATATCGGAAAATACCCCTGTGTAGGTTGCCGCATTGGAGCGTGGTGTGCGCCCTAGTGGTGATTGGTCAACAGTTACTACTTTGTCTATATTCTCAATCCCTATGATTTGGTCATAAGCTAGTGGCTCTTTTAGTGAGTTGTAGAAATGACTACTTAATATCGGTTGTAGGGTTTCATTAATTAATGTGGATTTGCCACTCCCTGAAACTCCTGTTACACAGATGAATTTACCTAATGGGAATGATACATCTATATTCTTTAGGTTATTACCGCGGCAACCTTTAAGGGTTATCTCACGTCCGTTACCTTTACGACGTTCAGTAGGGATAGGTATTGTGGTGCGACCATTAAGATAATTAGCTGTAATGGTA
>JAWXTT010000161.1:0-4813 GCA_044433325.1 Bacteroidales bacterium
AGCAACATCTCATCCATCACAGTAACCGTTCCTGAAGTCACCGAAACCTGCATAGGCTCATCACTATCCTTCTTAATATAAAGGAAAGGCATAGCAATACCAGCAGTAACCTCCATCACATCATCACCAGAACACCAATTCATAGTAACCGTCCAATCCGAATAATCCGACACAGTCACCGCACTAGCATTTAATGAAGGCAACCCAATAGTAATAGGCAATAAATCATCAATCACACCATTAGCAATATAACTAACCACCAACCCCTCATTAACAGTACGTAACGTATATGGGTAAGTAAACAGATTACTCACATGATTATCCATAAGCAACAACGACCACCAGTCATTAGTAGGAATAGTCCGTTCAGCCGCCGCACCCGAAACCTTAGGCGACCATGTAGGATATTGATTACGTCCAGCCGAATCATATCCAGGATGTACAGTTGTATAACTAGCACTACCCAGCGACACAATATTTTGTCCATAAAGCACAGTCACCGAAACAGCAACCACACAAAGCAGAGAAAGTAAACGTTTGATACAATTTTTTTTCATAGTTCATTTATTAAAATTAAAAAGTTAATTCGCGCAGTATAATAGCACAACCGTGTCTATTACCAAAATATTAGCATACCACAAAGAAACAACTAAAAATCCCAAAACCCACAAAAAAACTTTCTCAAAAACACATCCTTTCTCAATCCAAAAATACATCAACACCTCACATCCAACACCCAACCAACTGATTAACAACTAATAAAAGACCAGTTGCAAAAGCGGTGTGGGGGGGGGATAAAGATAGGCGGTTAACAAACTAATGTTAACCGCCATATCTAGTACTCGGAGTGGGACGGTCGGAGTGCAATATTAGTCAATCTATAAAGTGTTAAATATTAGCACTTTACACCCATAAGATATTTATATACAATAACTTACTAACTAATCAACCATTGCACTAAATTTCACCCCATTTCAAGGGATTTCAAAATTACTGACAAAAATATCAACTTTTGTCAGCGGTCTTAAAGGCACTTATCATCTGTTCCTGTTCGTTGCGAGAGATTCCATATTTGGGTGCTTCTTCTCGCCAATGTGAAACGATGTTGCATATTTGTTTAATAATCTCTTCTCCCTGTTGCTTGGTGATTCCGTAATACTGTACAACCTCTAATGCAAGGTCTAAATTTAGAGAGTTATCCTCCTCTGTGATATTCAGTTTTAATCCAAATCCATGCTCATCTGGATTAATATCATAGGCTGGTGATAGTCGCCATCCTTTCGGGGTAAGCAAAAATCCATGATTGCGCAAGTGGTCATCACATGATGATACTGCAATATTAAAAACTATACGTCGCCATAGCTCTTTCAAATCCCGCTCTACGTCGTAGCAATTAGCAGATATCAACTCTGCTAACTCTAAATAGCTTACACCCTCACTTCCGCTTGCTCCATCTGTATATCCTAACAGTGTCATTGCCGATGCGAAATAGATACGTTTGCCATCTATCGACCTATCAAATCGTTTAGTTAGAAATGTGTGTTGATTACTTCCAAACTTCTGCGCTCTACACTCCGACATCTCTATGCCACATTGTCGAGCCAAAGTTGCTGTGACAGCCTCCCAAGCTCCCGTGTCTCGTGTGTCATTGCGGCTAGGGAACTTCGCAATCCATAACGCTCCATCTTCTCCTATAATATTAGCTTTAGGTCTTGCTCCACCCAATGAAGAACCTGGTGCGATAAGCATATTCAACCATTTTGCAAACTCTGGATTATCAACTGCATCATCATTCTCAATCTGAAGCGAGGCGTATTCAAGATCACGGATAGAACTCCACGGTGGAGCTGCCATCTGCTTATTGTTATCCATAAACTCATCTTGCCCTGAGTTCTTAAATCTCAAAGCTCCCATACGGTTGCCATCATAGACCCCCATAAGGTAATCAACCTCTACAAGTTTGCGAGGTGGACGACCCTCAGAACGAGCCATAAGAGCATCTCTGCGTTGCATTAGAACTCTACCCCATCTATCAGGTGCCGAATCCAAAAATAGGCCAAAGTTACTCTTATCAGTTGGTAAATATTGCTTACCTATGAAACTACCTAAGTCGGAATCAAGAGCTCTAAACTGTGAGTATTGCAACCACTCTGGATCATTGTGATATGAAAATACCTCTTTGCCTCTAATCAGTTCACTAGAAAGCACACCCATAAGTATTGGGCTATCGAACTCCTCCCAATCCATATATACATTGATATCTCTTTTCTGTACCATACCCTCTATTTTTTAGATGCTCGCTGTTTAACATCCAATTTTGCATCTTGCAATGCTCTTCCTAGTTGATCATCTTTAGCGACAAGGAGCAGATCTTTATCTAATCCTAAGACTATTAATGCACGAAGATAGTAGCCAATAGCAACCCCCTCGTCACCTTTCTCAATCTTCACTAGTGTAGAGCGCGAGATTGAAGCACGCTCTGAAACCTGCTCCATAGATAAATCTCTGCGCAATCTTGCATATTTTATATTCTCACCAAGTGTAGTTAATATACGTTTGTGGCTTGGTAGTAATTCTCGTTTTGCTGCCATAACATTTATAATTATATGCAAATATAGCATATTTTGTTTATAATCACAAACATTATATCAAATCAGCCGAAAAAATTGTGGGGTAATAATATAAGATAGGCGGTTAACAAACTAATGTTAACCGCCTTATCTAGTACTCGGAGTGGGACTTGAACCCACACAGCTGCTATAGCCAAAGGATTTTAAGTCCTTCGTGTCTACCATTCCACCATCCGAGCAGCTTTTTAATGCTCTTCTAGGCAATGCCTTTCTGACTTAAATGCGATGCAAAGATATGGAGTTTATTTATACTTTGCAAATATTTTTGCACCTATTTTTAATAAAAAATATCGCTCCTGAGCTATCTGCTTAATAGATAGCCACCTTGCGCACTAGCGGTAGCGGTATATTTTTGTAATCCGTACTTTAATTCATATGCTTTTCCTGAAACTGGTGCTCCTTGCCCCTCGCAAACGTCATATCGTGATCCGCATGTATTGCATACTGCTTGTTTGGTTTCTGAGTCTATTGTTATCAGTGTGCTTTTACTTACCTCAACAGGACAAGCCATATCATACACTAATGGTGAGTTGTAGTCCCCTGTCATAAAGTCGTAGCCGCTAATCAACAGCAAGCCACCATAACCTGTATATGTGCCTGTGGTGTATGAGAAGTTACTAGGTGTGCCTGTGCTCTTGTTAAACACACGATATGCGCCATAAGAGTGTACTCCGTAGGTACTCCACATCCCATAAGTGTCTAGCTCGACATTTACTGCCACAGCAGGAATACGTTGGCTATCGACGAAATCGCACGAAGCAACCACCCCAACCATCATTACAGCAATCAGTCCTAATATTTTCTTACCCTTTTTACTTACCATTCATTATTGAATCTATCTTCATTAATTCGTCAGCACTGAACACCTTGTTATGCACCGCCGCTAACGAGTCTTTTAATTGCCCCATGGTACGTGGACCAATAATAACCGAAGTTACGCCACTATTAGCCAACAACCACGCGGTAGCCATCTGTGCCAATGATTGACCACGCTCACCTGCCATAGCGTTTAACTGACGTAGTTTAGCTAACAGCTCTTCAGGGATATTATCCTTAGTCAAGTAGTGACCACGAGCGATGCGCGAATCAGTAGGTATCTCTTTCAGATATTTATCAGTCAAGATACCCTGTGCAATAGGTGAAAAGGCGGTAAACCCTACCCCATATTTCTCCAATGTATCCAGATGTTTAGCCTCCACCTCACGGAAATTCATATTATATTTACCTTGATAAACCAATGGATGAACCTTGTTATCCTCCAGATATTTAATTGCATATATCAGTTTATCCACAGGGTAGTTAGATAAGCCCACATATAACGCTTTACCCTGTTTAACGATATCCACTAAGGTCTGCATAGTTTCATCCAGTGGAGTATTCTCGTCATAGCGATGTGAATAAAAAATATCCACATAATCAAGATTCATTCTGCGCAAAGAATCCTCCAAACTAGTCATCAACATTTTACGTGACGAACCAACCCCATAAGGACCCTCCCACATATTGTAACCAGCCTTGGTAGTAACGACCATCTCGTTACGGTAAGGCTTGAAATTCTCGGCATAAATTTTACCAAATGTTTCCTCAGCACTACCAAATGGAGGTCCATAGTTATTGGCTAAGTCAAACACCGTAATTCCACTATCAAAGGCAAATTTCACCTTTTCCAATGAATCTACATAAGCATCTATTCCACCGAAGTTCCACCAGAAACCCAATGTTAATTCCGATAGCGCAATACCTGAGTTACCACACTTGCTATACTCCATACGTCCATCATATCTAGCTGCATCAGCTTTGTAATTGTCTGTATATGTCAACATAATTCTATATATTTAATAATCCATTAAAAGCTGCTTGATATTTGCCGAAATCAAACTCCTCCAGTACCGATTCATACAACTCAACAATCTTGTCATTACACAAGTTGCCGATTGAACCCTCATGCGTATGATTAATATCAGTATTAGGCACGAATCTGCCTGCTTCAATCTCCAGTCCCACCTTTTTATAAGCATCACGGAATGGTACGCCTGCCGCCGCTAATTCATTAACACTCTCCACCGAGAATATTGGTGCATACTTAGCATCCTTTAATATCTCGCGATTAACAGTCACCTCAGCCATCATAGCATTAGTCATAGCTAATACCTCTTTAATCTCATTGAAAGCAGGGATAAATG
>JAWXTT010000162.1:0-4528 GCA_044433325.1 Bacteroidales bacterium
CAAGATAGACTTCAGTACAAAGAATCGCACGAAATCTTCCTTCGATACCACAAAGATAGTAAATAAATTTAAAACAAAAAAAAACTAATTTTATTTGTATTTTAAGACAGTATCTAAAAATTGATTTTATTCGATTATTTATTTTGATGCTTTAGATTTGTATTTTTCAAAATGTGAGCGTAGCGGTGCCTACGGTACATTTTGTAAAATGCGAAGATGAAGTATTAAAATAGAAAAGCGTTAAAATTCAATTTTTAGAAGTCCCCTATAGTATATTTACTCTTCATCTATTGGATTGGCTAGCATTATTTTTTGCGCTAATTGATAGTCTTTACGGAATATAAGCAGCCTAATTTCTGACATAAAACTCTCAGTGAATGGCAACACACTTGACATTACTTCATTGGTTAGCATACATGGCACGCCATTAGTTTCCAACACACCCTTTACAATATTTGCCTTAAATCTATCATCAAAGACCTCAAACAAAATTAAATCTTCTCCATCTGCCATAATTTCCCCCTCTTATCTAATTATTTCTATTTTTTTAAACAAACAAAAGCGTACCTTTGTTTCGCTTTTACAAATATATAAATTTAATAGAGAACGGATGCGACAATTGATATTAATATTAATGATTTCCCTAATTTCACCATTAGCGTCATTAGCTCAATCGACACTAACAATATCAGGAAATGTTATTAATAGTAGTGAACGCACTCCGATCGAATTTGTAACAGTGCAGATAGAGGGAAGTGCATTAGCTGCAATGACTGATGAGAATGGGAACTTCACCATAACAGATGTTAAGCCAGGAATATATACACTAACAGCTACCTCATTAGGATTGAAGCCATATGTTTCATCACAATATATTGTATCTACACGCGATATCTCAGTAGATATTGAGATGGAACGCGCACCAACAGAGTTATCCACACTGGTGGTAAATGCACCCAACTTTAGACGTGAGAACGCATCCCCTATTGGGCTACGCGTAATAGGTATTCAGGAGATTGAGAAGAGTCCAGGAGCTAATCGTGATATCTCACGCATAGTGCAATCCTACCCTGGTGTAGCATTCTCCCCTGCAGGGTATCGTAATGATTTAATTGTTCGTGGTGGTGGTCCATCTGAGAATAGATTCTATCTTGATGGTATTGAGATACCTAATATTAATCACTTTAGCACGCAAGGAGCATCGGGTGGTCCAGTTGGGATTATCAATGCAGACCTAATTCGTGAGGTTAAGTTTTACACAGGTGGTTTCCCTGCTGACAAGGGGAATGCACTTAGCTCAGTCCTAGATTTCAAACTGCGTGATGGCAACATGGCAAGTAACTCGATAAAAGCAACATTGGGAACATCTGAGGCATCATTAACTGCCAATGGTCATTTAGGAGATAAAACCACCTACCTAGTATCACTACGCCAATCATATCTGCAAGTGCTATTTAAACTGCTAGGTTTACCATTTCTTCCCACCTACACTGATGGGCAATTTAAGGTTAAGACTAAATTTAATAAAAGTAACGAACTAACCGTGCTAGGATTAGTCGGTATTGATGATATGGAACTTAACAACGACATATCTAGTGAATCTTCAGAATATCTATTAAGCTACCTACCAACAATCAAGCAGGAGACATTCACCATTGGTGCTGTCTATAAACACTATTCAGGGAATAACTCACAACGCTACTACGTAAGTCATAGCTACCTAAATAATAAATTTATTAAATATCAGGAAAATGACCAAAGTTCAATAGATAACCTTACTCTTGATTATAAATCACGTGAACAGGAAACTAAATTTAGGTTTGAGAATATCACAACTCTCACTTCATGGAAAATTACAGCAGGTGCTAATATAGATTTACCTCACTATTCTAATAATACCTATCAACGTATATATCTTGACTCACTAACCGATCTCAATTACGAAACAGAATTGAATCTATTTAAATGGGGTGTATTTACTACCGCCACTTACTGTTCACCAGATAATCGTTTCACTGCAAATCTTGGCTTGCGTACCGATGCAAATAGTTATTCATCTAAGATGAGCAACCCTATACCACAAATATCACCGCGCGTAGCATTAGATTATGAACTACTCAAATCGTTACACATCAGTGGCAACATAGGTGTATTCTATCAACTACCTCCATACACAGGCTTAGGGTATAAAGACAACTCAGGTGAATATATAAATAAAGAGCTTGATTATATGCAAGTTATACAACAAAGTTTAGGAGTGAATTGGCAAAGTGATAATATGATTGAACTATCACTTGAGGGATTCTATAAACGATATAACAATGTTCCATTATCAGTAGCGGATGATATACCCCTAACATGCAAAGGGGATGATTACGGTGTACTTGGAGCTGAAGAATTAGTATCATCAGCACAAGGACAATCCTATGGGATTGAGTTACTGGCACGCTGGATAATTATCGAAAAGCTAAATCTATCATCCTCATTGACACTATATAAGAGTGAGTATCGTAGCTCATCCAATGCTGACTATATCGACTCGGCATGGGATAATCAATTTATCTTTAATATCAGCGGAACATACAACTTACCTAAGAATTGGAGCGTAGGAGCTAAATTACGCGCAATAGGTGGTGCACCATATACCCCTTATGATGTCGAGAAATCATCACTAGTGGAGGCGTGGGATGCTAGTGGAGCTGCATATTACGACTACAATCAATATAATACTCTCCGCTCAGATAGTTTTTATCAATTAGATATACGTGTGGATAAGAATTTCTATATAGGTCGTGCCATGTTAGGTGTTTATATAGATATACAGAATGTTACTGCTAGTAAATACTCTCAACCAGATATTTTGATGAGTACAGGCGCAATAGAGAATCCTGAAGCTCCAAAAAATGAACAACATTACATTATGAAGTATATTTCTAACTCAAGTGGTACAATTATTCCATCAATTGGTATTACCTTTGAGTACTAATTAGAAAAAGTCAAATAAAACAACATTTTAATAGATATGGCATACACAATTTCACCACAATTGGAGGCTCTTACGCGTAAAATGCAACATGAAATCATTGCAATTGCGTCACAACGTGGATTATTAGCAGGTGAATTATATATTGTTGATGAGCTAACAGCTAAATGGAAAACATCAGCTCCTGAATATATGGCTGATGCTGTTCCTGAAATTAAGGACTACCCTACTGTGGCTATCGCTTGGGCATGCTACTATGGTATGGGCGCAGCTGCTATGTGGGATATCGCTTGGGACGAGGCTAAAGGGATAAAAGACTTATATGTTTATATGCGCTCAAAACGTGGTTTCGACGCTATGGATGAATATATCATGGAGGAGCTTATGCTACTAAATGAAAATTCGGAAAATACTGAAATTGCTGAAAATGCAAAGAAACTAACCTCAACAATACAAGATTTTGCAGCATTGGCACTAACCATGATACGCAAAGAGGGATTGGAGGCTCAGAGTGCTCAGGCATTTTATATGTTCGCTGAAGTGGTCAAACTATTCTTCTCAGTGGGCGTATCACTTGAGCTATTCCGCCGCGGTTACAAATATCATAAAATGGAGATAAATTAAGAGCCTTATGGAATGGTTAAATAGTATATTTATAGAACATTCAGCATTACAATCAGTAATAGTTATCTCCTTAGTATGTGCAATAGGGATTGCTCTAGGGAAAACTAAAATATCAGGATTCTCACTTGGACTAACATTTGTATTTTTCATAGGAATCTTAGCAGGGCATTTAGGATTATCAATAGATAAAGACACCAGCAGCTACGCTGAGAGTTTCGGTTTAGCTATATTTGTTTACGCACTCGGTGTTCAGGTAGGTCCTGGGTTCTTTAATTCATTTCGTACAGGAGGTATTAAACTTAATGCTCTAGCATTAGGAGTAATATTATTAGGAACATTTATAGCTATTGGATGTTCCCAAATACTTGGCATTGCCATCAGTGAAACAGCTGGTGTACTATGCGGTGCAACAACTAATACACCTGCTTTAGGTGCGGCACAACAAACATTAGCTAGTCTGCACCTAGATAGCACAAGTACTGCATTAGGATGCGCTGTAACCTATCCGTTAGGTATCATCGGCGTAATAATAGCAATAGCATTGATGCACAAAATATTAGTACCAGTAAGTGATTACACACAGAACAAAAAGGAGCATAGTAAAACATTCATCGGAGAATATCAGATATGTAATCCTGCTATCTTTGGCAAGAGCATTAAAGAAACAGCACAGCTATTCCCTGCTAAATTTGTTATTTCTCGTCTATGGAGTAACGGTGTTGTCACAATTCCTACATCAGATAAGATACTTAAACAGGGGGACCGCATTCTGGTAGTAACATCTGAGAAGAACGCAAACGCCATAACTCTACTATTTGGTGAGCAGGGGAATGCTGATTGGAACTCAGCAGACATAGATTGGGATGCTATTGACAGCCAACTAGTATCACATCCAGTACTTGTAGTATTTGAATAAAAATT
>JAWXTT010000163.1:0-4426 GCA_044433325.1 Bacteroidales bacterium
CGTACAGGTATCGTACCTCCAGCAGACGTTGACGTAATCCTAGTAGCACCTAAAGGTTCAGGTACATCACTACGTCGTATGTTCCTACAAGGTCGTGGTCTTAACTCAAGCTACGCAATCTTCCAAGATGCAACAGGTCGCGCGCAAGAACGCGTTATCGCATTAGGTATCGGTGTAGGTTCAGGTTACCTATTTGAAACAGACTTCAAACGTGAAGTATATAGTGACTTAACAGGTGAGCGAGGTACATTAATGGGAGCAATCCAAGGTATCTTCGCAGCACAATACGAAGTATTACGTTCAAATGGACATACTCCATCAGAAGCATTCAACGAAACAGTTGAAGAGCTAACACAATCACTTATGCCTCTAGTAGCAGAAAATGGTATGGATTGGATGTATGCTAACTGTTCAACAACAGCACAACGCGGTGCATTAGATTGGTGGAAACCTTTCCGTGACGCATCTAAACCAGTATTTGAAAAGCTATATAGCGAAGTAGCAGCAGGTAACGAAGCACAACGCTCAATTGACTGTAACAGTGTTGAAAACTACCGTGAAGGTCTTGAAGCAGAACTTAAAGAGCTACGCGAAAGCGAAATGTGGCGCACAGGTGAAGTAGTACGTAAACTACGTCCAGAAAACAACTAATATATATATCACATATATATCCTAAATGGGGAGGTTCATAAGAGCCTCCCCAATTTTAACATAAAAGCGCACATATACGTCCCACAGCACCAATATGTTAACGGCAACATGTTGTAAAACATTTAAAAATTGGAATCAAAAAATGCAAAGAGTACCTAAAAAACAGAAAATTTTACAAAAAACTTATTATCTTTGCAATCACATGAAATAAATTAAACACATTAACTAAGAGACAATAAAAGAAAATTATGGAAGAACTATTAGCAAAGATTGCAGCAGCAATCGAATCATTCAAGAAAGATGCTACCGATCAAGCAGAAAACGGTAATAAAGCCGCAGGTGCACGTGCTCGTAAAGCATCTTTAGAAATTGAAAAAGCGATGAAAGAGTTCCGCAAAGCCTCAATAGCAGCTACTAAATAATAGTAACCGACTAAACAAGGTAAATGCAAACTCAGGGTAAAAGGGAGCTCTGGAATCCAAAAGATTCTAGAGCTTATTTTTTGTGCAGAGGTGCAGAACCTGCACCCCATTTATC
The DNA here is from genome assembly GCA_044433325.1 of Bacteroidales bacterium. Classification (GTDB taxonomy): domain Bacteria; phylum Bacteroidota; class Bacteroidia; order Bacteroidales; family Muribaculaceae; genus HGM05232. The sequence continues at coordinate 1,189 of JAWXTT010000163.1, forward strand.
ACACCACTATTTACTAGACTTCCTTCGATTACAACTACGGCACAGCATCTGGCAATTAGCAGCATCCGTCTTGCCACCCTCGCACCATGGAGTAATATGGTCACCCTCCATCTCAGTAATTTCAAACTTCTTTTTACAGATAGGACATACACCCTTTTGTCGTTCATACGCCTCACGCTTCTGTTTCGGTGAGAAGCCTCGAATATTCAACCACTTCTCCTCACCAGTCAACAGGTACTTATAAATACCACTCTTAGAAAACACATCGTCATCCATCATTAACTCAGCAACATCACGTTCCAACACAGCAGAATCAAACTGTTCATCTTTAAGCGCATTATACAGTCGTCCCCATTCAATACCTTTCATCTCCTTTCGATAATTAGGGAATAAAACTTTTACCCAATTAATAACCGATTGGAAATATAACCACAACTCATTAGCATTAGGTTTATGCTGATATTCAGACATATACATCTTAATACTTCCCTCAGAAATCCAATCAATAGCAGTTTCCAAATAATCCTGCCTAATAGCCGTGCCACTCATATACTTACCACCTATACCATAAGCAGCACACTCCGTTTTACTAAAATAACGTTTAGCATCAGCCACCCAACTACCTGCATAAATAGCATTTAATAACTCCTGATTAGTCAAACGCTCACCAGCAATATTAATAGTTTTGAACCAATCTAAACGTTCACTATCAGTACCACTACACAGATAAATCATCAGCTTATATTCTAAAATCTCCTCCTGCTTATCACTAGTCAAATTATTAAACATCAACCCATCAATCGAGAAATCATTATGTACATATTGACATAACGAAATACTCCGTTGTTGCCCATCAATAACCTCAAAACCATCATCATCATCACGCACCGCCCAATACATCACATTCAACGGAAAACCATTCCTAACAGTATTAATCACAGCATCACGTTGCTTATCCTTATAAATAAACTCACGCTGATAAGGTGGTCGAATATCCAACTTACCACCATAACCAATAACTCCACCCTCGCAATTATCCACATAACCCTCAGCCAACTCCCCAACAGTAATCTCCCTCAATTCAATTTTCATAGCCTTTTATTTTTGATTAATATTCTACTATATAACCTTTTACCATTAACATATCCTCTATCCAATTTTCCTTCCCATCCTTTCTTTATAATTTCATCTAAATAACCATCTTTCACAAAATAGTCAGATCCCAAAACCTCAAACTGTTCAGGACTATACTTGTCAAGAAAAGTAATAGGAACACCCATCACCCCCTTATAATCACAAGGAATATCTTTAGTCTTATTCACATTAATAGCATTATAGTTATCATAATTCGGATAATCAGCTTCATTTCCATAATATGTCCTATACAATATTAAATCCTCGTGACGCTCATTATAATCAAGATTAGTAAACCATCTTACACCCTTTACCCTAATAAACTTGTTACCATTCTCGTCAACCCTACTACCTGCGGCATTTAATGGATAGCTTTGTGGTACTTGAAACTCTCTATCTCCACTATGTATGCTATGACCAAACCAAATTTTATTATTACTGAAAAGAGTAAACACATCTTTATAAGTAACAGCATTCAAATTCCCAATAATCAAAAACTTCTTATCATATTTAACCAACAGAGCCAAATAATCACGAAACAGAGAAAAGGGTGGATTAGTAACAACAATATCAGCTTGTTTCAAAAGCTCAATACATTCATCGCTACGAAAATCGCCATCCCCCTTTAACGGTTTAACACCTATTTCATCAGCGTCAGGAATACGATTACCATTTTTATCACCCTCATACTCTAAATATATAGCTTGTTCACACTCATTGTCACTAAAAGAATCCATATTGTGGTTTCTATAGCAAGTAGTAATAAGTTTTTTAAGACCAAGAATCTCAAAATTATATGAGAAGAAATGAAAGAAATTGCTAACTCTAGGATCATCACAATTACATAGAACCACCTTATCCCTAAAATGCTCCTTATAATGTCGTAACTCCTTTTCAATATCAGATAACTGAGTATAAAACTCATCCTTCTTTGAGGATTTAGCCTTATGTAAATTCTTATTAGAAGAACTAGACTTTACGGGTACAACACACCCATCAGACCCAACCTCAGAATCACCCAAAGCCAAGCCCACAACCGTACTTTTCATAGTATGCGCTATTGCACGAAAACTATCGCATCGATGGTAGGTAATCTTAGGACACTAAAAAAGCATGGAAGAATCATTTCCATGCTCCAGGTCCTAGGAAAACCTACCAATACAGAAAAGTTCAGTCCATGCTAAGCATAGACATCTACAAACTTATTCGTGTATTGGTTCTTGAAATTTCCTAGGTTTCGGAGCACCTCGAATAAATAGCAAACGCTAATTAATAATATGTATAAATTTTTATCTCATTTTCATAACAATTCATGTTTTACCCACCAAAAATAGCAAATAAAACCAAAACTAAAAACACTTTATCAAAACAAAAAATCAAATCAAATCATATTGATATATATTACGCCCTAAAAGCAGCGTGAATGTTTCTGTCAACTATTCTCTAATACACCTTTAACTACATTTATACACGATTTCATATATAAAATAAGCTAAATTCATATAAATCGACACATAAGCGCATTATAGCCAAAAACTAGTTATATGCTACGCTAATTTAGCGATATGTCAAAGAAAAAAAGAAAGAAACGTAAGTTTCGCAAATTAATAAAAAAGATATGTATCGCTATACATATTCTGATAGAAATGAAAGACTTATATGAATATATAAGTTATTTGATAGATCTATTATTCAAATTATGTTGATAGTTCACCAAATCATGAACTAAACTAAGAATGTATATTGATTAAATAATAATGAAAGATAAGATAGTACTTTTCATTAGGAATCGTTATTACAATTACTATTTTTGTGCAGAGCCTGCACTCCCATTTAGTCACCTAGCGTATTCAACAATAATTTCACCTAGATAATTTGGCAACCATGCCCCCTATTGACCCATAAGACCCAATCGACCCATAAACCATCATTAAACTATAAAAACTACACACAGCTATATAATATCCAATTATGTTATATTATATTCAACCATGTTATATTTATCAAATACTATAGATACTAGTATTTCTAGTATCTACAACCCAAAATCGCTCCAAATTTTACTTTCCTGTGCAGAGCCTGCACAAAACCAAAAAAAGCCGCA
>JAWXTT010000164.1:0-4378 GCA_044433325.1 Bacteroidales bacterium
CTAGTTTAACAATATATAAATATTTTATAAACACTCAAGTAATTAACCATCTATTTATCAATGCAATACAAATCATAAATTTCTCTTACTAAGAGAAATTTTTTATTCTATTTTACTTTAAAAGTTTTAGAATAACACTATTAGCCTTGTCAACAACTGTTTTATCGAGCGAAGCAAGATAAATTTGGGTCGTCTTTTCTGAATTATGTCCCATCCCTTCACTAATAACTGATATTGGAATATTTTTACTTCTAGCGATGCTAGCCCAAGAATGTCTAGCTACATACATTGTTAGAGGAATGTTAAGTGAAACTAGTGTTGCTAGAGCTTTTAATTGTGCGTTTACTTGTGATAAAATATATTGATACAATTTACGCTCATTTACACCTGTTTTAGTTATTATAGGTAATATATATTCCGTTTCATTATGTGGATATCTCATTATTATATCTTGCATACATTTTTCCCATTTAATATGTAATACCTGCCCTGTTTTACGCCTCCTATAAGTGATTATTCCATTTTTGATATTATCCTTACGCAAATATGCCATATCAATAAATGACATTCCTCGGGTATAGAAACTAAATATAAATAAATCACGAGCAAATGACATCTTAGCATTATCAGAAATATCTATATTCTGAATCTCCTTAATCTTTTGTAAAGAGATTGCTCTTTTAGTCGTTTTGTCAATTCCTGTATAAACACGTTTAAAGATAGTTCTGGGGTTAGATATTAATTCTTGTTCGATTGCTCTGTTATATATTGCGCGTAATGCACGCATATAGAATGATATTGTATTCATTGATATATTTCTCTCTTTTAAATATCTTTCATACTCTATTATTATATATGTGTCTAAATCTGAAAGAAGGATATCTGACCCTCCTCGGAATCGTTTGAAGCTATTTAATGCTGTAGTATATGTTTCAATAGTTCTTGTTTTATGCTCTATTCTAAGCTCATCTATAAGTTTATGAATAAAGTTGAATAATGAGATATTTGTTGCTCCAGAGAGAAATCGCTGGATGATATCATCGGTAGTAAATGAATTGCCTGATTCCTCTAGCGTTATTATTATTGATTTAAGAATGTTAATCTGGTTATTCAGTTGTTCATTAATTATATTAAGTTCTATGTTTCGTATATAATTTGATGTGAGTATAATAGATTCCCTCTCTGTATTCCATTCAGTAATATCTATTTTATGCTTTGTTGAAATACGTCTAATGATTCTATTATGAATAATTTGGTAGATTAACTCCCCTTGCTGATCATTTTTTGTAGATACTTTAAATTTAACTTTAATTGATGCCATATATTCTATTTTATTGTAATTACGGTTTTAAAAATAAAAATTTATGGGATAATATCTAGTCTATATTTCACTTGGTCTAAATATTAATAGGATTGAATTAGAATTGTGTGTGTGAAGTTACATAATAATTATTAATTTTGTCGCATGAAAAATTTATTGCATTGAGTTATGCGTGCGAAGATTAAAAATTTGATGTTGCCACTCTCTATTATTGGTGGGATTCTGTTTCATGAATGGATAGGGGAGTTTCAGGGGGTTGTACCCTTTCTGATATTCGCGTCATTGGTAATATCTTTCTGTAAAGTAAAGCCTCATGAGGTGCGCATTAAAGATGTGCATATTGCGCTTATATCATTTCAGTTATTAGCTAGTTGGGTGGTTTATTTATTGCTATTGCCTATTAATCCGATTGTTGCGCAAGGTGCTTTTCTCTGTTTACTTATGCCTACTGCATCAGCGGCTCCTGTTTTTACGGGTATGGTAGGTGGTAGTGTGTCATTTGTGTTGGCTTACTCGTTGTTGTGCAATTCAATTTTTGCGGTGTTATCTCCATTTTTTCTGAATATTATAACTGCTAATGACGATATTGGATTCTTTTCAGCTACTATTACAATAGGTGAGCGGATTTTTCCTATGATTGCTGTTCCGTTGTTGATTGCTTTCTCTTTGCGATATTTTGCCCCTAAGGTGCATACTAAGCTAGTCAATAATCAAGTCCTTTCATTTTACTTGTGGGCTGTGGCTCTCTTTATCTCCGTAGGTAATGCTGTTAGTTTTGTTATTAAACATGGTAGTGAGGATGTATGGTCTATTGTGGGATTAGCAATTATTTCGTTAGTGGTATGTGTATTGCAATTTATGGTTGGAAAGCGTATTGGTGCTAGTGATAATAATTCGATAGCTGCTGGACAAGCTTTGGGTCAGAAGAATACTATATTGGCGATATGGGTTGCTCTAACCTTTATGAATCCTATATGTTCAGTTGCTCCAGCTTCATATATATTATGGCAAAATAGTATAAACTCATATGAGCTATTCCGAAAGAATAAATCTAAAAGTTAATCAATATACACAATTGGAACAGTTAAATTATTATTTATTATCGTTTTTATAAGATTATTTAGCGGTTATTGTTAACTTAATTTTCAATAAATCACTATCTTTGTTGTTGTACAGTGAAAACAACAGGGTATTTTATGTTGTTTAAGTTACAAATTAATTGGTAAACTTATGAGTAGTATATACGAAATTATGATGAATTTACCTCTTTTTAAAGGGGTAAGCCGTGAGAAAATTTCTGAATTGATTGAAAAGAATAGATTTCACTTCTTAAAATACGCTAGCGATGAACAGATTGTCGCTACGGGTGATGTGTGTAATCATATAAGATTTATTATCTCGGGGGATGCTAGAATAGAATTGTCTAACTTTAATCATAAGTTGATGCTTAGTGAGGTTATCTCAGCTCCTAATGTGATTGGGGCAGATTACCTATTCGGTATGAATACGCGTTATCCATTTGATGTTTATGCATCTGGAGGAAGTTGTGGTATCTTACAAATAGAAAAAGCTGATTATATTAATATATTATACTCTGATAAGGTTTTCCTGTTTAATATCTTAAATTCTCTATCAAGGAATTGTCAAAAATATACTGAGGGGCTTTTATCTCTGTCATCTGGTAGCGTTGCTGAACGTTTATCTTTCTTAATTTTATCACTCACCCAACGCGGAGGTAAGGATATATGTATGAAATTTAAGCAGAAGGATTTATGTACATTGCTAAGTGTACAACGTAACTCGTTGGTTAATGCATTAAATGATTTGAATAGTCGAGGTATAATAGAATTTACTACCTCTGAGATTAAAGTAAACAGTAGAGAGCTATTACAAGAGTTTAGAAATTCATCTGATTATTAATTATTAGGTATGTTACCTGCTAAATTGGCTATCGTTATCCCATGTCATAACGAAGTGGGGATTATTGAATCCTCGGTCGTAAAGTTATCTGCTCTATTAAATAAGATGATTGATGATAGGTTGATTGTGGCTGAAAGTGGAATCATATGTATTGATGATGGTAGTAAAGATGGCACATGGAATCTGATAGAGCAACTATCAGAAGATAATCCCCATCTGAAAGGTGTAAAATTATCTAGGAATTTTGGACAGCAGAATGCTCTATTAGCAGGATTATCAGTAGCTGTAAATGAGTATGATGTTATGGTTACATTGGACTCAGATTTACAAGATGATATTACTGTTATAGCTGAGATGTTAGCGGCTTATGTTGCTGGTAGTGAGATCGTATATGGTGTTCGTCGCAGTCGTGGTAATGATGGAGTGTTTAAACGGTTGACAGCTAGGCTGTTTTATAATATGGTTAGTAGTTCCAACCATGATATTATTCCTGAGCATGCTGACTTTAGATTGATGAGTGCTAAAGCCGTTAACTGTTTGTTGGAATTTCCAGAACGCAATCTTTTTTTACGCGGATTAGTTCCATTGTTAGGCCTTAATAGTGATGTGGTGTATTATGATAGATTGCCCCGTATCGGTGGGGAATCTAAATATTCACTAATTAGGATGCTAGGGTTGGCAGTTGAGGGTATTACCTCAAGTTCAGTGCGTCCTATTAGAGCTATCTTTTTACTTGGAGTGCTATTTCTTATTGCCACTCTTTCGGTGTCCGTTTATGTTCTGATATCTATTGTTAATGGTGTTAGCTACCCTGGGTGGGCTTCTATTATGCTTTCGTTATGGTTAATTGGTTCATTGATTTTAATTTCATTAGGGATTATTGGTGAGTACGCTGGCAAAATATATTTAGAGGTAAAGCGTCGCCCACGTTTTATTATAGAAAAGAGAATAGGGACGAAAAATAAATAATATACTAGGGGACTTCTAATAATTGGTTTTATTCGATTATTTATTTTGATGCTTTAGATTTGTATTTTACAAAATGTGAGCGTAGCGGTGCCTACGGTGCATTTTGTAAAATGCGAAGATGAAGTATCAAAATAGAAAAGCGTTAAAATTCAATTTTTAGAAGTCCCC
>JAWXTT010000165.1:0-4327 GCA_044433325.1 Bacteroidales bacterium
GAATTTGTCAGCCTGTAGGATATGAAATAGTATTCCAATGGAATTTACTGTTATGAGTTGCGATATTCTTGTGGGGTCATGTTGGTGTAGGTGCGGAAGTAGCGGTTGAAGGTTGTTTGGGTTGTGAATCCTAGTGTTTGGGATATCTTATTTACTGTGTAATCTGTGCCTTTTAGTAACGCTTTAGCATCAAGGATTATCATATTCATAAGTATCTCTTGAGGTGTCATATTTGTTGCCTTACTAATTACGTTACAGAAATGTGATAGTGTAAGATTGGCATTTTGTGCGTAGAATCCGACCTTATGTTCATAACGATAGTTTTCAAATGCTAGTTGTAGAAATTCTGATAATATTTTCTGTTCACGTGTGGTTGGTGTGTTAGCTTGTTCAACTAATTTCTGTTCAAATGCTTGGTCTATACTATCAATAAATATAGATAGAACGCTACGGATAATATTTTTAGATAATAGTGACGTGCTTACGTAGCTAGATTTAGTAAGTAGCTCAAATAGTGATTTGTATATCTCACTTAATTCAACTGTTGGGGTGATAACTGGGCTTTTGTAAATGGGAATTAGCATATTAGATGCTAGTTTCCAGAAATTAACCTCTTTAAGGAAGCTTGAAGAGTATCCAACAAAACTTACTTGAATATCATCAGATACTTCATATATCTGAATAAAACTACCAGGTATTAATACAACTAAATCACCCGTTTTGATAGTGTATTCCCAAAGATTTACGGAGGCTTTTAATGAGCCTTTTATACAATATGCAATTATACAGGCATCTATTTTACATGGAAATTCTCCATAAAAACGTAATAACTGGGCATTGATTTGATCAGATACTATAAAGTCAATAGGTAGATCAAATTGTGGTAATTTTGTCCCCTCTTCAATATTTAGTTTAGCTAAATCCATTATCTTGTATTTTAATGACGTAAATGTACAAATTTATTGATTGTAAAGCAAATTATATACAGTTATTTTTGTTGATAAGTTTTCTGTATAGGTGAAAGTATCTTGAGAATAGTAATATACTAGCCAATGATAGCCCTGTTATTAATCCTATCCATATACCGTTTACGCCTAATCCTACTATAAATGCAAAGGTATAAGCGACAGGTAAACTAACTACCACGTAGGAGATAAATGCTATTATCATAATGCTTTTTACATCTTTCATTCCGCGTAATATCCCTATTGCTACACATTGTAATCCATCTGAAAATTGGTACATTGATACAAATATCAGTAGCGTTGTGGTTATGCGTATTATATCTGCATCATTAGTAAATGCAAGTGGTAATATATTGCGTAGAACTAGGAATGTGGTGGCTGTGAATATACTCCATAATAAACAGATATGTACTGATGCGTTGGCGGCACGATTCATCTCTTTTAAATTGCGGACTCCATATTCATGGCTTACACGTATAGTTGTGGCTGAGGCTACACCGATAACTGCCATAAAGGCAAAGTTAGAGATGGTAAGTGCTATATGGTTTGCTCCCTGCTCGCTAGCTCCCAACCAACCTGCCATAATGGTACTTAACGAGAATGCGCATGCTTCCATAAATATCTGTGACCCAATAGGTATTCCCACTGCTGTTAATGAACGTAGCGTTTTAGCTTTAACTCTACTCCAACTGAACAGTTTAAAGTAACGACGAAAGTTAGGGAGATAATAGAAATAGCTAATTAACAATATTGGCATAAGGATACGTGAAATTAATGTGCTTAATCCTGCTCCCTCAACACCCATTGCAGGGAATCCAAATTTGCCATATATCAGTAGGTAATTACCTATTACATTTACTATATTGGTGATGATTATTACCATCATAGTCACCTTAGTATTTCCTATACCCTCAAGAAACTGCTTGAAGCAAGAGAATAGCATAAATGGTACTACCGAAAGGATTAACATTTGGTAGTAGGGGATTGCCTGATCTATCACCTCTGGGGTTTGTCCCATCTTATAAAGTAATGGGATGGTTAGTTGTTGTGCTAAATATATGATAACACCTACCGATAGGTATAGTAGAATTGCATTTTGTAGATAGTTGGCTGAGTCTTTATGTCGTTTCTGTGAATAGCTTTCACCTACTAATGGTGTGATTCCCATTGAGAATCCCATCCCTACTAAAAATAGTAGAAAAAACACTGACCCAGCAAAGGATGCTGCCGCTAAAGGTATTGCCCCTAACGAACCTATCATTGCTATATCTATTAATTGGACTATTGATTGACCTACTTGTGATAACACTACAGGCGCAGCAAGTTTAGCATTGCGTATGTAATGCTCACGATAAGTGTTGAATTTGTACATAAATGAGTTATTACTTTAATTTGTTTAATAGCTCTTCGATAATGCTAAATGTTTGGTTTTGTGCTATCTCCCAGAAATTTTCATATTGAGCTGCATTGTCATGGTTAGCTCCTGGTGAGTCGCTAATTACACGTATGCTAAAGAATGGAACGTCACGCATGTGACAAGTCTGTGCTATTGATGCTGATTCCATATCAACTGCTAGGGCTGCTGGGAAATTACCTTTGATATGGTTTACCTCCTCGATAGAAGCAATGAATTGGTCACCTGAGCATATTAACCCTTTGCGGATTTGCGGATTATCTCCATCGGTTGCCAATGCTACTATCTCAGCAGGTGCTTCAAAGAATTTAGGATAACCAGATGCTACGCCATACTCAGTACCTGGTCCGCACCAGATGTCATGATACGCAACAGTTTCACCAACTACTACATCCATAACGTTAACCGATTTATCTGCGCCACCCGCTACACCTGAATTGATTACTAACTCTAGTGAGTAGTTATTTAGCATCGCTATTGCCCCTAGTGCAGCATTAACCTTGCCAATTCCGCATTGCATCATGGTAACTTGGTGATTGCTAATTGTTCCACTATAATAGGTTGTTCCATCAATAGTTTCTTCATTCACCTCTTTAACTAAATGTAGAAGTAAATCTAGCTCTTTGCGCATAGCTGCGATAATTCCGATTTTCATATCTTTATTGTAATTTCTTTTTGTTCTATTAATATGTGCAAAGTTAAGAAAATATATTACTTTTGTCATTCTAATAATAAAATATTTTTCAGTGAAGATTCTGATTGATGATAAGATACGGGAGGCATCTCCCGATTTGCGCATAGGCATAATTCGTGCAGATGTGCTTAATGCACCTACTGACGGTGAGCTGTGGGATGAACTGATAGCTGAGTGCGATAGTATTAAGCAGCAATACACGCAGGTGTTGCAGATAAATGCGCGCCCTGCCATTGCTGCAACGCGTAGTTTATATAAAGCTCTAGGGAAAGACCCTAATAGATATCGCGTTTCTAGTGAGGCATTGTGTCGCCGAATCATACGTGGAATAGATATTTATCGTATTAATCGCCTTGTGGATATGATTAACTTAATATCTATACGTAGTGGGTATGCAATAGGTGGTTTTGATGCTGATAATATTCAAGGTGAAACATTAATATTGGGTGTCGGTGAGGCAGATGAACCATTCGAGGCAATAGGGCGTGGTATGTTGAATATTCAGGGGTTACCCATTTATCGCGATTCGGTAGGTGGAATAGGTACTCCTACTAGCGATAATGAACGTACTAAGATTACAGATACTACTACTAAAATTCAAATGAATATTAACGCTTTTACCCAAGAAATGCCATTGGAGCAAGCTATGGAGTGGAGTATCGAGCTATTACGTAAATATGCTAGTGCTGAAAATATTGTTTCATTTATAGTAGAATAAAAAACGTATGGAATTACTAAGGGTTATTGAACATAATATTAATGAACGTCATATAGATCAGGCGGTTGATGCGTTGCGTGATGGTGCTATAATTATTTATCCTACCGATTCGCTGTATGCTTTTGGGTGTAATGCGTTGAACAATAGTGCTGTTGAGCGGTTATGTAGATTGAAGGGGTTGAACTCAGATAAGACTAATCTTTCAATAATTTGTCACGATATTTCACAAGTGGCTGAGTATGCTAGATTTGATAATCGTGCCTTTAAGATTATGAAGGATAATCTGCCAGGGGCATTTACCTTTATCTTCCCTGCATCAAATAAGTTGCCTAAAGCGTTCAAAGGGCGCAAGACGGTGGGGATTAGGATTCCTGATAATCAGATAGCGTTAGCGTTAGTGGAGCAACTGGGTAATCCTATTATGACAACATCAGTCAAAACTGATGATATAGACTACGCTATTAACCCTGAATTGATGGCAGAGTTCTATGAGGATGATGTAGCAGTGGTTATAGATGGAGGAGAGGGAAATATTA
>JAWXTT010000166.1:0-4283 GCA_044433325.1 Bacteroidales bacterium
AATATGCTATTCGACTTTGATAAAGAAGACTTTGATGATTAACCAAAATTTATAAATATGGAAGCAACACAGAAACACCCAAAAGGGTTATACCTACTATTTGCCACTGAGATGTGGGAGCGATTTAGCTACTACGGAATGCGCGCACTATTCGTGTTATATATGATACAAGCTCTGATGTTTGATAAGGAGCTAGCATCACTATTTTACGGAAATTATACAGGACTAGTATATTTAACCCCACTACTAGGTGGATATGTAGCAGACCGATATTGGGGTAATCGTCGTTCTATATTAGCGGGAGGTATCGCAATGGCAGTCGGACAATTTCTGTTATTCCTTAGTGCCTGCTACTACACATCATCTATATTAGCCCAAACACTACTTATAACAGGACTTGTAGTATTAATCTTTGGTAATGGGTTCTTTAAGCCCAATATCTCAACCATGGTAGGAACACTGTATCATCCTGATGATAAACGTAAAGACTCAGCCTACACAATATTTTATATGGGTATAAATATAGGGGGGATGTTAGCCCCACTATGGTGTGGATTTATTGGTAACACAGGCAATCCTGAAGACTTCAAATGGGGATTCCTTTCAGCCTGTATAGGTATGATAATAAGTACCGTAATATTCCAAATATTTAAGAATAAGCATCTAAATGACCCATCAGGCGCACCTATTGGTATGCCACCTGTTAGGGAGAAAGCAGTAAAAAGTGTCGAAGAGAAAAAGCAATCAAGCTCAATATTTAACACTAGAGCCATAATAGCCATTATTAGCACCATAGTATTATTCCTACTATTCGCTATAAACTATGAATCCTTTAACAACAGCTCAATAGGGTTATTCTATCAAGCAGATTGGATAGGTGCACTGATATATTCAGCAACCATAGTGATGCCAGTATTTATGATAACAGATAGCTCACTAACCACCATTGAGAAGAAACGCATATTAGTAATATATATTATAGCATTCTTTATAATATTCTTCTGGTCAGCCTTTGAGCAGGCAGGAGCATCACTAACATTCTTTGCCGATGAACAGACCGACCGTCACATATTAGGATGGGAGATGCCAGCATCCTACTTCCAATCCTTCAATGCACTATTTATCATACTATTAGCACCACTATTCACCATGCTATGGGGAGCATTAGGACGACGCAATGCCGAACCATCATCCCCAGCAAAACAAGCAATGGGTTTATTACTACTATCACTAGGTTATCTAGTAATAGCACTAGGAGTAAGCGGAGTCGAGGGAGATACCAAAGTAAGTATGTTATGGTTAGTCAGTCTATACTTTATCCACACCATGGGGGAATTATGCCTATCACCAATAGGGTTATCCATGGTAAATAAACTATCACCAGCACGATTCGCCTCACTAATAATGGGTGTATGGTATCTAAGCACAGCAGTAGCCAATAAATTCTCAGGAGTACTTAGTGGCTACTACCCAGAGGGTGGAGTCGCAAAAAGTTTCGTAGGATATGAAATAGCCAATCTATCCGACTTCTTCATGCTATTCGTAATAATGAGCGGAGCCGCCGCCATCCTCCTATTCTGCCTAACCAGCTACCTAAACAAACTAATCAAAGGGGAATAAGAGAGCAACACAAAAAGCTAACGCACCGAAGACTGAGGAGCTATATAGTGGTTCAGATTTTGGGCTTCGCTGAGGGATTATCAATCTTCAGGAAGTGCAAAAGGTGAGCTACTAGATAGCTCCGATAAAGAATGGATTATGCCATCCGCTAGTCCAATCCGTGGTGCGACTATACTATCAATCTTGCAAGTTTTGGCAGCTGTTGTGAAGATTTTCATTGCAGGGATAATCACATCTGCGCGATATGTATTCAAGCCAAACTGTTCGATACGCTCCTCATAGCTCAGTGGTTTAAGCTGATTATAAAGTTGTTTAATCTCAGCATACTTTATAGACTCACCCTGCTGTTTTGATAGCAATTTATGTACCTTGTTTATGTTACCACCTGAACCAATGATAGCCACAGGTTTAAATGGCAGAGCTATACGCTCCAACCAATCCTTAAACTCCTTAATAGCCTCCTTATCCACGCTACCACTAAGCATACGCACAGTACCTAGTGGGAAAGACTCCGAAGTCACCCTACTATTTCCACTATAAACAGTAACCTCAGTGCTACCACCACCCACATCAACATAGATATAGTTTTGATCAACCGAGATAAAACGCTCCATGTCACCAGCCTCAAAGATAGTCTTAGCCTCCTCAATGCCTGAGATAATCTCGATATTAATACCACTCTCCTTACGGATATATTCAACCACCTCAGATCCATTTGCCGCTTCACGCATAGCACTAGTAGCGCAAGCGCGATAACTCTTAACATTAAAAGTATTCATCAGAGCCGAGAAAGCCACCATAGCTGAACGCATCTTCTCACGTTTAGCATCACCAATAGCCCCAACGGTAAACACATCCTCACCAAGACGTATAGGCACTCGAATAAAAGCAGCCTTTTTAAAGGTAGTCGTTTCCTCACACTGCTCCACATATTTTATAAGCAATCTTATAGCATTTGAGCCAATATCTATTGCCGCTAAAGTTTCTCTATTCATTATTTATTCCTCTTTAAAAAATAATTATATAACTCCTCTTGGCTACGTTTAGGTTTCTTTTTGCAATTAACATAGTCATTTTTAAAGTTTGAAGTTATCAGTCTAGCCTTCACATTGTCATGCCACTGAATATCAAAATAGTCATGTAATGTGCGTTCGATATATTTATCCTTAATAATAGTACCCACCTCAACGCGACGATCTAGGTTACGCGTCATCAAATCAGCACTAAGTATAAAAGTCTGAGGTTTCCCTCCATTGTTAAATATCATCAATCGTGCATGTTCTAAATATTTATCAACTATGGAACGCACCTCAATATTCTCACTCAAACCAGTTACACCAGCCAATAGACAGCAAGCTCCGCGCACCAACAGTCTAACCTTAACTCCAGCCGCAGAAGCCTTATATAGCAATTTAATCACCTTAACATCAGTAAGCGCATTAAATTTGCCATAAAAGAATGCCTCCTTCCCCTTTTTAGCAAATTCTATTTCACGTTCAATAAGCTGATGTATCTCCTTACGCATATAATATGGCGCAACCATAAGTTCGCTAAATTTTGGGTGATAATGGTTATGTTCCAAAAAGTCAAACACCTTTTTAGCATCCTCAGCAATCGCCTGATTAGCCGTTAATAGACCATAATCACTATATATCTGACTAGTACTCTCGTTAAAATTACCTGTACCCACATATACATACCCGCGTGTGCCACCAACCTCGTTACGTTCAATCAGCACCAACTTACTATGCACCTTTAGCATCTCTTGGCTAGTTATAACCTTAACGCCACCCTCCTGCAATTCATCTGTATTATTGATATTCCGCTCCTCGTCAAAGCGAGCTTTCAGCTCCACCAACGCAGTCACCTGTTTACCATTCTTCACCGCATTAAGCAGAGCATTAATAACCTTTGAATGGTTAGCAGTACGATACAAAGTAATATAAATAGATTGCACCCTAGGGTCGATAGCCGCTTCAAGCAACATATTAATCATATGGTTAAATGTATGGTAAGGGTAACAAAGCAGAATATCCTGTTTCTTTATCACCTTTAAGATACTATCAACAGGGTCAATCAGTGGATGTAGTTGAGGTTTTGGAGTATGGCTCTCTAGGTCAGGGCGCACCTTAGGAAACTTCATCAAGTCACGCATTAAGTGATAACGACCACCTGCTTCAAGCTGTTCACGCTGTTTAAGACCAAATTTCTGAGCGATAGCATCTACAATATCACTAGGCATCTCCCCATCATATATCAGACGTATCACACGCCCACGTTCACGCTCTGACACCCCTTGTGACATCTTCTCAGCCATACTTTTTGATACATCGTCATCAATTACCAATGCTGCATCACGCACAATCTTAAAAGTATAAGCAGAAATCTCATCATAGCTAAACATAAAAAAGATATCATCTAAGAAAAGGCGAATAATATCATCAATAAATATAATATCAGTACGACCCTTACGCGAAGGCAACTTAACGAAACGCGGACAAGTATCACTAACAGGCACTTGCAGAATAGCATATCGCGATAGTTGCGCGCTCTTCATCCTAACCGCCAGATAAATCTTTCCATCAGGTAAGAAAGGGATAGCCACCCTTTTACGCAACATAATAGTCACTAGACTCACACTAATAACCGAAAGGAAATATTCA
>JAWXTT010000167.1:0-4273 GCA_044433325.1 Bacteroidales bacterium
AGCAGCAACATTATCTTTGTCTGCTTTCCAACCACGGATGCTTGTGTACCAACGTCCTTGAAATTCGCGGCTCTCGATATCGAAACTCAATGTAATAGTTTCACCAACGTTTAATTGGTATTGATCAGCTTTATCTCCAAAAAAGTCGAAGTGGATTTTCTTTGGATAACTATCCATTGTTTCAATTACATATTCCTGTTTTTTCCATGGGTTGCCAGCTTTAGATGTGCCAGTGATTTGGTCAAATGCTTGTATAACCTTTCCTTTAATTTCCATTGTTAATCTATTATATTTTGATTGTTTTTATTTCTAATTACAAAGATATGAAATCTATCTGTAATGACAATATTATTTGCGTATAATCTTATAGGTAGCATTGCTATCGTTGTTGAAGCGTATATTTACTATGTAAACGCTATTCGTTAAGCTATTGCAGTCAATCTGAGCAGTTTCACTTTCAATCTGTTTTTGGATAACTGTTGCACCTGCTGTTGAAATTATCTCTATATTATTAATTGTAGTTGCTGATTTAACTGTGATATTACCATTGGCGTAATCAAATGATAGAGCATTGACTTCAGGTGAACTTACTCCACTAACAATGGTTGGTTCACTCTCATAGTAATTTTTGTCGAATGTAGTGATGACGAAATTCATAACATCTGAGCGGCTAGAATATGTGAAACTATTATCTGTTATATAATGACCTACACATTTAGATATATCTGAAATATCCACATTGTCAGAAGTTGAACCATATACGCAATAATATTTAATTGGGGTATTATCTGCATCTAATTCAGGCGTTTCCCATTCAATGGTATAAGTTGTTCCTTCATATTTAATGGTTGGATTCACTGGGGCATTAGGTTTAGTAATACCATTATAATCCATTGGGACTATATTTGCAGGGTATTGAAAGTAGTCCGAAACTAATTCGCTATATAATTCCACAATTTTAGATTGTGTAGTTGAGATAACATGATCGGTGCGGAAAAAGCAAACCCCCGACATACCATCCTCAGCTCTAACTTTTTCGATTTGGTCTGTAATGACTGCTGCTTCCCAATTGTTACTGTTATCTACCATCTTGTATGGAGCTAAGCCAACTACTAGCTGACGACCTGCTGAGTTATCAACCCAAGTAGTCATATTTGGTGAGAATCCATAAGTTTCATTCCAATACATCTGTGGAATTAATAGATCTTGATTACCTGACTGCATCCATTGACAAGCATCTTGATAAACTGAATAGTAAGCAGTGGTATTGCTATAACCCTCAACATTCTTATATGTGCCGTATGGTGCTGCACCAACTTTGATATCAGGGTTTATCTCTTTAGCCATCTCATAAAATTCAGCAACGAATGTGTTTATATTATTACGTCGCCAATCATCTAATGTCATTCCATCTCCATAAAGAGCATAAGATGCAGCATCATCAAAATCTGAACCAGGATAGCGAGTATAGTCAAAATTAGTTCCATCAAAATCATGTTTAGAAATCAATTCGGCGTATAGATTAACTAGATAGTCGGTAGTTTCTGGAAGACCTGGATCAAGATACCAATTGCCTGAATATAGAACACATAGTTCAGGGTTGGTAGTTGTGACATGTTTAACTCGGTTGTTGTTATATCTAGCTGCTTCGGTGGTGCTACCTATGCGATAAGGTACTATCCATGCGTGACACTCCATTCCACGATTATGGCACTGTTCGATAGCGTATTCACAAACATCATATTGTATATCCAATGCGCCATTACCTGTTATATCATACATAGCAGGTTGTATATCTGAGTCCCACATAACATCCCCTTTGACCTGAACTTGTAGAACTATGGTGTTAAAGTTAGCAACCTCTAAGCGGTCTAGGATTGCGCATAAATCACTCTTCTGAGTTTCGATATCAAACTCACTTTTAGGCCAGTCGGAACCACTGTTAGTTGTTAACCAAACAGCGCGAATTTCGCTTTTAGGGTTGGCTATTGAGCCTAACATGGTTAGTGCAATAAATAGTAGGGATAAAATGTTGCGTTTCATATGTAATAAATTAAGTGTATTTGTTGCAAAAATAATGATTCTTATTTAATAATGTAGGTTAATTTTGAGAAAAATGAAATTAGAATTGTAGGGGAACTCTAAAAACTGATTTATCAATATTTAAGATGAGATTTTGAGTTAATTTTTTACCGCCTTTATCTGAGCATAGCGGGCTATGTGAAGATAAAAAGGTGAAAAAGTAGCCAAAATATCGCTTAAAGATTGATGAAACAGTTGTATTTCTCCCTTTTTTTAATTTGTTATTATTTCTTAGGGTCAATTTTTAGAGCTCCCCGCTAGTTAGCTGAGGAAAAATAGATTATCTTTGTGCTAATTTTTTTAAATAGATATATGGAAGATAATAAATTAATAGTAGAGAAGATAGTTGAGGGTATTCAACAAAAAAAGGGTAGAAGTATAACTCATATAGATTTAAGCTCGATTGAGAGTGCATCAGCTCAAGACTTTGTAATTTGTACAGGTACATCTAATACACATGTAGCAGCTATTGCGGATAGCGTACGTGAATACCTTCGTGACGAAATTTCAGTAAAACCATACAATTATGATGGTTATCAAAATGCACAATGGATTGTTATAGATTATGGCACGGTTTATGTGCATATATTTTTAGATGAATATAGAGAGTATTATAATCTTGAACAATTATGGAATGATGCAGTTATAAATGATATCCCAGATTTAGATTGATAATAAGATCTCTGAAAAAATAAAGAAAATGAGCAAAGAGAATAAAAAACAACCAAGTATTAAGCCCTTTAAGTTTAGTATGTACTGGATGTACGCTATAATAGGGGTCGTGTTACTATCGTTGTATTATATGCAAGATGGCGCAGAGAAGAAGGAGGTCAGCTGGACTGAATTTGGTTCTTATGTCGAGCAGGGTGGCGTGACTCAGATATTAGTATTTAGTAGTGACAGAGTGGCAGAGGGTATTCTTTCAGATTCTATTGCTAAAAAGATATTTAATAAAACAGATACGTCTGAGGGTACAAAGGTTAAGGGCAAGATTGTTACTGATATCCCATCAGCTGATAAGTTGGAGGGGAAGATTGAGCAGTGGCGTCAGTCGGGAGTATTTGACGGTGATGTTAAATATGAGAAGAGTAGTGACTTTAGTTCATTACTATGGTCTTTTGGTCCTATTCTATTGCTTATCGTTTTCTGGTTCATAATAATGAAAAGAATGTCAGGTGGCGGCGGTGGTGCTAATGGCGTATTCAGCGTCGGTAAGTCTAAAGCGCAACTATTTGACAAAGATGGCGAAATAAAGGTAACCTTTAAGGATGTTGCGGGTCTTTCTGAGGCTAAAACAGAGGTTGAGGAGATAGTGGAGTTCCTAAAATCACCACAAACATATACTGAACTAGGTGGTAAGATACCTAAAGGAGCATTGCTAGTAGGTCCTCCTGGAACAGGTAAGACGCTATTGGCTAAGGCAGTTGCTGGTGAGGCTAATGTGCCATTCTTCTCAATGTCAGGTTCAGACTTCGTTGAGATGTTTGTTGGGGTGGGTGCATCGCGTGTGCGTGACCTATTTAAACAGGCTAAGGAGAAATCACCATGTATCGTATTTATTGATGAGATAGATGCAGTAGGACGCGCTCGTGGCAAAAATCCTAATATGGGTTCAAACGATGAACGTGAGAATACACTTAATCAGCTGTTAACTGAGATGGATGGTTTCGGTTCTAATAGTGGAGTGATAATACTTGCGGCTACTAACCGTGCTGATATATTAGACAAGGCGTTATTGCGTGCAGGACGTTTTGACCGTCAGATACATGTTGACTTACCAGACTTGAATGGTCGTAGAGCAATATTTAATGTGCATTTACGTAAGATTAAGACGGATGATTCATTAGATGTGGATTTGATGGCTCGTCAAACACCAGGGTTCTCTGGAGCTGATATCGCTAATGTGTGTAACGAAGCGGCATTAATAGCAGCTAGACATAAGAAAACATCTGTGGAGAAACAAGATTTCTTAGATGCAGTAGATAGAATAATTGGAGGGCTAGAGAAACGCACTAAGATA
Organism: Bacteroidales bacterium; assembly: GCA_044433325.1. GTDB lineage: Bacteria > Bacteroidota > Bacteroidia > Bacteroidales > Muribaculaceae > HGM05232. Next base: position 4,103 of record JAWXTT010000167.1, read on the forward strand.
ACTACTAAGGATGAACGTAAATCAATAGCAGTACATGAAGCTGGTCACGCGTCGTTGAGTTGGCATTTGCAATATGCTAACCCATTGATTAAGGTAACTATTGTACCGCGTGGTAAGGCTCTGGGTGCTGCATGGTATCTTCCAGAGGAGCGTCAAATTACTACTGTTCAG
>JAWXTT010000168.1:0-4243 GCA_044433325.1 Bacteroidales bacterium
TTAGGTGCAGCATGGTATCTTCCAGAGGAGCGTCAGATTACTACCGTTCAAGCATTACAGGATGAGATGTGTGCCATCTTAGGTGGTCGCGCGGCTGAGGAGTTATTCCTTGGGCATATCTCAACAGGTGCTGCTAATGACTTAGAGCGTGTAACTAAGATGGCTTACGCTATGGTTGCTTATTATGGTATGGGTAAAAACAAGGAGTTAAAGAACTTGTCATATTATGATTCATCATCACAAGGGTATGGATTTACTAAACCATATAGTGATGAGCGCGCTAAGTTAATTGACCGAGAGGTTTCATCATTGATAGATACTGAATATGAACGTGCTAAGGAGATATTAACTAAATATGCTGAGGGGCATGCTAAATTAACGGAAGTGTTACTAGAGCGTGAGGTGATTTACACTGAGGATGTTCAACGTATATTTGGAGTTCGTCCATGGGTTTCACGTACTGAGGAGATTTTAGAGCTAAATGCTGAGGAGGTTCCTGCTGAGGTTGAGGAGTCTAAAGCCGAAGAAACAGCTGAACCAGAAGATACTAATACTGAAATTAAAGAGTAACAAAGGTATTATAAAATAATAAAACAAAAAAGGGAGTTTGCTAGTGATAGTAAATTCCCTTTTCTATTTTGAAATAGCTATTTATGACTATTTTGGATGCTATAAATTCTAGTATTTACCTATATATTGGGATTGTTCTAAATCTATATAAGAGCTAATTTTGTAAAGCGTATTAATGGGTCAGATTAGTAAAAAAAACAGGAGGTAATTATAGATGAATAAAATTATTGAGTGCGATAAAATTTGCCACTATTATGGTTCAAAACTGATATATGAAGATTTGAGTTTTAGTGTAGAAAAGGGTAAGATTTTAGGATTGTTAGGAAAGAACGGAACTGGTAAAACAACAATTATAAATATTATAAACGGATTTCTAAAACCTCGTTCAGGTGAGTGTAGGATTTTCGGTGAGTCATCAAAGAGCCTATCTCCTCAAACCAAATCTAAGATAGGTCTTTTATTAGAGCAGCATATACAACATTCATACTTCAATGCTATTGAGATTGAGAAATTTTATAGCCAATTCTTCCCAAACTGGAAAAAGGAGGCTTACTATGACCTGCTTAATAAACTAAAAATTACACATAAACAACATATTAGCACTATGTCATGTGGGCAACGTTCTCAGATAACATTAGGGCTACTGTTTGCACAAGATCCTGAGTTATTTATTCTGGATGATTTCTCGATGGGATTAGACCCTGGTTATCGCAGATTATTCGTCGAATATCTTAAAGATTATGTAGCAGCTGAGAACAAAACGGTATTCCTTACCTCACATATTATTCAAGATATGGAGCAGTTGATTGATGATTGTATGATATTAGATTATGGTAGTATTCTGCTACATAAGCCTACTGCCGAGATTATGACTGAACATCCTAATCAGTCGTTAGAGGATATATTTATTAATCTAACAGGAAAATATTAAAAATGAAGAAAGCTATTTTTTATAGAGAATGGATTAAATGCAGACGTGTACTATTTGTGCTGGCTGCTGTATATATAGGTGTATTAGGTTATTTATTTATTGATATAAATCAGATATTCAGCAATTCTCCAGCTGTTAGAATTTGGAATATCTTATTAAATAATGAAACCAACCTAGTTAGTAACTTTAAATGGCTATCATTGTTAGCAGGTGTTGCACTAGCTGTTTCGCAATTTGTTCCTGAGATGGTTAGTAAACGTTATAAGTTAACTCTACATCTACCAATGAAGGAGAATACAATACTATTTACATTGTTGGGATTTGGGCTAATGGTTATTACTATATTATCATTGGTTGCTCTTATTGCAATAACTATATGTATGAGTAGTGTGCTAGCTAGTGAATTTGTGGTAATGGCATTAATGACGGTCGCTCCGTGGATATTGGGTGGTTACTGTGCATACTTGCTTGTTAGTTCAATTATTATTGAACCATCATGGAAACGAAAAATAGTATTAGCTATTGTTACATACTTTGTAGTTTCACTGTTTTATGAAAATCAGGTGTTAGGTGCATTTGCTCCAGCGTTAATCCCATTTGCTATTGCTATTATAGCGATGATTGTATTACCATTTAGTTCAACAATAAGATTTAAAGATAGTGATGAAAAATAGATTACCAATATATATTATAACACTGTTAATAGTAACAGTTTCGGCTTATGTTTTTGTTCCACCATTGGTTAGTCGTGTGATTTATAAGCCAATAGATGTGCCATTCTTACAATATAGTTCTATTGTGAAGGATTTTATAGCTATTGATTTCCGTGAGGAATCCCCTTTGAAGAGTGTTTCTGGTAAATGTTTCCAAGCTGAGGATTATGATTCAATCCTACCATTATTTAATTATAGACAATTAGCTATGGATGGTAAGTTGCCAATCTGTATTGATGGTGATACATTAGATTTGCAACGCTTGCAGGAGAAAAATATATCAGGTTCGTTCCGTCCTAAATATTATAATATGCCAACGATAGATTTAAATCTGTTGTTTGAGGCTAATAATGCAAAGGTGTCATTCACGACTCCTGATGATGTAATGCGCATTAGTGATAAGGTAGAATTTATATTAGCCGAAACTAATACGTTAGATAAAGCTAAGGGTGAACTTTTTACTTCGGCATTAGAGCGTGGTGGTTTTACATTTCCTGCAAAATTTGTTGAGGGTAATAATAGTGTGAAGAAGAGCTATGATCAGGGGTTCTTTATTGCTGATGCTAATAATGCTCTATTTCATATGATGATGATTGATGGTAAACCTTATGTTAAGAGGGTAAGGTTACCTAAGGATGTTATCCCTCGTCATTTTATAATGATGGAACAGGCAGATCAACGTTTCTATGGAATGTTATTTGATGAGAATGGTGGTACATATATAATTCAACGTGGTGATTTTGATGATAATACTTATGTTGATGAGAATTTTGAACAAACACTTTCGGGTGCTTGTGATACTTCAGCAGCAGATTGTGCATCATGTGGTGGTTGTTCTGCTGGTGCAATACCTACTAATAGACCTTTAGCTAATGGTTCAGATTATCAATTGGTAAAACTAGATATAGCTAACTTTGATGTAGAAAATGATAGTTACTCGCTATTTGGAAATGCGTTGTATTGGACATTCTCGATAACTAGCGAAACAGGTCGCAAGGTTTTTGCGCTTGATCGTGAGTCGTTACAATCTATACAAGAGTATTCTATTGACTTCCCTGAGTCTAGGGTCGAGGCTGTATTCAAATATATACTTCCATTCTCAGTAGAGTTGTATCATGGTAATAGTTCATACGTTGCTCCAACTATTGGATTTAATGGGTGGTTAGCTTTTGTTGTAAATATCTTATTTGCTCTATTGACGCTATTAATATATCGCAAGAGAGGTCGATTTGCTATCTATTCAGCTGCTTATGTAATGTTATTCGGAGTATTGGGGCTAATAGCGGTAGTCGTAACTCCAGTTGCTTTAAATAATAAGTTTAATGCTTAGACATATAATTATATTATTTGTTGTTTCACTGTCCTCAATCGGGAGTGTGTTAGGTCGTACTCATGGAGTAACCGTAAATGGTACTGTTCATGACGGAGCTGAGCCGTTGAGCTTTGCCGCCGTAACATTAACCTCTGATGGTGTTGAATATAATGTAGTGTGTAATGTAGGGGGTGAGTTTACTTTCCATAACCTAGAGGTTGGTGAGTATGTGGTTAGAACGTCATATATTTCATATAATAACTACATATCTAATGTATCACTACATCGAGATACTCAGCTAGATATTTGTATGGTGCGTAATATTAATATGATTGAGGAGTTGGTAGTTACTGGTGTTGAGGCTAAAGGTTTAACTACTTCGACTGTAATCAATCGTGATGCAATTAATCTGTTGCAACCATCTAGCTTTAGTGATATTTTAGAGCTGTTGCCAGGAGGAACTTCCTCTGCGCCATCATTAACGTCGGCTAATACAATCGCTTTACGTGAGGTGGGGATATCTAGTGATGATTATAGTATATCTTCGCTAGGTACAGCTTTCTTGATAGATGGCGCACGAATCTCAACTGCTGCTAATATGCAATATACCACAGGGTTGAGCTATTCAATTGGTAACAGTATATATACTGATGCTTCGGTTTCGACTGTTAATGCTGGGGTGGATATGCGTAATATATCGACAGATCAGATAGAAAC
>JAWXTT010000169.1:0-4238 GCA_044433325.1 Bacteroidales bacterium
CATCTACTACCAAATTACCCTCAACAGCTAGGGTGCTATCCTCAACAATATTAGCAAATTGCCCCCAGAAAGAATCTGCCTGATAAGCCTCCAACGTCCCAACAGGAACCGATAATGTAGCCGTTGAGTATGTTGAGAAAACATAAGAGGAAGTAACCGTTAATGGCGTTTCCCAATTCGCCTTAATATCCGTTAACTGTGAACAGAACCTGAATGCATAATTACCAATCTCCGTTAAGCTCTCAGGCAACACAATTGAGGTTAAGGATGAACAGTTAAAGAAAGCATAAGCACCAACTGATGTTACTGTATATTCCACATCACCCACTGTGATGGAGGAGGGGATTATTAGTTCATCTGTGGGTTTGTCTCCTTCGTAGCCTGTTAGGGATGCGGTTAGGTTTTCTGTGTCGGTTTCGTACTTTAGACCGTCAACATAGAATGTTTCGCTGTGGGCGTAGAATGATAGGGTACTCAGGAGTATGAGTAGGGTTAGTGTTTTTCTCATAATTGTATTAATTTTGTTTAAAGTTGTATTGACTAATAATCTGTTTTTTTGCATATATTTTCGGAAAAGATTTTATAGCTTAATGGGTGACTATTAGGCTTTTGTGTTTTTTATGGGGCTTGAATTGGTGGTTGGTGTGGGGGAAAGATACTACTTTTGTGGTGCGGTTTTGGCTATGTAAACGTGCACAGTTGTTGCTCCTATTAGGTGTGTTATTGTTACCTCTAGGCGTGTCATGCTGAATTTAATTCAGCAACTTTTCAATTGACGTCTAAACTAGCGAAAGATGCTGATGATGAACTGGAAAGGTGCTGAATTAAACGGCTAAGGTTCTGATGATGAACTGGAAAGGTGCTGAATTAAATTCAGCATGACAAATGAGAGATTATTGACATGACAGATGGGGATTATTGGGGTAACGGAGTAGGTGGAAGCTCTCCATTAAATTTATCAAAATCTGATTCAAATAAGCGATCTTGAATAATACGATACTTCTCAAACTCACTCTCAGCATAGGATTTAGCAAATTCGGCTGTAACTGAACCTGCTCCCATTAGAATAGGTCTGTCATCTCCATCTAAAAAATGATCAATACGTTTTGTACGGATATTACTGCATCTAAATTATAATATTTAGTGGCGTAGTTTTTACCATCGGAAGCAGTTCGTCGGAATTTCCGACATACTTCATCTTCTTGTAGTTCACCCTGTTCAAAGATATTAGATAAGTGCTCTGTAATGGTTGAGCGACTCTTGTCAAATAATAGAGCTACTGCATCCTGTGTAAGCCAAATTGTGTCTTCTCTATATAAAACTTCAACTCCATCTTCTCTATTTTCAATCTGAAAAATTAGAAATTCAGCAGTACTATTTCGCATTTGGATATTTTTCGTAGTCATAAATTCTGTAGATTATAATTATTCGGACTTTACAAAGTTACTAAAATTTCTGAATTATTATTCTTTTACTATTTACCCTTTATTGGCTATAGCTACTTTTTCTTTACTAGGTTGATTAGGTTGGAGTTGTAGTAGAGGGGGTTGGTGGTTACGTTTTCGCCTATAAATGGGGGGAGGGTGTAGGGTTGGTCGTTGGTGGTTAGCTCTATCTCGGCTACTATCAAGCCCTCTAACTTGCCGTGAAAGGTGTCTATCTCCCATAGGTGGTTATCATAGGTGACGTAGTGGCGTGTTTTATCTATTACTATGTTGTTGCATAGTTTGGCTACCATCTCGTGTGCATCAGCGACTGGGATGGGGTATTCATATTCGGGACGGGAGTTGTTGATGCTAATTCCTTTGATGGTTAGGTAAGCTTCGCTGTCGGTTATGCGAACTCTAACGGTTGCATTTTTGTTACGGCTTATGTACCCTTGGACTATTTTTGTGCTTTTGTGCGCTAATTCTAGGTAGGAATTATCCTTAACTAGGTATTTATGTTCTATTTCATATGCCATAATGTTAATAATTAAGTTAAATTTGTTCAAAAAGTGGAATTATGCTTACCTATTTTTTCTAGTACAAATTTATATATTAATTTTGCAATGTTTTATAAATAAGGGAAAAATAATTTGAGTTTGAAGAGATTAATATTGTTTTCAGCTATTGTAATCAGCTCGCTAATGTTATCAGTGGGGGCAATGGGGCAATCTAAAAGTGTACGTATTCAGGGTATGGTGCGTGACTCGGTGTCGATGGAGGTGTTGCCATTTACTGCAATTACTTTTGAGGGAACTACTATTGGGGTGCTAGCTAATGATGGTGGTGCTTTTGAAATTATATCTAATGGTGAATATAATAAGCTGAGTGTTTCGACAATGGGTTATGTTACTAAGTTGGTTGAGTTTGATCCTACCAGAGATAATATAATTGTTGTGGATTTAGTGGCTGAGGGGGTAGCACTGAATGAGGTGCTGGTTAAGCCTAAAAGGGAGAATTACTCGAAAAAGAATAACCCTGCTGTGGATTTCGTGAAGAAACTGATGGCACAGAAAGGGGAGAATGACCCTAAAGATAATGACTATTATAGCTACAATAAATATAATAAGATTACGCTGGGGATTAATAATTTCTCAGAGGAGAATAGGGATAAGGCGTTGTTCAAGAAGTTTCAATTTATTTTTGATTACTTAGATACTTCGGAGGTGTCGGGTAAACCGATCCTAAACCTTTCGGTTAAGGAGGAGATTTCTGACGTGTATTTCAGTGAAAATGGGAAGGTGGAAAAGGAGGTTGTAACTGGTCTTAGAAGTAATGGTATAGATGAAATGCTAGACCAAGATGGTGTTAAGGATTTCCTTGAGGATGTTTTTCGTGAGATTGATATATTTGAAAAGAATGATATAACGTTATTACAAAATAGATTTGTTAGTCCGCTATCGGATCGTGGTGTGAATTTCTATAAATATTATCTGACTGATACTATTATGGTAGATGGTGAGGAGTGTATCGAATTGGGGTTTGTGCCATTTACGCCTGAAACATTTGGTTTCTTAGGTCGTGTCTATGTTCCGCTTAATGATACTACGCTGTTTATTAAACGGGTTAAACTGGATGTCCCTAAGTCTATTAACCTAAACTATGTGCAGAATATGGTTGTGGAACAGGATTATATAAAGGGTGTGGATGGTAGCCGTATTAAGGTTAAGGATGATATGGTGGTGGAGTTTGGTATCCTGAACTCGCAACAGGGGGGATATGCTAGACGTTACACTTCGTATAAAAATCACAGCTATGACGCACCTAAGGATATGAGTGTGTTCAATATTGATGGTAATAAAAAGATTGATGATTTGGCTGAAAGACAACCTGATGAATATTGGGGGGATAATCGCCATGTGGAGATTAAAAAGTCGGAAAGTTCAATGGAGAAATTGTTGCATGAATTGCGCGAAGTACCTATCTTTTATTGGTCTGAAACGATACTTAAAATATTAGTATCGGGGTATATACAACCTTATGGCGAGGATAGTATGTTTGATATTGGTCCTATGAATACTACCATTAGTGGTAATGCTGTGGAGGGTGTTAGATTGCGGGCTGGTGGTATGACTACGGCTAACCTTAGTCCTAATTGGTTTGGGCGTGGTTATGTGGCTTATGGTACTGAGGATGGTATATTTAAATATTCAGGTGAGGTGGAATACTCTTTCTTAGATAAAAAGGTGCATGCACGTGAGTTTCCGATTAATGCGTTGAAACTATCTTATAAATATGATGTGGATCAGTTGGGACAACAATATCTGTTTACTAATAAAGATAATGTGTTCTTGGCTCTGAAACGTACTGCGGATGATAAGATGTCGTATCTACGCGAGGGGAGATTGCAATATCAGTATGAACGATTGAGTGGTTTCTCGGTTGTGGCTGGTGCTAGTCATCAAATACAATATGCTACTACCTCGATGCCATTTGTGGATGGTAATGGTGTGAATTTTAATAATTATACTCAAGCTGCTTTTGATGTTACGTTGCGTTATGCTCCTGGTGAGAAGTTTTATCAATCACGTAGTAACCGTTTTCCGATAAATCAAGATAATCCTATTTTTGTACTGAAACATACTTACTCACCTAAAGGGTTTATGAATAGTATGTTTGAGATTAATAAAACGGAGTTTAGTGTACAGAAACGTTTTTGGCTATCAGTTTATGGTTATATAGATGCAATAGCTAAAGTGGGGAAGGTGTGGAGTGAGGTCTCATATCCTAATCTATTCTTAGGAGTGAGGTCTC
>JAWXTT010000170.1:0-4194 GCA_044433325.1 Bacteroidales bacterium
CAAGCTACACCATTTGCAACAGAGGAGGCTCCAGTAGCTCCAGTAGCTGCTCCAGTAGCGGAGTAATTAACACACCCCACGCCATAAAATAGGCTGTGAGAGAGGGGAGTGAAAAACGTAATATCTAACCAACTATTCATGATAGTTAGGTTAACCACAAATAATATGGGACTGTTAGTAGCTATACTACTATAGCAGGTCCCATATCTTATTATTAGAGGGGAAATTCCCCTATTGAAACCTTAACAGAGGGGTACGCCTCAGAAGCATATTTTTAAGCATGAAAACAATCAAAGAGTTATACCGTATAGGGCATGGTCCCTCTAGTAGTCACACAATGGGACCACGTATAGCCGCAGAGAGATTTGCGCAACAATTCAGCACGCCACCAGCACGCTTTCAGGTAGATTTATATGGTTCATTAGCCAATACAGGGAAAGGACACTTCACAGATGTAGCTATATTAGAGGAGTTATCACCCATAGCACCAACAGAGATAGTTTGGCATAATGATAAACGATTACCATTCCACCCAAATGGAATGATATTCTACGCTTTTGATAGTAATGCACAGCAGATAAAAGAGTGGGAGGTATATTCGATAGGTGGAGGAGCATTAGCCGAGCCATCAGCCGAGCCGCAAGTTGAGCCAAGCGATTCACTATACCCCTTTAGCAATATAGCCGAGATTCAGCAATGGTGTAAAACAACAGGAAAAACATTCTGGGAGTGCGTCAATGAATTTGAGGATGACGATATTTGGGAATATCTATCTAAAGTATGGATGACCATGAGAGATACAGTAGAGCGAGGGTTAGCCAACGAAGGAGTATTGCCAGGAGGGCTAGCTGTGCGCCGCAAAGCATCAACCTACTACGTAAAAGCTAAAGGGTTTACAGACACCCTACGTAACAGAGGGTTAGTCTATTCATACGCACTAGCCACCAGTGAGGAGAACGCTTCTGGGGGATTAGTGGTAACTGCTCCAACATGTGGTTCATCAGGCGTGTTACCAGCAGTGCTATACTATCTAGAGGAGTCACGAGGATTTAGCGAGATACGCATCTTGCGAGCCTTAGCTACTGCAGGTGTGTTTGGTAATATGGTGAAACGTAACGCCTCAATCTCAGGAGCAGATGTAGGTTGTCAAGGTGAAGTAGGTGTAGCGTGTGCTATGGCTGCCGCCGCCGCATGTCAACTATTCGGTGGGACACCAGCACAGATCGAATATGCAGCTGAGATGGGTTTAGAGCATCACTTAGGCTTAACCTGCGATCCCGTATGTGGAATGGTACAAATACCATGTATCGAGCGCAACGCATTTGCCGCCGCCCGAGCAATGGATTCCAATATCTATGCAACCTTTTCAGATGGCAACCACTCAGTAAGTTTCGATAAAGTAGTAGAGGTAATGAAACAAACAGGACACGATCTACCTAGCCTATACAAAGAAACCTCTCTAGGAGGACTAGCCACCCTATACAACCCCAAATAGTTTACAAACAAAAAACGGAGCGGAGCGAAGTGAAGTTAGCTGGGAGCGTAGGTTCTGCACAAAAAAAGAAGTGAACTTCATCTAAGTTCACTTCTTTTTTTGTGCAGAACCTGCGCTCTGATTTATTTTGCTAATGATGGAGTTTCGATATCGAATACTAATGTTTCCATTGCACCAATTTGACCTTGACCCTGTACGCCATAGCCTAATTCTCCTGGGATGTAAACTTGCATTTTAGCACCTGGTTTCATCATCATAAGTGCTTCTTTAAAGCCTGGTACAACTTGCATAGGAGAGAATTGACGAGCTTCACCCTTAGAGTCATCAAATACAGTACCATCAATATGTTTACCTACATAAATTACATCAATACGATCTGTTTCAGTGAAATTTTCACCTTTACCCTCGTTGATAATTTTATATACGATACCACTTTCTGCTTTAACGAATCCTGGATCAGCCTCCATTGCTTTCTTAGCAGCTGCTAGACCTGCGTTTTTGTTAGCAATAGTTTTAGGGTCTTTAGCTTTCTGTTCTTGTTGAAGGTTTTGGATTAACTTCATTACAATCATTTGAGCATTCTGTGGAGACTCAGGATTTTCAGCAGTTAACGCACTCTCCAATTCAGCTAAGAAGATATTAATATCAATATTAATACCTGCATCAGCATTGATTTGTTTAATCTGTTGAGCTAGTTGGCTACCAGCAGCAATACCTTCAGTATAACCTACGGTAGATGTATCAGCACTCAATGGAACTTTAATCCCTTTGATAAATGCTTTAGCATTAAATGTAGCTGAATCTGGGCTGTTCTTAATTTCAGAAGCAACACCATTACCCCACATATTACCTAAATAGAAACTTAGTGAGTCCTCAGCTGTTTTTAGATCAGCAGGGTTCACTGAACCTTGGTTACAACTTGTCGCTGTGCATAATAGAGCTGCCGCGCAAGCAGATAATAATAGATTTTTCATATTAAATTCGTTTTGGTTTATTTGTTTGTTTATTATTTGTTTACTTTTATAAGTTGTACGTCAAATACTAGTGTTGAATCAGGACCGATAACACCACCTGCACCAGCAGGACCATAAGCCAATTCTGATGGGATAAATAGTCGCCATTGCGCACCCTCTTCCATCATTTGAAGAGCCTCAACCCATCCTGGGATAACCTGTGTAACACCGAATGTAGCAGGTTCACCACGTTCAACCGAGCTATCAAATACAGTACCATCAATCAATCGTCCAGTGTAGTGTACGGTTACTGAATCTTCAGCAGATGCTTTGATACCCTCACCAGCTTTAAGTACTTCATATTGTAGTCCTGTTGCGGTAACAGTCACTTCAGCTCTCTTTTTGTTCTCTTCAAGGAATTCAACACCTAACTTTTTGTTATTTTCTTTAGATTCCTCTTCTAGTTTCATGAAAAATTCATTGACGATTTGTTTAGCTTCGTCATTAGTCATTTGCGCTTCAGCTCCTTCATATTCAACCTTAACACCATTAGCAAAATCTTCAACGTTAATCTCTTTAATTCCTGAGCGTTTAAAGTTGCTACCCATACTTAGCCCTAAAGCGTAACTTAATTTATCCATAATAGTAAAATTTATTTTATTATTTTCTTTTAGATGACAAAGATATATTTATTTGTTATCAAAAATACGATTTTTAAATAAAAATAATTAAATCTTTAACAACATTATGCAATTCCCCCCAATAGATTATACAAAATTAAACGTATAAAGCAGTTGTTTTGTTGAAGCTAAGTTGTATTGCACCATTATTTTGGGTAAATTTGTGGTAGTATGGATTTAATATGTAGATAAGGTATGGCTAAGAAGAGATTGGTGGTTTTTACGGGTGCGGGTGTAAGTGCTGAGAGTGGTATCTCTACTTTTCGTGATGCTGGTGGGTTGTGGGATAAATATCCTGTGATGCAAGTGGCTAGTGCTGATGGCTTTGCGCGTGACCCTGCTCTGGTGCATCAGTTTTATAATATGCGTCGTAAGGAGTTGTTAGGGGTTGAGCCTAACGCTGCACATCGTGCTATCGCTGAGTTGGAGGCTACCTATGATGTGGATGTAATAACCCAGAATGTGGATAATCTGCATGAGCGTGGAGGTAGTACTCGTGTGCTGCACTTGCATGGTGAACTGATGAAGGTGCGCTCTTTGCGTGATGAATCACGGATCTATGAGCTTACTGAGGGTAATCTTATGGTTGATGAGAATTCACGCGATGAGTATGGTGATGGATTGCGTCCGCATATCGTTTTCTTCCAAGAGGATGTGCCTATGTTTGAGCGTGCTATTGAGTTGGTACGCAGTTGTGATATCTTTCTTATAATTGGTACTTCACTTAATGTTTACCCTGCTGCTGGGTTATTGGTTTATCCACCTAAGATAGCTAAAATTATCTATATAGATACTAATCCTGCTAAAGTTGATTGGCGTGCAGGGATTAAGGTTGTAGCTGGTAAGGCTGCCGAGATTGCACCAACAATAGCCGATTTACTGGCTGAGGAGTAGGTGTTAATAACTTTTTCTCATTTTGGCGTAAAAAAGTCAGAATTTATGAATGTAAATTCAAAATAGAATTTTAATTTTACACTTTGGATAGAAGCCCCAGAAAATAATTGGAAATTAAGGTGTTAAATAAATCGTTAATTAAGGGAAAAAGTAAGAGATGAGTGAAGTAATA
>JAWXTT010000171.1:0-4187 GCA_044433325.1 Bacteroidales bacterium
ATATTTGATAATGAAGAGACGGGGAGCGGCACTAAACATGGAGCTGGTTCACCAACACTATCTAATATATTAAAGAGAATAGTATCACAACTAAGTGAGAATAGTGACGATGAAGATTATTATCGCGCCATAGCTAATTCATTTATGTTATCAGCGGATAACGCACACGCATTTAATCCTAATCATCCTGAAAAATACGACATAACCAATCACCCTACCATAGGTGCAGGCGTAACAATTAAGAAAAATGCTAATTGCAAATATATGACAGATGCACACTCTAGCGCAATCTTCTCAGAGCTTTGCAAATCGATAGAGGTTCCATTCCAATATTTCGTTAATCACTCAGATATCGCTGGAGGTTCAACATTAGGCAATATCCTAACCTCTCAGATAGATATTAATGGTGTTGATATTGGTAATCCAATATGGTCCATGCACTCAGCCATTGAAACAGGCTCAGTCATTGACCATATAAATATGATACGTGTAATGCGTAAATTCTATGAAAATTAAAAAATCAATATAAATATAATATTAAAAATTTAAATCTTATGAACGATCAACAATTACTAGAGTCAGTAGTAGCGAAAGCCAATATATGGTTAGGTGAAGGCTACGATGCTGATATTCAAGAGGGGGTTAAAGAGCTACTAGAGAGTAGTGACAAGAGTGAATTAATTGAGTCATTCTACCGTGACTTAGAGTTTGGAACAGGTGGTTTACGTGGCATCATGGGCGTTGGCTCAAACCGCATGAACAAATACACCGTAGGTTCAGCAACACAAGGATTAGCAAACTACCTAAAAGAGGCGTTTGCAGATCTTCCACAAATTAGTGTAGTCGTAGGACATGATGTACGTAACAATAGCCGCAAATTTGCTGAAATTGTTGCAGATATCTTCTCAGCTAACGGAATCAAAGTATATCTATTTGACAGCTTCCGCCCTACTCCTGAAATCTCATTTGCTATCCGTGAACTAGGTTGCCAAAGTGGTGTAATCATCACTGCTTCACACAACCCTAAAGAGTATAATGGCTACAAAGCATATTGGAACGATGGTGGTCAAATTATAGCTCCACATGATACAAATATTATTGACTATGTAAATAAAATTACAGAAGTATCAGAAATACAATTCACAGGAAAACCTGAGAATATCCAAATTATTGGTAAGGATATTGATGATATCTACCTTGCTAAAATCAAGACTTTATCATTAAGTCCAGATGTAATTGAACGTCAAAAAGATATCAAGATTGTATATACACCAATCCACGGTACAGGTAAAGATTTAGTTCCTGAATCATTAAAGATGTGGGGATTCACTAATATCATTAATGTTCCTGAACAAGATATTCCTGATGGAAACTTCCCAACAGTAAAATCTCCAAACCCTGAAGAGCCATCAGCTATGGCAATGGCAATAGCTAAAGCTGAAGAGGTTGATGCTGATATTATTATGGCAACAGACCCAGATGCAGACCGTATAGGGATAGTTATCAAAGATAACACAGGTAAATTCGTCTTAATCAATGGTAACCAAATCCAACTAATATTCCTTAACTATATTATGACACGCAATAACGAGTTAGGAATGATTAAGGGTGATGAATATATTGCTAAAACCATCGTTACTACCGAGTTAATCAAAACTATTGCTGATGCTCAGAATATCAAGATGTTTGATTGCTACACAGGTTTCAAATGGATTGCAGCCATTATTCGTGAAAACGAGGGTAAAGGTCGTTACCTAGGTGGTGGCGAAGAGAGCTACGGCTTCCTTGGTCAAGATTTCGTACGCGACAAAGATGCAGTTTCAGCAGCCTCAATCATGGGTGAAATTGCAGCATGGAGCAAAGATAAAGGATTGAATATGTATGATATGCTTCAAGAGATTTATTGCAAATATGGATTCTCGAAAGAGCTAGGTATTTCACTTGTACGTCAAGGCAAATCTGGTGCTGAAGAGATTGTAGCAATCATGAACAATCTACGCACTAACCCACCTAAAACAATAGCTGGCTCACCAGTGGAGATTATGAAAGATTACAAATCTCTAGAACTTACCAACTTTAAAGCAGCTACAAAAGAGGCACTTGTTATGCCTACAACATCTGATGTTCTACAATTCTTCACTGAAGATGGAACAAAAGTTTCAGTTCGTCCTTCAGGAACTGAACCAAAAATTAAGTTCTACATTGAAGTAAAAGGTGAAATGGCTAATAAAGATGACTTCGCTAATGCAGATGCAACTGCTAACGCTAAAGTGGAAATAATTAAAAAAGACTTTGACTTATAATAAATAAAAGCCTCTAATTTAAGGGGACTTCTAATAATGGATTGAGTTTAATAATGCTCAATCCATTATTTTTTTACAGAAAAATTAATAATTAGCCATATTTTTTGCAATTTTAATATCCTATTTTTATTATAAAATTGTACCTTTGCGCTCGTATTGCTTATTCACCGATAAGTAATAAATATGGAATACCCATTAATCGAATTTTATAACATAATTATTAGTCAAGTGCGTATTATTAAATTTGCACCTTAAAATGGCTAATTAAAAAAAACGAATATATGAAAAAGCATAATTTCTATGCAGGACCATCAATTCTTAGTGAATATACACTAAAGAATACAGAAGCGGCTATCAGTAATTTTGCAGGTACAGGATTATCAATCCTTGAAGTATCACATAGAAGCAAAGAATTTGTAGCAGTAATTGAAGAAGCTGAACAACTAGTAAAAGAATTATTAAACGTACCTGAAGGCTACTCGGTACTATTCTTAGGTGGTGGTGCAAGTTTACAATTCTGTATGGCTCCATTTAACTTATTGAAAACTAAAGCAGCTTACCTAGAAACAGGAACATGGGCTGTAAATGCTATCAAAGAGGCTAAAATGTTTGGTGAAGTAATAATAGCAGGTTCATCTAAAGAATCTAACTTCAACTACATCCCTAAAGAGCTGAATATCCCAGCTGACGCTGACTATTTCCACTACACATCTAATAACACAATCTTCGGTACTGAGATTCGCAAAGATCCAGAAGTAAATGTACCAATGATTGCAGATATGTCAAGTGATATATTTTCACGCCCAGTAGATGTATCTAAATATGACTTAATATATGCAGGCGCACAAAAAAACCTAGCTCCAGCAGGTGTGACAATCGTTATTGTTAAAGAATCAGCACTAGGTAAAGCAGAACGCGCAATCCCAACAATGTTGAACTATGCAACTCACGTTAAGAAAGGTTCAATGTTTAACACACCTCCAGTACTTCCAATCTTCTCAGCATTACAAACATTACGCTATTATAAAGAGCTTGGCGGTATAGCTAAACTTGAGGAGCTAGCTAATGCTAAAGCTGGTAAATTATATAAAGCAATTGATGATAGCAAAATTTTTACAGGTACAGCAGCAGTTGAAGACCGTTCAGTGATGAATGTATGCTTCGTTATGAAAACTGAATATGCTGAACTTGAAAAGGATTTTGTTGACTTTGCATCAACTAAAGGCATTGTTGGTATCAAGGGACACCGTTCAGTTGGTGGTTTCAGAGCATCTCTATACAACGCACTTCCTATGGAGAGTGTAGATGTATTAATTGATGCAATGAAAGAATTTGAACAAACCAAATAAGATATTAATGAAACAGAAAATCGCATGTACAATAAAACCAAATAATGTACATGCGATTTTTAGTTTAATAGCCAAATAAAATAATTAAAATAGATAATCATATGAAAATCCTTATTGCAACAGAAAAACCATTTGCAGCAGTTGCTGTTGATGGAATGAAAAAGGTAATCGAAGCCTCAGCAAATGAATTAGTTCTATTAGAAAAGGGAACAAAAGCAGATTTAATCTCAGCAGTAGAAGACGCTGATGGTTTAATTATTCGCAGTGATATTGTTGATAGCGAAGTAATCGCCTCAGCAAATAATCTAAAAGTAATAGTACGTGCAGGTGCAGGTTATGACAACATAGACCTAGCAGCAGCAACCGAAAAGGGTATCTGTGTTATGAATACTCCAGGGCAAAACTCAAACGCAGTAGCTGAATTAGTATTCGGGATGCTTGTTATGATGATGCGCAACAAATACGACGGAACATCAGGTTATGAACTAAAAGGTCGTAGCTTAGGTATTCATGCTTATGGACAGGTTGGTCGTAA
>JAWXTT010000172.1:0-4018 GCA_044433325.1 Bacteroidales bacterium
AAATATAAACTCAAGAGCTATGAGACCCAAAAACCTCATAGCTCTTTCAATTTGTACGCCCAGCATGGGTATAATTTAAAGGGTGCAAGTCCCGAACACGCCCTAATAGTGGGAAGTGTATAGCCAATAGCAAGGGTGTCCAGACTAGTAAAAGTTATTGGCATACATCGAAAAGCCCTATTCTTCAAAGAGCCATCACTAATGGAAGTCTGTGTCAAGCGGGTTATGTTTTTCTAAGCGACTGTTACAGTAGGTACTCGATTTTATTTGTAAATATTATATATTATGGGCGTTATTTAAAAAAAAAATGAGCATCTTTGCATAAATTTTGTGAAATAATTGTTTTATGAATATATAATGTCGATGTATATGAATAAATTTAGATTTTTATTAGTTACTATTGTAATTTTTGTGTCTGTTAATTCTGCTTATGCACAACGCGCAGCGGTTTCAACTGATTTGTTAAAATGGGCTACTCTTTCAGCTAACATAAGTGCAGATGTGGTATTGGATACCAATATTTCTCTAAACTTAGAGGCTTCATATAATCCATTTAATAATATTTATAACGATATGAGTGCAGAGCATATGATGTTCTCTCCTGAATTACGTGTATGGCTTAAAAGAGCTTTATATTCGCATTATATAGGTTTTAATGTGATGAGTGTTATCTATGATGTCGAATACAATGGAAAAGCATATAAGGGTCAAGCAGCTGCTATTGGCTTGGGTTATGGGTATAGCTTTATTTTGGCTAAAAGATGGAACTTAACACCTTATATAGGATTTGGGTATGGATACTCACAAAGATATACTGAGCCAGAATTGGGAGCGGATTCGCCTGTTGAAGCTAGCTTTGAACCAATGATTACTAAACTGGGTGTATCATTCTCCTATATCATAAATTAAATATGGATATCTTATATAGGTCGAATATAAGATTCCTTTTTTGTGGCTTTCTTTTGATTTTCTCATCTTTTTTAGTAAATGCGGAGACTCAAATTAGAGTACAGGGAGTGGTGACTTATATTGTCACTGGGAATATTGTTAGCGATGTTGATGTTTATGAGAATGATTCCATCGTTGCGCGTACTGATATAGATGGACGCTTCTCGCTATTGACAACTATGAATAGTAACTTGCTATTTAGACATCCCGACTATGATGATGTAGTCGTTGCGGTGGATGGTCGTCAACAGTTGGCGGTGTCTATGCGTGAACGTAGCGTATCGCTTGAGGAGATTGTTGTGGTTGCTCAGAAAGCTAATGATAATATTGGTGTAGAACCTACTGATATTGAGATTAAAGGGGATTATTTCCATTTGAAAACTAGGTTTAGAGTTCCACGTAAGTTATTTAAGAGTGATTATAGGTTTATAGTCCAGCCGACTATTTATAATATTACGCGTGATAAGAGATATTTATTACGTCCAGTGGTTATTGATGGTAAGAATTACGCTGTGGTGCAGCATAGATACTTAGGTTATGACAATAATAACGATAAACTTAATGACTATATAATAGCTATTAATAAGGATAGAACGGATGATATATATACCTATGGAGATTCATTATATATCGAACCAAAATATAGAGATGATGATTATAAATCTGATTGCTATTTGGTTTTAGCTAGTTATCGTCCGCCATACAAGTATCAAGATTCTATTACAATAGCTAAAGGGGTACAGAATAATTTGAGATTCTTTGAATATGAACTTTCCCCTATGAAGTTAGGTGGTGATATTGTAGAGGTGGAAGATGCTGATAGTTTAACGATGGAGGTTATGAGTGATTCAACATTAGCACCTGCTCCTGAATTAAAATTACGCAGTAGTGATGGTGTTGTAAATATTAGCTTTATAGTTAACTCTGTTAATATTGATTATTCTAACCAAGATAATTTCAACAATATTAAACAGATTACTGATTTATTGGATGATATTCAAGGTGATGCTAATTCAACCTTATCTGCTATATCTATTATAGGCTACGCTTCACCTGAGGGTTCCTATGAGTATAATAAGAAAATAGCGGATGGTCGAACTCGTGAGTTGATGTCAAAAATTACTGAGTCTGTTAATCCTACGCTTCTTAATCATATTGAATTAACTAGTAATGGAGTGGTAAATCAGTGGTCAGACTTGGTTGATATTATTGAACCTGAAGATTCGCTATTAAGGATTAAGGTGCAATCCATTATCAAGAAATATAAGAATAACCTACCATCAATCCAATATGCAATACGTAAATTACCTGAATATAGAGGGTTGATTATTAATAAGTATCTACCACGATTACGTCGTGTTGAATATACTATCAATTATACATCATTTAAGGAGATTCCTATCGATGAGATTAAAGATAAGTATAATGCAGATAGTAGTTCGTTATCAGCTTATGAGTATTATAAATATATACGCAATGAACAGAATATTGAAACTGCTATTAAGATTGAACAGAGTGCAATTGCTAAATATCCAACATTCAGTTGGGCGTTGAATAGAACAGCAATAAGAAGCATTGTTGGTAAAGAGAGTGAATTAAGTTTGCTTAAACCTATTGTGAAGGATAATGCACCGTTAGCTATTAAATATAATCAGCTATTGACTGCCATAGATAATAGGAGCTTTCATGATGCGGATTCACTTGCTAGGACTATTAAGGATAATAGTTTATATGTTGAGCGAGCAAGATCGGTGATTGATGCATTTAATGGTGACTATAAGGATGCGTTAGCAACCTTTGGTAAGGAAGGCAGCTTAAATCAAGTGATTTTGCTATTGGCTCTAGGTGAAAATAAAACTGCTTATGCTAAGATGAAGAAGTATATGCAGGATTTGCCTCGTCAAGAGGTTGCTAAGAACTGGTATATTTTTGCTATCGCTGCTAATAGAAATGATGACTTGTCAGCAGCTATTGCTTATCTGCAAATGGCTGTCGATTTGGATTCATCAATGTTAGAGTTGGCTAAGATTGATACTGACTTGTTGGATATATTAGAGTTAATAATTTCAGATGAGCAGCAGGATGAAGAATTATATGAGTAAGAATAGATTACATATATTACGTGCTTTTATGCTTATGGTTCTGTTAGGAGCTGTAAATAGCTCACTGTTTGCTCAGATGGCTGGTACGGTTGCCCCTGATAGCTCTGCCCTAAAGATGGCTTTCCAAGAACGAACTCGTTGGAGTGGATTAAATTATAGTGATGAAAAGCCATCATTTTTGGAGCGTTCATATGTTGATGTTGCTTTTGGCTTTGAGGATATGTTTGAGAAGGAGAGTACTACTCAGATGGGGCAAGGGCGTTCTTTAGGTTTATCCTATGGTGTATGGCTATCACCAGTACATGGTTTGGAATTTGGATATAATTGTTTAGATTTCAATCAGAAAGATAATGGAATCAGCTCGTTAGATTTTAACTACCTTTTTAATGTTACATCTTTTGCATCTAAGTTAGATACTCCTGAGCGTTGGGAGCTGTGGATTAAGACAGGCTTGATAACTAAGTTTATGCCAGATAAACTATCGATAGGTGGTTCTGTGGGTATGCGATGTGAATTTAATATCTCAGAAGTGGTAGGTTTGTTCGTTGAACCTAGTGTGATGTTATACGATAGCAATGCAAATGGTGTTTATAACGAGCAAATGCCTATAAACTCATCAATAGCAGTGATGGCTGGACTAACTATGCAGGTAGCTCCAATTGTACGTGGTGTGGATAGCTATATTGTTACTCCATTAATAGCTTGGAGTAGCGCAAGGAATATTCGTTATTTATCTGAGCGTGATAGTATAAGTGTAGTTGGTGATGATTGGAGCGGATTACGTTTTGCAGATGATTCAAATTTCTGGCAACGTTCATATATTGATTTAGGATATGGTCATGAGGATATGTTTGAGAAAACTTCGTCAAGTGCTAGGATTCAAGGTCAAACTTTACGGGTTGCGTTTGGCTCGTGGTTTACACCTATCCATGGATTGGAGTTAGGGTGTAATTATAACCGTACTTACC
>JAWXTT010000173.1:0-4017 GCA_044433325.1 Bacteroidales bacterium
CGATCTTGCTACTTTTATCCCTTCGGTACCACCATTGGAGATTGCATCAAGCAGGTTGTTATCTGTTGATTTCTCGATTTTCATATCACCCTCGATAGGTTCAGTTTGTGGATACACAATCTTAGCTAATATTATTACTCCTGGAGCTGCCATAACTGATGCCATAAGTAGATATTTAGCAAATAGTAACTGTGTGTGTGCATCAGCTCCACCTAATAGTGATATATAGGCTGTTAATACGCTTCCTGAAATGGTTGCCATACCTACACTCATTACCAGTAGTAACTCTGATTTATTCATATTAGGTAGATAGCGTTTGATTAACATAGGTGCTTCGGTTTGCCCTAAGAATATATTTCCTGCTACTATCAGTCCCTCTGCTCCTGATATTTTTAAGGCTTTGTTCAGTAACCATGCGACACCTTTTACTACTACTTGGATTATTTTTAGGTAATATAGTACACTTGTTAAAGCAGAGAAGAATATTATAATTGGTATCACTTGGAATAGAAAGATATAACCTATGCTGTTAACATCTAGGAGTGAACCAAATAGAAACTCTGAACCTGCTGAGGTGAAACTTATTATTTTTAAGAATGCACACGAGATTAACTCGAAGAATGATTGCACAAATGGCACATATAATATTAATGTGGCAAGGATTATCTCTAATGCTAATCCTATTGATACTACTTTCCAATCTATGGCACGACGATTACGACTGAATAGAAAGGCTATAAATATTATGGATGCTATCCCTATTAATCCGCGTATAAATGAATTGAAAGTTATTCCATTAGCTATGCTGGAAACATCTACGGGTGCTGAGATGCTTTCGGCTGATATTGTGAATATGCTAGTTATTACTATTATTAATAATAATAGTACTGGTTTGTAGTTTTTCATTTTTAATTGAGTTATTGGTTTCTTTTGCAAATGTACATAATTTTTTTTATTACTTTTGTAAATATGTTAGAAACTAATAATCAGATTGAATTAGCAGGCGAATTTCTGCGTAATACGGGTGTTAATATTTTCCTTACGGGAAAGGCTGGCACTGGTAAGACTACCTTCTTACGTAGTATGGTTGAGAGTCTAAATAAACGTGTGGTGGTGGCTGCTCCTACTGGGGTTGCGGCTATTAATGCGCGTGGGGTTACGTTGCACTCGTTGTTTCAACTCCCTTTTGCTCCTAATGTTCCTAAATCTGAGGAGCTATCATCTAAGGAGTGGGCATATAGGAAGATGGGGAGCAGGAAGTTGGCGTTGATTCGTTCAATTGAGGTACTGATTATTGATGAGATTAGTATGGTGCGTAGCGATACGTTAGATGCTGTGGATGAAACGTTACGCAGGGTGCGCCATAACTCTAAACCCTTTGGTGGGGTGCAACTACTTATGATTGGGGATATTAAACAGTTATCTCCAATTTGTCAAGAGCAGGAGTGGCGTTTGCTGAGTAACTATTATGCGTCACCTTACTTTTTTGATTCTAACGCACTAAAAACATGTGAATATGTTACGGTGGAACTGAAACATATCTTTAGACAAAAGGATAGGGAGTTTACTAATCTGCTGAATTCTGTTAGAGATAACAATATTACTAATGATGTTGTTAATAAACTGAATAGTAGATATATACCCAACTTTAAACCTACGAATGGGGATGGCTATATAACACTTACTAGTCACAATAGTAATGCTAATTATATTAATCGGGTTGCACTGAATGTACTCGACAGTAACGCTTTCTTTTATAATGCTAGGGTTACGGGGGATTATCCTGAATCTGCTTATCCTAATGATAAATCGTTGGAACTGAAAGTTGGCGCACAGGTTATTTTTATTAAGAATGATAGCTCGGCTGAGAAGTTGTACTATAATGGTATGATTGGGCGTGTAGTTACTCTTAATGATAATTTTGTAACTGTTACACCTAATAATGGTGGTGATAATATTGTGCTAACGGCTGTTACATGGGAGAATATTGAATATTCATTAGATAACAAAACTGGGGAGATTCAGGAGAGCATAAAGGGGACTTATACACAAATTCCACTGAAGTGTGCTTGGGCTATTACTATTCATAAAAGTCAAGGATTAACTTTTGATAAAGCTATTATAGATGCTGGCAACTCATTTGCTCATGGGCAGGTGTATGTGGCGTTGAGCCGTTGTCGCACCTTTGAGGGGATGGTGCTTAAATCACCTATTAGGATGGATGCTATTATTCGTGACTCAACAGTGGAGGATTTTAGTGAGGAGATTAGCAGACGTGAACCTAACCAAAATCTATTGGATTGGCATAAACGTGGATATTATTATTCTCAACTTAGTGAGGTTTTTAATTTTGATAACTTAAATAGGATTACTTATTCTATTTCAAGATTGATAAATACACATATATATAAGGAGTATCCTAATCTGTGTGATTCAATTAAGGAGTTAACGGAATCTATTAATAAGGAGCTGAAAAGGGTAGGTGAGAGCTTTCAGGAGCAGATGAAAGGGGCTGTGTATAATACACAAGATTATGTTACTGATGCTTTTATTAAGGAGCGATTATTTAAGGCTTCGGAGTATTTCAGTAAACAGATGATTGCTATTAATAGTATTGTTGACGAGGTTTTTAAAATTAAAACCGATATTAAGGATATTAATAAACGATTGAAAGCGTTATTGGAGGAATCTACTGAGGAGTTGGCTATCAAAGATTTTGCGCTAAAACTTTGTGCTGATGGATTTAGCTGTGAGGATTACTTGAAGGGTAAATTTGAGATTATCACAATGAAAGGGAACAAGGCTACTAATGAAAGGGCTAAGGGTCGTGAACGTGCTAAAACTGTAGTCAAGATTAATAGTGATATCATTCATGAAGAGCTATATAATATTATGGTTGAGTGGCGTAAAAGTAGAGCGCAAAAGAGTAATGTCCCTGCATATAATGTAATGAATAATAGGTCATTGGTGGAGATACAAGCTATGTTACCGACTTCGGTTGAGATGCTTCAGATGGTTTCTGGTGTTGGTGCTACTAAACTTAAAACCTATGGTAACGAGATTGTGGATATGGTATTGGAGTATATCAATAATTGGGATATAGATATCAATGAATATCATACTGAACGTAACTACTTAACAGAGGAACCTGTCATAAAAAGGGAGCGAAAAAAGGTGATTAAAGAGCCTAAAATTGATAGTCATATAATTACCTTAGAACTGTTTAAGCAGGGTAAAAGTATAGATGAGATTGTGGATATTAGGGGATTAGTTCACTCAACTATTTATGGTCATTTGGCTAAGAATATTGAATTTGGTGCTATTGCCTTGGAGGATGTTATGGATTATGATACTATCGTCAAAATTAGTAATGCGATAGAGGGTGGGGCTGTGAAGTTTGTTGATATCCAGGAGGTTCTGAATGACTCGGTATCGTATGAGGATGTACGATTAGTTAAAGCTAAGTATAAATGGCTGAATATTGAAATTTAATATCTAGAAAAATTTGTTAATTCATAAATTAGTCCATATCTTTGTACAACTCTATTCGGTGGAATAGTTTTAATGTTATTTATTTATCAATTATTTGGTTTTCAAACTCTTAATGGAGATTGGATTAAATGGGAATCAGGTGTGAATCCTGAACAGACCCGCTGCTGTAAGTTTCAAATTAAACAATTTGTGCTTTTTGCCACTGTACATATAGTATGGGAAGGCGCACTAGATTGGAAACAAGTCAGAATACCTGCCAAATGGTTATTTTTCGTTATTGGCTTTCGTGGTATAGAGCTTGAAATTATATTATCTACCCTTTTCTGGGCTGGATAATTCTTTATTCCTTTAGTGTTATATAATGAATAGTAACCGTAATTTTTATGGATGCTGAATTATGCGTTTAAAGGGATTAATATCTTTTATATTTATAGTAATAATCTGCTCAATGGTGCTAAATGCACAAGATTTTCAGGAGAGTAGATTAGATAGCTTGCAACGATTGCAGGAGGTTACTGTCGTGGC
>JAWXTT010000174.1:0-4008 GCA_044433325.1 Bacteroidales bacterium
ATCACCTATTGTAGCTGAATTACGTGAGAAGTTATTGGCTAATGAAGCTGAAGTGGAAGCATTACAGCAGCATATATGTAATGCTAATGAGATTAATGCAGTCGTTGAAACTGAAAAGAATGAGTTGCTGAAACAGGTTGAAATATTAAATACTACTATCTTAGCTAATTTGGAGAGTGCTTCGATTAGAGAATCTGTACTGAATGAGGAGATTACTAGATTGAAAAAGGAGCAGGAAACTAGGTTGTCAAAAGTTATTGATACTCCTATAGAGATGGATAATGATGAGATTACTAGTTTGAGTGATAGTGTGGATTATGTTAATATTGATGCTATTGCTATTGGTACTGAGGAATTATCTGTGAAACCTAAAAAGAGAGGTAAACGTGTTAAAAAGCGAACTATTGATGCAATCGCTTTTGAAGATATAAAGGGTTCTAAGATTTCAGCAATTGATGAAAGTCTAGAGAATTTGGATTGGTTAGTACCCTCTCCGATGTGCGATAATAAGCCATCTAAAGTTATTGAGGAGGAAGCTACTGAGAAAAATACTGCTAAAGAGGAGGATGCAGGTTTACAAATGTCACTATTCTAGCAATTATTATATTAATTTATGTTGTAACTGATGGGGTGTAATCGTTTTTATAATATTAGATAATGTATTATAGAAATAAATGCACTAATTTTGTGCTGTTTCTATTATAAATTTGTTAATGGTAAGAATTAAAAAATTATATCTCTTTATTTTAAAAAGTTATTTGCCTCTATTTGCAATGACTTTCTTGATCTGCTCTTTTGTATTATTGATGCAGTTTCTGTGGAAGTATATTGATGATTTGGTGGGTAAGGGTTTAGAGGTTTCTGTTCTTGCTGAATTGTTTGTATATGCTTTCTTGTCAATGGTTCCATTGGCATTGCCATTAGCAATTTTGTTGGCTTCATTGATGGTGTTTGGTAGTTTGGGTGAACGATTAGAGCTCACTGCTATTAAGTCTGCTGGGGTATCGTTGTTGAAGATTATGAGCCCATTGGTAATTTTTGTCGCTTCGATTTCTATTTTTGCATTCTTTTTCCAGAATAATATATTGCCTAAAACTCAGGTAAAAATGTGGACTTTGTTATACTCAATGCGCCATAAATCACCTGAATTGGATATCCCTGAGGGGGCTTTCTATAATCAGATTACTGGTTTCAATATGTTTGTCGAAAGTAAAAACCGCGAAACAGGTATGTTGTATGATGTTATGATTTACGATGTATCTAAGGGGTATGGTTCAGCTAATATTATTGTGGCAGATTCGGGTAAATTAACCATGATGGAGGATAAACAACATTTAATGTTTAAATTGTATCAAGGTGAGGCTTTTGAGGATTTGAAGGATGGTAGTGTGCAGAAAGGTGAGAATATGATGTATAGGCGAGAAAGCTTTGATACTAAGGATGTCCTGATAACTTTTGATGCTAGCTTTAATAGAATAGGTGACGAGGCGATGGGTGGTCACTATATGGGTAAGGACTTGAAGGAGCTTAGTCATACGATTGATTCGGTAACAGTTAGAGTGGATAGTATTAGTGGAGGGTATGGTGAGATATTGCGAAAACAACCATTATTTGGTTTGCCTTATAATAATTATATAGTGAGGAATGGTAAACGTGTTGAGTTACCGCGTAATGAGTTTACTCTGACTAATCCACTAAATGTTGACTCGTTAATAAAAGGTGAGACGGTGCAGTTTGAGAGATCATTCGTGTCTGGTGCTTTAAGTCGAGCTAAACGACAAAAACAGGACTTAGAGTATAAAAGCTACTCAATTAAAAATGATAAGAGTACTATACGTAATCATAAGATTGAGATGCAGAAGAAGTTTACACTATCTTTTGCTTGTCTGATTTTCTTTTTTATTGGAGCTCCTTTAGGTGCTATTATTAGAAAAGGGGGATTGGCTGTCCCTATTGTGGTGTCAGTATTAATGTTTATCATATATTATATAATTGATAATTCGGGGTATAAGTTGGCTCAGAATGGTACTTGGGCTGTATGGCGTGGGGTTTGGTTGAGTTCATATGTGTTGTTCCCATTGGGCGTTTTCCTTACACTGAGGGCTGCTAAGGATTCGGCTGTGTTTAATGCAGATGTTTATAGAAATTTCTTTACTAAACTATTAGGCGTTCATGAGATGCGTAATGTGTTATTTAAAGAGATAATAATTGATGACGTAGATTGTAAGGTGGCTTTAGAAAAATTGTCAGATTTAGATATCGATGCTGAAAATTTCTTGACTAAATATAAAACAAGACAGAGTTATATGAAATATTGGCTAAATGGATACGACCGAGCTGATATAAATAAATTATATGACAAAATTGAGGATACTGTTGAGTATTTATCTAACTCAGATAATAGGATAATTGTTAATAAATTAATGGATTTCCCTATTTTAAGAAAATTGTTGTTGTACCATCCTACTAGTTATAGGTGGGTCGCATGGACGTTAATTGTTATATTTCCTATAGGGGGATTGGGCTATTTAATTGGTACAAGACAACAATCTAAGTTGAAATTAGAGATAAAAACAGTGTCAAAAGTTAGCAATGAGCTAATTAATATGTTGAAAATAGAATAAAGTTATGATATATGGAGAATTTTAAATTAAATACAATTGAAGAGGCTATTGAGCAGATTCAAAAGGGTGGTTTCGTAATTGTGGTGGATGACTGTGATCGTGAAAACGAGGGGGATTTCATTATTGCTGCAGAGATGATAACAGAGGAGAAGGTTAATTTTATGATGTCTGAGGGACGTGGTGTCCTTTGTACACCTATAACTGCTGAACGATGTCGTGAATTGGAACTTGGTATGCAGGTTGATGACAATACTTCAATGCTAGGAACGCCATTTACTATTACTATTGATTTATTAGGAGATGGCTGTACTACGGGAGTTTCAATGCATGATAGGGCTAAAACGATTAAAGCATTGTCTGATCCTAATATCAAGCCTGAAGCGTTTGGTCGCCCAGGTCATGTGAATCCGTTAAGGGCTAGAAACAAAGGGGTCTTAACGCGTGCAGGTCATACCGAAGCGGCGGTTGATTTGACTCGTATAGCTGGTTTATATCCAGCTGCTGCTTTGATTGAGATTATTAATCCAGATGGGACTATGGCTAGATTGCCTGAATTGGTGGCAGCGGCTAAAAAGTTTGATATGCCTATTATTTCAATTGAGGATTTAATTGCTTATCGCTTGCGTACTGAATCTCTTGTGGAAAAGGGTGAACAGGTTAATATGCCTACTAAATATGGTGATTTTAAATTAATCCCTTTTCGCCAACTTTCAAATGATTTGGAGCATGTAGCTTTAATTAAAGGGGAATGGGAGGAGGATGAGCCGATTTTGGTTCGTGTTCATTCATCATGTATGACTGGTGATATTTTTGCCTCAAAACGTTGTGAATGTGGTGATCAGTTGCATCTAGCAATGAGTATGATTGAAGCTGAGGGGAAAGGTGTTGTAGTTTATATGAATCAAGAGGGTAGAGGTATTGGTCTTATGAATAAGATTAAAGCTTATAAATTGCAGGAAAATGGTATGGATACTGTTGATGCAAACCTCCATTTAGGATTTAAGGCTGATGAACGTGATTATGGCGTTGGGGCTAATATTTTACGCGAAGTAGGCGTAAAAAAAATGCGTCTAATGAGTAATAATCCAGTTAAACGTATAGGGCTTGAGGGTTATGGCTTGCAAGTTGTGGAGAATGTATCCATAGAAATAACTCCTAATGTATATAACCAATTTTATATGCAAACTAAGAAAGAGAAAATGGGTCATGATTTACATAAACTTCAACCAGAGCAATAGAGGTGCTGAAATTAGTGAAAAATAATTTCAGTGTTAAAATGTTGCTGAATAGCAGTTTCGCTACGGAGTAACAAAAATTAATAAAAAATAGTTGTATAAATATTTGCAGGGTAATTTAGGAAGCTCTATCTTTGCACTCGCTTTAC
>JAWXTT010000175.1:0-3996 GCA_044433325.1 Bacteroidales bacterium
TCACGCGCTACACTACGCGCACTTTGCGAACCATATCGGCTCAAAATCTGTTGTTTTTCAACCATTGTTATCATTGTTGTATTCTATATTTCTCTGATAATCCCCTTTGTATAAATATCGTCGAAATATAGAATATTTTAGTAAAATACACCTTCTAAATGGTATACTTTTCAATGATTACTTGGCCCCTTTTTCAATTATTATATACAGGTTACCTTTACAGAGTGGAAATTGAAGGTTAAATCTAATCCTATGTAGTCTCCTATGTAGATTCTAGTTTTTACAGTCAAAAAACACATTGATTATTAATGAATTACAAAGAAACCGCAGTGTACCGAAAGTACGCTGCGGTGTAAAACCCCTCAGGATGTGCCAAACTCACTCACTTAATTTAAATTTTAGGCGCAGTTTCTGCGCTTTGGATTTGTTGGAATCTAAATATGGTGACTTTTGTTACTTTATTTAGATTCTTTCTTTTTTTAGGGTTTGCCATTCGTTGCGGAATAGGATTCTTTTGTTGTTGTGGAATTTCTTGAAGGAGTTGTAGTGTGGATCTCCTTGTAAAGGTATCCAGTAGATGGTTTTGTAATTTCGCCATGTTGCTATGTATGCCAATTTTTGAGCTAGTGGGTCTGCTAATATTGGCTCTAGTAGCTCTGTGATATACCAATCTGGATTGGTGCTGTTTGCAATCCCTTTCTGACAACCGAACTCTGCTGATGCTGCTATCTTTTTATGTTTTTGTGCATACTCAACTGTCACTTGTGCGGATTTGATGAAATTGGCTGCGAATAATTTGTCATTTTCGTAACAATCGAATGCTGCAATATCTATATATTCTGCACCTGGATTGCGGATTTCATAACTCTTAGTTGGCCGTGAGGGTGATAGGGCGTATAGGAAGTTATGAACTCCTTTAGTATTAATTAAATAATCAACGGTGAATTGCCATAATTGACAATACTCTTCGGGGGTTGATGTTGCTGTTCCCCACCAAAACCATGCTCCTGTATGTTCATGCCATGGTCTGAAGATTATAGGAATTAGTGTACCATCTTTTGTTTTGGCTCGGCTGGCAAAATCAGCAATTTTGTCTAGTTCTGCTTTTAAATAGTTGTGATTTTTGCCTACTGGGAGTACTTCTTTGACGTAGCGTGTGGTGCGATCATGATTTTTACTCCATGATGTATCTCCGTTACCACTCTCTATATGATAACATATTGTAATGATTCCGCCTAACTCGGCTGCTTTTTGTACTTGTGGTAGTATCTCGTCAAAGCCTGAGTAGAAGTCAAAACTAAATATCGCTGGGTAATCACCAACTGAGGTTAACAGATCTGATTCGTCACAAATATCTGTTCCTGTATGATCGAATGTTTTGCCTGAAATATTACTGTTGTGGTGACCGAATAGAATCTTTTCCCCTTGTAATGAATATAGTGCGTTAAATAGTTCTTTGGTTTCAGCTGTTGCATCTTCATCTATTGGAGTAGGGGTGTTCGCAAAACTGTTACTCCAATATAGTATTATAGATGCTAATATTATAATATGTTTTAATTGTAAAGATTTCATATTAGTTATTTTATATAATGTTAATCGATTTGTTTAAGTGAGATATTCCAGAATGCTGCATCTTTAGATCCTTCAATATCAGTGATTTTAAACTTTAGATGTTTATCTGTTTCTGTAATCTCAATTACTCCTAAGTTGTGAATTTTCTCACCTTTAGTTAATCTCTTAGTAATCCGTTTGGTCTGTGTATTAACAACTACATTTACATCTTCAACATCTATATCTGCTTCTAAATAGACTTCAAATTTGCCAGGTTTGACAACATCTATATTCCATACAACACCTGATTGTGGAGTTTTGGCTGTAAGACTATGGGGCGCACGTGAGCCTCTCCCTTTCATCGTTCCAAATAGTTTAGCCGTTCCATTAAAGTAGAGTACCCCTCCTGGCTCTATCCCTATTGGGTATGTAGGGCTTTTAAAACTGTTTTTGTTGGCTAATACCTCAGCACACCACGCATCCATGCTTTCCTTTAATTCGTTAACAATCAGTGGATTTGATTCAGCTATATTGCGCTGTTCGCTACGGTCGGTTGTCATGTCGTAAAGAGCTAACTTACCTTTGTCTTGTATCAACTTATAATGGCTATCTCTAGCATAAATAGAGCCTGTATTAAAGTCAACGAGTTTACGATCCATATCTCTATCGCCTTCACTTTTTAACATATTTGGTTTGTAGCCTGACTTCATAGGAATCTCTGGGCGAGTGTCACATATGACTCTATATGGTTGCTGTGCATCACCATCAAAAAGGACTTTCTTAAATGATTCTCCATTCAATCCATCAGGAATATCATTATCTGTGACACCTGCTAGTTGCGCTATCGTTGGCAAAATATCTGTAACGTGTGTTAACCAATCTGTTTCGCCTGGGATAATCTTCCCTTTCCATCTAACATATAGTGGTGAATAGATACCCCCTTCGTATATCGAGCCTTTAACACCACGTAGATTCATAGGGTTGCGAAGTGCTATCTCCTCAGCGGTTAATTCAACTCCTGTTGATTTATGAATATACCCATTGTCACTAATAAAAATGATTATAGTATTATCCTTATCTTTGGAGTTGTCGATGCAGTCAATGATCTTCCCAACTGAGTTATCCATATGTTCGATAAGTGCATTTAGTTTGGCAAATTCCTCACGTTGTCCCATATGTATATATTTGTCAACAAGCTCTTTGGGTGCATCCCATGGAGAGTGAGGAGCAACGTATGCAACTTGCAAGAAGTATGGTTGATTATGTTCTTGATTTATATAATCACATGCTAGGGTAGTCATTGTATTTACGCTCCAATCTTTCTGCTTGTTCTCTTTCCAATATTCGTGGTCTTTATAATAAAGTGGTGCATCGTTAAATTGTTGACGATTATTATAATGCGTGTGCATCAAAATGGGCTTTACATAGTCATAGCCTCTATGTTGAGGGATAAATCCTGGTCCTTTACCTGAGTGCCATTTACCTATTAACGCTGTATTATATCCTGCTTGCTGGACGACTTCGGATAGTAGTGTATGCTCACGCCCAATATAATCACCACCGAAGTGTACATTCCAAACTCCACTCTTAACAAATGACTTACCTGTCAATAGTGCTGCACGTGTTGGTGCTGATGCTGGTGCGACATAGAAGTTGTTGAAATAACGTGATTCATCACACAGCTTATCTAGGTTGGGAGTCTGTACTTGTTGTTGATTATATCTCGAAAAATCGGCATAACCTTGATCATCAGATATTATCAAAACAATATTTGGGTTATCGGCAATAGCTATGTTGTATGTTGGTAATGCTGTTAAGCATAGCAACGATGTTTTAATGGTATAATTCATAATAGTTAATTTATAATATATAAAGGTATCTACTATTTATTAGTTATTGTGATACTTTCTTATCAAGAGTTGGTATATATAAAACTATTTAAAAAATTAACCATTTACTTGCATTATCATCGCATTATTTGTGTAACTTTGTTATATAGCTAAATGATTCAAATTAAACCTTGTGATATTATGGACACTATTGGGAATAGGGAGCTTAGTTGGCTTCAGTTTAATGACCGTGTTATGCAGGAGGCGCAGGATGTGAATGTGCCGCTTATGCAACGTTTGCGTTTTCTGGGGATTTACTCTAATAATCAAGATGAATTCATTAAGGTGCGCATAGCTAATCTGATACGCTATGCGGCTATCCGTAACAATACTATGACTATGACTGGTGATTATACGGCGGCGGAATTGTTGCCTCTGGTTAATCAGCGTATGCGTAGATCGCAAGATGTTTTTCGTGATACTTATCGCCATATTATTAAGGAGATGGAGGATGAAGGGGTTTATATGGTTGACCATAACTGCTTGTCTGATGAACAGTTGGAGTTTTGCCGTGAATATTTCCTTTCGGTTATTAGTGTGCGTCTAGTGACTATTA
>JAWXTT010000176.1:0-3911 GCA_044433325.1 Bacteroidales bacterium
GCAGGGAAAAACGGGGGAAATAAATAGACATTAACACCGCTTAAAACCACATAATAGCGCATATATGCGACAAAAAAAATAGCACCTGTTAAAAGTGCTATTCTATTGATAATCAATATTTTATGTGTTGTATTTTGACTAAAATCATTTGCCAATGCAGAAGCGGGAGAAGATGGTTTGGAGGATGTCGGTGTGGCTGATTTCTCCTGTTATTTCTCCTAGGTAGTGCATGGTTTCTCGGATGTCTTGGCTGACGAAGTCGCCGCTGATATTAGCGTGTAGGCCGTTTAGGGCGCGGTCTATCGCTTCTAGGGCGCGGGTTAGGGCTTCGTAGTGACGGGTGTTGGTTACTATTATGTCGCTGTTGGTGTTGGATGGGATTTGGGCACGGTCTATTAGATAGCTCTCTATCTGCTCTATCCCTATGCTCTCTTTGGCTGAGATAAAGATTATTTGTGCGGAGTCGCTAACCTCTTTAGCGTTGCTTACGATTTGGCTTAATGCTGTGTGTATCTGCTCTTGTTGTGTGGTGGTTAGGGTATCGGATTTGTTGACTAGGATGGCTAGCTCTTTTCCGCTGGCACGAGTTAGTATCTCAGGTGAGATCTGCTCTATCTGCGCAATTGGGGTGGTTGCATCTATTATCCATAGGATTATATTTGCTTGGTCTATCTTTTGGTAGGTGCGTTCTATCCCTATGCTCTCGATGGTGTCGGTGGTTTCACGTATCCCTGCTGTGTCTATAAAGCGGAATGTGACCCCTGAGATATTGATGGTGTCCTCTATCACGTCACGTGTTGTGCCATGAATATCGCTAACGATGGCTTTATCTTCATTAAGTAGGGTGTTGAGTAGGGTGGATTTTCCTGCGTTGGTTTCCCCTACTATTGCTACTGGTATTCCGTTTTTGATGGCGTTACCTACTGAGAATGAGTTGGCTAGTCTGCTGATTTTGCGGCTTATCTCTTCGGCTAGGGTTATTAATTGTGCGCGGTCGGCAAATTCTACCTCCTCTTCGCTAAAATCTAACTCTAACTCCATTAGTGCAACGAAGTCTAATAACTGATCACGTAATGCGCTTAACTCACGAGAGAATCCTCCGCGCATTTGCGATATGGCTATGCGGTGTGATGCGGCTGAACTGGATGCTATTACATCAGCTATTGCCTCGGCTTGTGATAGGTCTAACTTACCATTTAGGAATGAGCGTTGGGTGAACTCGCCCCCTGTGGCTGTGCGGCATCCATTGCTGATTAGTAGCTGTATTATCTGCTGCTGTATCCACAATGAGCCGTGGCAAGCTATCTCGACAACATCCTCACCTGTAAAGGAGTTGGGATTGCGGAATAGGGTTATCACTACTTCATCTAGAATTGCTCCTTGTACATCAATAATACGTCCTAGGTGGGCTGTATGGCTCTTCATGGAGGCAATCTCAGCCCCTCGCCATGACTTAGCTACTACATTTATTGCATCTGCTCCACTTACGCGGATTACTGCTATCCCCCCTACTCCATGAGCGGTTGAGATTGCACATATTGTATCGTTATTATATCTATTCATCTATATTCCAAAGTTCTAAATTTGACTTATTCTCTAATTCTCGCTCTAAGTTATCGGGAAGATTGACAAAAAAGTCATTACCCGTTAGCTTCTCGATACTATCAACTGTAACGACATAGTCACTAACTTGATGCATCGGTTTACAGTTATCATACAGATAGGCTATCATCCGTGGAGTCTTAACATACGGAGCAAATACTATCTTATACAGCTGAGGTGGGACACCTACCTGATTATCTCCAATTGTCTGCACTCTGCTACCATTAAATATTGTACCTGTTATTACTACCAATGCGCTATCACGTTCGCCCCATTGGCGTATCTTAGTCTCAAGTCCGCGCCATTGTCCTGAATTTAGATTCCCATTCTGCGGTGCTATATTGGTCATTAGGAAGGATTGTTCCATTACGCTCTTATCCCAATTCATATCATTAGCTGGAGCCATATGACCACGGTCGTAACCTGACTTACTGTAATCTTTAGTGTGTGCGCTATATTCTACTGTTAAATCGGGCTTAAAATATTTTTTTTTACGGCTCTCAGTGCCTTTTAGCTCCTCACGTGTTAACTCATAGATAACTGCGCTAGGCACTCGCCACGTGGGATTAAAATAAACCGAGAAACCATCATAATCATATCTGTAACTAGTCGAATCAGGGGTTTCTATGGTCATTAAATCACAACTGATACTATTCGTAATAAATGGCTCGGTAGGTTTATTTCCCCTTACATAACCGATATACGCAACAAGTAGTAATGCCAATATAAATATTGATATTACCTTTAGAAGTGATTGTCTATTACGACGACGCTTCGTATTCTTTAGTAAATTGCGTTTGATTGAACCCTTTTTGGACATACTACTAAATTATATTTTACAAAAGTATAAATAATAGATTATAATTTCGTTATCTTTGTGGTAATAACGAACCAATTTTACAGATTATGACGGTAATAGACAGATTCTTGCAATATGTAAAGTATAATACTCAGAGTGATGACTTAACTAATATGATCCCCTCAACACCAGGGCAATTGATTTTTGCTCAAGCTCTTGAGGTTGAGTTACGCAAACTAGGCTTAAAGGAGATTACCCTAGATGAGAATGGTTATTTAATGGCTACACTACCATCTAACTGTGGTGATACTGTGCCTACTATTGGATTTATTGCACACTTAGATACTTCACCTGATATTACTGGTCGCCATGTGTCGCCACGTATTGTTGAGGATTACGACGGTAAGGATATCATCCTTAACAGCGAAAAGAATATCGTTATCCGCACCTCTGAGTTTCCTGAGTTATTAAGCTACATTGGCGATTCGATAATTGTTACTGACGGAAATACTCTGTTAGGAGCTGATGACAAGGCTGGTATTGCTGAAATTATCACAGCTATTGATTATCTAAAGAAGAACCCTGATATTAAACATGGCAAGATACGTATAGCCTTTACCCCTGACGAGGAGATTGGTAAAGGACCACAGAAATTTAATATTGAGCAATTCGGTGCTGATTGGGCATACACCATGGATGGTGGTGAAGTGGGCGAGTTGGAGTATGAAAATTTCAATGCTGCCATTGCTAAAATCAATATCAAAGGGCGTAACGTACACCCTGGATATGCTAAGGGTAAGATGATTAACTCCATACATTTATCTAAACAATTTGCTAACGCATTGCCGCAGGATGAAACACCTGAGCATACTGAAGGGTATGAAGGATTTTTCCATCTAGTGGGTATTGAGGGTAGCGTTGAGAGTACGACCCTAACATATATTATCCGTGACCATAATAGCGAAGGTTTTGCCGCTCGCAAACAACTATTAGAGGATATTACCAACCAAATTAACCAAGAGTATCCAAACGTAGCAACCATTCAGATAACTGACCAATACCATAATATGCGTGAGAAGATAGCGGATGTTATGCATATCGTTGATATCGCCATTGAGGCAATGGAAACGGTAGGAGTTAAACCATTGGTACGCCCTATCCGTGGCGGAACTGATGGTGCGCAATTATCATTTATGGGACTACCTTGTCCTAATATCTTTGCAGGGGGAGTGAATTTCCATGCTCGTGAGGAGTTTATCCCAATCTCGTCAATGAATAGTGCAGTAAATGTAATTGTTGAGATATGTAAAATAGTAGCACGAGGCTATTAAGGGGAGTTCTAAAAACTGATCCTTGAAAATAATAAGAAATAAACAAATGGTAGAAAATCAACTGTTTCATCAATCTTTAAGCGATATTTTGGCTACTTTTTCACCTTTTTATCTTCACATAGCCCGCTATGCTCAGATAAAGGCGGTAAAAAATTAGCTCAAAATCTCATCTTAAATAT
>JAWXTT010000177.1:0-3881 GCA_044433325.1 Bacteroidales bacterium
CTTCGGCAAATTTCACCTCTTTTAAAGCTTCACAACCCCAAAAGACAGCCGTAAG
This sequence comes from Bacteroidales bacterium, assembly GCA_044433325.1. GTDB lineage: Bacteria > Bacteroidota > Bacteroidia > Bacteroidales > Muribaculaceae > HGM05232. Next base: position 56 of record JAWXTT010000177.1, read on the forward strand.
TGTTTTTACCCCAGCTGGTATCTCTATAGATTCTAGTTTTCTACAGGTGCCGAAAGCAGTACTAAGTATTGCAGTTAATCCCTCAGGAAGTTTTATCGATTCCAGAGCCGTACAAGATTGGAAAGCATAATTATTGATAGAAGTTACACTTTCAGGTATATTTACTGATGTCAATGCTGAACATATATGGAACATAAATCCGCTTATATTATCTAACTGTGAATCCTCAGCAAATGTAACAGTTTCTAATTTGCTACATTGTGAGAATAGATTTCTACTAATTGTATTTACACTAGCGGGTATATATACTGATATTAGTTCAGTACAACCGTGGAATGCAAACGAGCCAATATTGGTCATAGTTTCAGGGATTGTTAATGATGTTATATCAGTACTTCCTGAGAAGACTCCTGTTCCATCATAAACACCTATCACAGTTCCCATAGCAATGGTGGTAATTGGCAGATCTTTATGGTTATAATATGCTGTGCTTGGGATTGTAAACTCTGCTGGTAGGGTTATTTCAGCATCACGTGATGCGATTGTTAATTCGGTTTCATCCTCATTAGCTGTATATGTGAACACATTATTATAATGCTCAACTATTCCACCTCCGAAATGACTGATCCACGTATGACCTGAATTTTCATTTACAGTATTATAGTTATCTTTAGAACCATAAGGGATGTACAGCACAGCATCAGAGCTTATATCATCGAAAGTAGTTGAGGCTATAGTTATACCATCAGTGTTATCTGTGATAACTCTGTTTAAAGCAGAACATTCATTAAACGCATATTCACCAATTGTAGTAAGTTTAGATGAAAGATATACTGTTTTTATATTTTCATTTAGGTTAAATGCGTGTTCTCCAATTTCCGTAAGTGTAGTTGGTAGTTGTAATATTTCTGATTCGCTGTTTCCATAAAAAGCATAGTCCCCTATTGTTTCTAACCCTTCAGGAAGAATTACAGAAGTTAGTGCGCAATTATTAAATGCTCTGTAAGCAATTGAGGTTAAAGTTGAAGGGAAATTAACTGTGGCTAACTTGTCACAACTATCGAAAGTGTTTTCAGCAATAGTGGTTATCCCCTCAGGCAGTTTCGCTGAGGTTAATTCAACACAGTTATAGAATGCGTATGTGCCAATCGAGGCTACCTTATCAGGAATAACTACTGACTCTAGTGCATTACAATTATTGAATGCTTTATCACCAATCGAGGTAACGCCATCAGGGATGGTAATTGAGGCTAATTTTTTACAGTTTTGGAATGTAGATTCATTAATTACAGTTACTCCATCAGGGATATTTATCGAAATAAGTTCCGTGCAGCCTATAAATGCTTTAGTCCCAATTGAAGTTACGCTCTCAGGGATGGTTACTGAAGTTATAAAATCTTTACTAAAAAATGCCTTATCCCCAATTGCTGTAATGTTATATTCTTTATTATTATAGGTTATGGGGCTATCTATAATTATCTCACCTCTTAAAACGTTAACATTAGACTCTATAAGTGTTGCTGTTAAATCATCCTCATTGTATGTAAATTTAAATTCGGCATTGTAGTCCATTTGGCTGTTTGTAAACTTTGCCCAGTAGCCAGCAGTATAGCTATTCCGACCCTCATAAGGGTAGCTTAATTGAGCAGTCGTATAGCAATCACTAAAGGTATTCTCATAAATAGTAGGAGCAGAAGATGTTACATATATTGTAGCTAATGCTGTACAACCACTAAATGCGTAATCACCAATATCGGTTACACTTGATGGGATATCTATTGAGGTAAGTGCAGTGTAATCCTTAAACGCATATTCAGCTATGGCAGTAACCGAATAGGCGGTAGTTCCATCAGCACCCATTAAGCTACTAGGGATTTCAAGTACCTCCTCTGTTGGCGTTTCTATAAATCCTATAAGAGTAGCTGTTTTAGTAGTATAATTTATTTCATATATTATATTACCATCACACTCGACATATTCACCTGTTGTCCAATCACCCCATATATTAGCACCCTGATAAGCAGACTTACTACCTATTGGTATGTAAATATTGTTTGAGTAAGTACCATTCCCAAATAGCACTCCAATAGTATTGTAAGATGTAATATCACTTGTGCTGAACGTTGGAGGAGTTGCTGAATCAATATATACATAATCAAGGTTACAACTGTTAAAGGCTTTATAATAAATTGTTTCTAACCCTTTAGGTAGTGTTATGGATGTTAATGCAGTACATTTATAGAATGCTTCATATTCAATTGTATTTACACCATCAGGAATAGTTATTGAAGTTAACCCAATACAGCTATAAAAAGCTTTATACCCAATTGTCTTTAAACTCTCAGGGAGTTTTATTGAAGTTAACTCTTTACAGAGGCAAAACGCAGACGCTCCAATTGTTTCCAAACCCTCATGAAGAGTTACTGAGCTTAACTTTGAACAATCATAGAACACCTGGTCGCCAGTTGTATTTAGTTTTGAACCCTCAGGAAATATTACAGAGGTTAAATTGTCACAGTAAGCAAAGACGTACGTCCCGACTGACTCTAAACTAGTGGGGAGTGTTACTGATGTTAAAGAGACACATTGGAAGAAAGAATTACTCCCAATTGAGGTTAAACTTTCAGGGAATGTTACTGAAGTAATTGCTGAGTTTCTGAACGCATGCCCCCCAATTGAGGTTAAACCATCAGGAAGTTCTACTGAGGTTAAACTAGTACATTTATAGAAAACTCCGTCCCCTATTGTTTTTAAATTATCAGGAAGAGATACTGAGGTGAGTCCTGTACAATTGTTGAATACACCGTAAAAGTCACTTGCGCCATTATCAATGGCGGTAACGGCATAGGTAGTTGAGCCATCGGTTACTGTGGCAGGGATAATTAATGCGCCTGTTGGTTTGTCACCTGAATAGGCTGTAACTGTGGCGGTAGTACCATCGGCGTTGGTTGTGTACCCTAAGGTGTTACCCTCATGTGTGTAAGTAAAATCCGCTCCCAAGGATGTTAGGGAGAGTGTTAGCTGCGCTATTAGCAGCATAAAGAGTGCGCGTGTTTTCATTGTAATTGTTCCGTATTATTTATTTTTAATTTATTCCATCAAAGGCACAAATCACAGTTACAAAAATAATACAAAATAATACAAAAACAAATATTTACATAAAGAAAATGTTGTAAAGTGAAATAAAATTTACGCCTAGATATCACACCCAAAATAATAAAAAGATATACCGCTGACATCCAACCCATTACCCATATTCCATATCTTTTCACAAATGTTGTAAAAGGGAGTTCTAAAAACAGAAAGTTGACTAATAACATTGATAGTTATCAGTCAACTCCTCTAAAAAGAAGCTAACAAAGAAATATTTGTAACTCTCCCCTATGATTGTGTGTGTGGATATGCGTATTGGGCAATGCTGCCTAGATCCTCCTCGATACGAAGTAATTGATTATATTTGGCCATGCGGTCACTACGACTGGCTGAACCTGTTTTAATCTGTCCTGAATTGGTGGCTACTGCTATATCTGCAATGGTTGAGTCTTCGGTTTCGCCACTACGGTGTGATATTATGGTTGAATAACCATTACGTTGGGCTAGCTCAACTGCGCGAAGTGTTTCTGTCAATGTTCCTATCTGATTAACTTTAATAAGTATGGAGTTAGCATACCCCTCAATGATTCCTTGATTCAGATACTTGACATTGGTAACAAACAGATCATCCCCTACTAATTGACAACGCTCACCTAAGTGTCGTGTTAACTCTTTCCAACCATCAATATCATCTTCAGCCATACCATCCTCTATTGAATCTATTGGATATGTG
>JAWXTT010000178.1:0-3803 GCA_044433325.1 Bacteroidales bacterium
AGTGAGGAGCTGTTGCCTAAGCGATTAACCTCAATAAATCCAGAAACTGGAGAGCCATTCTTTAACGCTATTACTGCATTAAGTTTTATGGCATTTGTATTGTTATGTTTCCCGTGTATTGCAACGTTGGCTGCTATCAAGAGTGAAACAGGCTCATGGCGATGGGTTGTTGCATCCGTTATCTATAATACCTCGTTAGCATGGGGGGTAGCATGGCTGATTAAGGTTATTGGTTCACACTTTTTAATGTAGCGAAATTATGGATATTCAAGAGATAATAGTTGCTGTAATACTGCTAGTGGTGATTACATTAGTCGTAAGGTATATATATCAGGTGTTAAAAAAAGGGGGTGATAAATGCAGCGGTTGCAATGGTTGCCCATCATCTAAAACAAATAATAAAGGTAATAGCAAGGAATGTGGCAAGTGGGGATAACAACAGTAGGATTACTTATTGTTTCTAATATATTTATGACATTTGCATGGTATGGTCACCTTAAATTGCATGCTATGGGAGTTAGTAGTAATTGGCCATTATATGCAGTTATTATATTTTCATGGGTAATAGCATTGGCTGAGTATGCATTCCAAGTGCCTGCTAATAGAATAGGTTTTGTGGGGAATGGTGGTCCATTTACCCTTATGCAACTGAAAGTTATGCAGGAGGTGATAACCTTAATTGTGTTTACAATCTTTGCAAATTGCGTTTTTCAAGGAAATGAACTTAGGTGGAATCACTTAGTAGCATTTTTATTGTTAATAGGTGCAGTTTATTTTGTATTTTTGGACACATCAAAATAAAAATAGGATTATGTGTATTAAGTTTCAAGCGTATAAGGAGCGCAATCAAAAGTTTTTAGCAGAATATAGTAACCGTGAAGGGGTGCAACAACTATCCTCAGGGGTGATGTATCGTGTAATTACTAGAGGTAAAGGGGAGATACCTACCGCTAATAGTGTGGTGATGGTACACTACAAGGGTACACTGATTAATGGTAAAGTGTTTGATTCAACCTTTAATGCAGGGCGACCAGAAAAGTTTAGACTATCACAGCTGATAGAGGGGTGGAAGATTGCTTTAACTCAGATGCCTGTTGGCTCACATTGGGAGATTGTAGTGCCATACAATGTTGGCTATGGTACACGTAGTGCAGGTGATATTAAGGCGTACTCAACACTGATTTTTGAGATACAGCTATTAGGTATCGCTTAAATATTGACTTTTATAAAAAATAGATATGAATAACTTTGAATTTAAGAACCCTACCAAGATTATTTTCGGTAAGGGCAGCATCGCTAAACTAGCTGGTGAATTGCCTAAGGATGTGAAGATTTTAGTAACATTCGGTGGTGGTAGTGTAAAGAAAAATGGTGTTTACGACCAAGTAATTGCAGCCCTAAAGGGTATGGAGTATGTCGAATTCTGGGGGATAGAACCTAATCCACGTGTTGAAACCTTGCGTAAAGCTATTGAAATAGGTAAAATCGAGGGTGTAGGCTGTGTCCTATCTGTTGGTGGTGGCTCAGTGTTGGATGGAAGTAAACTAGTTGCTGCATCTATCCCTACTGATAGCGATGCTTGGGATATAGTACTAGGTAATGCACCTATTGGTGATATGTTGCCATTATATTCAGTGATTACATTGCCTGCTACTGGCTCAGAGATGAACAAGGGTGCAGTAATTTCATCAAATGCAACTGATGAGAAATTTGCTTTCTATTCACAATATCCTACCTGTTCAATCCTAGACCCTGAAACTACATTCACATTACCTGCATATCAGGTGGCTTGTGGTATTACTGATACTTTTGTGCATACTATGGAGCAATATTTGACTGTTGTGGGTGAATCACCACTGATGGACCGTTGGGCTGAGGGTATCTTATCAACTCTTGTTGAGGTAGCCCCTAAGATTAAAGCTAACCAAAATGACTATGAGCAGATGGCTAACTATATGCTATGTGCTACTATGGCATTGAATGGGTTTACCGCTATGGGTGTATCACAAGACTGGGCTACACACATGATAGGTCATGAGATTACTGCATTGACAGGCTTAACTCATGGTCACACCTTATCTATTATTATGCCATCACTTATGAATGTGATGCGTGAACAGAAGGGTGCTAAGATTATGCAATATGGCGAACGTGTATGGGGTATCACCACAGGAAGTGACGATGAACGTATCGACGCAGCCATCACAGCCACCGAAGAGTTCTTCCGTTCAGTAGGCTTAAAAACACGCCTAAGCGAAAACAATATAGGTGAAGATATAATAACTAAGGTAGCAGAACGTATCAAGCAGCGTGGTTCTAAATTCGGCGAACAAGCTAATATTGACTTCTCCACAATAGAGAAGATTTTAAAAAGAGCTTTGTAGAATTTAATACAAAGTTAAAAAATATAAAAAAATCAAGAACGTTTATAAGAAATGCTAGTTTTTATCAAAAGATGTCGTATATTGTGAATGTTTTTGATTTTTTTGTAGATTTTATACTGAATATGTAGCTCTTGGGGAAAGAGTAAATGACATGAAAAGTTAAAAATATATAGAAAAGGATGTATTTGTTGTTGTGCTAAAACCTATGATGTAAACCTTAAATATCGATTGTTTTAAAAAACAATACACCTAAATGTAATATTATGATTTGAGCTAGAGTGAGACATTTGTCTTACCTATATTTAATACGCAATTTTAATAACCTAATGTAAAACTTAAAACAAATCTGAATGAAGAACATTTGCTTACAAATGAATTCGAGGAGGTGGCTATCTTTTTTATTTTTGATATGCCTAGCTCTTCCATCAATTGCACAGGAGATTACTATTAAAGGTATTATCCGTGGTGTCGCTGATGAGCCATTAATTGGTGCAAACGTGATTGTAAAAGATGCCCCAACTGTGGGTACTATTACTGATTTTAGTGGTAATTATCAACTAAAAGTGGACTCAGATGCAACTATCGTTGTGTCTTATGTGGGTTACACAACCAAAGAGGTTGCTGTAGCTGGAAAAACAGAGATTAATGTAATCCTTGAAGAGGGTGGTGTTAAACTTGATGAAGTCGTAGCTATTGGATACGGTACAGTTAAGAAAGAGGATGCTACTGGTGCTGTTTCTATGGTTAAGCCTACTGAGATAGAATCAGCAATAGCAACATCTGCACAAGAATTATTAACAGGAACAACTCCAGGTCTAGTTATTACTGCTGATGGAGGACAACCTGAAGGGGGTGGTACAATACGTATTCGTGGTGGTTCATCACTAAGTGCTAGTAATGACCCTCTTATCGTAATTGATGGCGTGCCATTGGATAATAATGAGGTTGAAGGGGTTTCTAATCCATTAGCTATGATTGCTCCTGATAATATTGAATCTATTGCAGTATTAAAGGATGCTTCAGCAACAGCTATATATGGTTCTCGTGCATCTAATGGTGTAATTATTGTAACAACTAAAAAGGGGACAGCTGGTAAACCAAAAATTAATTTCTCAGCTAATATGTATATTAATACAGCATCTGATACGTGGGATGCTTTAGATGCTACCGCATTTTCAGCATTAGTAATAGAACGATATGGTGCTGATAGTGAAGCCGCGGCTTTATTAGGAACAGCTAACACTAATTGGCAAGATGAAATACTTAGAACAGCTATCTCAAATGATGTAAATTTAAGTATTGGCGGTACAGCGGGATTTTTACCTTATCGTATTTCGGCTAATTACACTAATCGTGAAGGTATTCTTAAAACTTCATCAATGCAACGTGAATATTTGGATTTACTCTAACACCTAAGTT
>JAWXTT010000179.1:0-3789 GCA_044433325.1 Bacteroidales bacterium
GCCGAGATACCTTCTTTTGAGATATGAATTTCTGGTACTTCAGCACGTATCTTAGCCAATAGCTCCATAGTTTCTACCTTGTTGATATGACGACGCATATTACGTAACACGTTATCACTAATATGTTGCAACGCAATATCAATATATTTACAGACCTTACTATGTTTGCGCATTACAGGCAGTAGCTCCATAGGGAACTGTGAAGGGTATGCATAGTGTAATCTAATCCACTCAACTCCCTCAACCTGCGCAATAGCATCCACCAATTCAGGCAACATCTGTTTCTTATATAAATCTAATCCGTAAGATGATAAGTCTTGGGCAATCAGATTAAACTCCTTAACACCCATGCTAACCATATACTCCACCTCCTTAACAAGCTCCTCAATAGAGATAGATGTGTGACGACCAGTAATCAAAGGGATAGCACAGAAAGCACAGAAACGATTACACCCCTCAGATATTTTCAAGTATGAGTAATGTTTAGGAGTAGTGACAACACGCTCATAGCTCTGAGTTGGAGGATAGTTATTCCCTAAATCCTCAATCACCTGAGTCCAATCAAACTTACCATAGAATTTATCCACTTCGGGAATTTCCTGTTTTAGCTCATCGCCATAACGTTCCGAAAGGCAACCCATAACATACAGCTGTTGGATACGCCCCTCAGCTTTAGCCTCAACTAACTCTAAGATATAATTTATTGATTCCTCCTTAGCATCCCCAATAAATCCGCACGTATTAACCACCACCACATCACCCGAAATATTTTCCGAGTCATGAGCTACGCTATACCCTAAATCCTTGAAACGTTTTAATAGACGTTCCGAATCCACTAAGTTTTTAGAGCAACCCAGTGTAACAATATCAATCTTATTATTTCTCATTAAATTTGAATCAGCTATCATTCACCGAAAAGGGAATTTACAAACTCCCTATTGCGGAACACCTGTAAATCCTCCATACCCTCACCTAAGCCTATGTACTTAACAGGTATTTTAAATTGGTCACTAATACCTATCACCACACCACCCTTAGCAGTACCATCTAGTTTAGTGATAGCTAGTTCAGTAACTTCGGTCGCAGCTACAAATTGTTTAGCTTGTTCAAAGGCATTTTGCCCAGTTGAGCCATCCAATACCAATAGCACCTCATTAGGGGCATCAGGTAACACCTTTTTCATTACATTCTTAATCTTAGTAAGCTCATTCATTAAGCCCACCTTATTATGTAATCGTCCAGCAGTATCTATAATAACTACATCAGCACCACTATTTTTAGCTGAGGCAACCGTATCAAAAGCTACCGATGCAGGGTCTGAACCCATCTGTTGTTTAATCACAGGCACACCCACACGCTCACCCCATATCACCAATTGTTCAGTAGCCGCGGCACGGAAAGTATCAGCAGCACCTAGCACCACCTTATGACCAGCCTTTTTAAACTGATAAGCTAATTTACCAATAGTAGTAGTTTTACCCACACCATTAACACCCACAACCATAATCACATAAGGTGTTTTACAGTTAGTAGGAATAGCAAAGTCAGCATCATCTTGATTACCACGTTCAGCCAACAAGTCAGCAATCTCTTCACGCAGTAGCGCATTCAATTCTGACGAGTTTACATATTTATCACGTTGAGCACGTTTCTCAATTCTATCCAAAATTTTCAGAGTAGTTTCCACACCCACATCAGATGTAATAAAAACCTCCTCTAGATTATCTAATACATCATCATCTATCTTAGTTTTACCAGCGATAGCACGGGTAAGTTTTGAAAACACACCCTCTTTAGTTTTAGACAAACCCTTGTCTAAAGTCTCCTTTTTCTCTTTTGAGAAGAAACTGAATATACCCATATTATTAAAAGTCTTCTTATTCAGTTACAAATATACAAATATTAATTAACACCTAAATATTTTTTTTGGAATTTCCAAAAGTAATTATACCTTTGTAATTGAATGGCAGGAAATAAAACCTCCATTTTACATATTAAGTAGCATTTTGCTATTGTTTTTTTGCTAGTAAAACGACCAAATTTATAGCGCGAAAAAGACAATATCTGGATGTTCACGTTTTACGTGGGCTATTCACTATTGTCGCGCGCGGTGCTTGGTCGTACCTTCTAGCTGAATAGTTAAGTATGGCTCACGTTTTACATTTCCCATCCCTTAATTATATTCATTAAACAGTGGCTTAAATGCAATTAAGCCAAACCCTACTGTTTAATAAATATAATGAAAAATGAAAACAAAAAATCTAATTATAGCAGTAATGCTATTGCTAACATTTAGCTCATGTTCCACAATATTCTGCGGAACAACGAAGAAAATCACATTAGAATCCAATGTAAAAGATGCCCAATATATCGAAGTTGATGGCAGACGCTACAATTCAATAACATTCCCATACACAGTAAAAGTAGATCGTGGCTTCGACACATCAGTAATAAAAGGTGTAGCCGAAGATAACAGCACAGCCACTGTATATGTAGATAAGAAATTCAATGCAGTATCTATTATCAACCTATTGGATATATTAGGATGGGGTATAGATGCCGCAACAGGCGCAATAATGACACCCGAATATAAAGGATACACACTAGAGTTCCCAACAACCACCGACAAATAATAAATAACCAACAGTAGGGTTACTAACTCATAAAATCTAGTTTTCCAATAACCACTTATAAATAGGAATTACCTCAATAACATTATCTCCTACCTCAATATTACGTTCCTCATCTTTGGTTATTATTATCATTCGCTTGCATGGCAGCACCTTTTGCAGCTTAACCAATGCACCAACCTCACGGTCATAAGTATCACTATCCGCGCTTAGATTATAGCACACTTGAATCGCCATCTCCTCATCGGGGATATAGAAATCTATCTCAACCTTTTGATTATAAAAGAAAACGGCATCCTCGCGACCATATTTTCGTAACAGTGTTACAGCTACCATATTTTCAAGTAGTGAGGTGTTAGCATCTAACAGTAGCAAACTTAAAATACCATTATCAATAAAATAATATTTAGGATTACTCTCCTTATCAACTATCTTACTAGCGATATTTTGAATAGAAAGCAGCAACCAAGCATCCTTAGCATAGTTAATGTAATTTATAGCTGTTTGAGTGGTAACTTTGACACCAACTGATGATAGTATTTTAGATATTCTAGTGAATGAGAGTGGTTGTTTAATACTTTCTGCAACCTTCTTTAGCATCATACGCAAGGTAAAATTATTCTCGACCTTGTTACGTGCTGCAATATCACCTAAATATATCTTCTGATATACACTAGTCAAATAGTTACGTTTAGCTGACAATTGCGCCCCCTCAGGAAATCCACCATAGTTGAAATAATCTTCAAAAAGTCTAAATATATTAGCACGCGAAGTAGTTGATATGAATGAATTATCATCCACAACACTATTATTAGCACATAGAAACTCCTCAAAACTATAGGGATAAACCTCAACAGTTAAATATCGCCCCCCTAGTGTGGTGTGAACATCAGCACTAAGCATTTTAGCATTACTTCCAGTTATATAAACCCTATACTTTGAATCAGCTAGACGACGTGCAAACTTCTCCCACCCCTCAATATTTTGTATCTCGTCAAGAAATAGAATAGGTCGCTTATTATACAATTCCAAATGCACCTCTAATAATAGGTTTAAATCCTCAGCATTCATCCCCACCAAACGTTCATCCTCAAAGTTGATGTATAGCATATCACTCCAATCCATCCCTGAACGTAAAAGCAGAAGAGCACACGTCTGA
>JAWXTT010000180.1:0-3768 GCA_044433325.1 Bacteroidales bacterium
TGCACCACAGGCTCTAAGATAAAGGCGGCAATCTCACCATGATGAGCATTAAACAACTCCCTAACCTCCTCAATAGAATTATCTGAATACTCCACCTTACGTTTAAGACGAATACCATAGCTATCCTCAGGCGCAGAAACAAAATATTGCGGAACTAACGCCCCACTAAATATGCTGTGCATACCATTTACAGGATCACACACCGCCATAGCCTTCCAGGTATCACCATGATAGCCATTGCGTATAGTCGCAAACTTATATTTAGCACTATTGCCACGTCCATACCAATATTGGATAGCCATCTTCATAGCCACCTCCACCGATACCGAGCCCGAGTCACAATAAAATATTGTATCTAACCCCTTAGGCAACATCCTAAGTAATCTATCAGCCAGCTCCACAGCAGGCGTATGAGTGATACCACCAAACATCACATGGCTCATCTTGCCAAGTTGCTCGGTAGCCGCCCTATTCAGCGCACTATTATTGTACCCATGCACAGCCGCCCACCATGACGACATCCCATCTATCAGTTCACGTCCATCATCCAGTTTCAGTTTCACCCCATCAGCACTCTCCACCACATAAGTAGGTAGCGGATTAATAGTCGAAGTGTAAGGGTGCCATAAATGCTTACGATCTATATCTTTTAATTCCTTATTCATCCCAATCAGTGTCAATATCTAATTTATACCCTGCTTTCCTAATCAATCGCATATCACGCTCAACAGTACTACCAACAGTAGTAAGCAAATCACCAGTGATAGCAGCATTCACCCCAATTTTTAGCGACAAACGTTGCGATTCAGGCGACAGTTGCGCCCTACCACCACTAAAGCGTATAAACGCACGTGGATTAATCATCCTAAAAATAGCAATAGTAGTAAGAATCTCCTGTTCAGTCAATGGAGCAGACTCACCAAGCGGAGTACCCTTGATAGGTTGCAGAATATTCAACGGAATAGAGCGAATACCCATCTCACGCAACATAATAGCCATATCCACACGATCCTCCATACTCTCACCCATACCAATAATACCACCCGAACATACACGCATACCAGCCTTACGAGCCGCCTGAATAGTATGTTGCTTATCATCAGGTGTATGAGTAGTACATAGCTTGCCAAAATAGCTTTTAGAAGTTTCCATATTACAGTGGTAAGTATCCACACCGCACTCCTTTAGATAAACAAGGTCCTCATACTCCATTAATCCAAACGAAGCGCAACGCTTAATACCACACTTCTCACGTAGCAACTTATAATGTTCACCAACCTCACGCACATCCTTAGCCGAAAGTTTACGACCACTAGTCACCAATGAGAAACGACCAATACCCTGCCCGTAGTTATGTTCCCCTTGACGCAGCGACTCCATCTTATCCACCATAGGATATTTCTCAACCTTAGTCTTGTAAAAGGCAGATTGTGCACACCATTTACAATCCTCTGAGCAGTTACCACTCTTAGCATTAATAATCGAGCAACAATCAAACTTATCACCCATCCAGTGACGCGTAACACGTTCCGAAGCCTTATACAGCGCACCCTTATCAGCACAATTTACTAGCTCAATAGCCTCAGCACGGGAAATCTTCCCCCCATCGAGCACTCTATCTAATAACTCTTTAATCTCCATAGTACCATATTTAAACGGAAACAGGAGATATTCTAAAACCCTTCAAGTTTTTGAATACCTCCCGTAGTATATTTATATTCTTATATATCTATTTAGCGCAACATCACCCACCACAGCTAACGACACAGTAGCAACACCACAATTACACAATTCCAACTCCTTAACCACAGCTAAATCCATATCAGTTCCATCCGCCGACTCTTCATCACAGCCACGCAACCAATCACCAACCACAGTCATTAAACTATCAGATTTAACCCCCAAAGATTTAGAGATAGAAACCCTAAGCGCACCAATCGAAACCACACGCACCACCGACATAAATGCAGCATACCCACCTCTACTCCAACGCTTAAAGCGTAGAGCAACCGACGAACACCCAAAAAATTCAGCACCACCCATAATTCCAATATTTATAACGCACGAAAGTAATAAAAAATTCCGACCCCACCAACAACTTTAGTAGATTTAGAAATCCCCTTTAATAACTATGTAATCGATTAATCATATCTAATGCTTTCTCATGTCCCAATTCATAGCTTTGTGTAAAATCCAACAGAGCATACACTCTATCATCTGGATTATCACGCATCATATAAGCAACACCTCTTCTTAAATATAATTCTTTATTATCAGAAAATGTATTAATACCTTCAGTATAAATATCAATACCTTCATTTATTAGCTCTTGTTCTAAAAGTGAAGTACCATAATTTATGTAAAACAAAGGATTAGGGTTCTTTCTACATACATCAAGACCCTTTTTATAAGTTTCCAATTCTTCCTCATGATTACCAACTTTATTATACCTATAAGCAAGATTTAGATAAGCCCCAATATTATTACTATCTAGCTCTATAGCTTTACATAAATCAGCAATAGCTCCATAATTATCATTAAGTTTACCCTTGGCTATAGCTCTAGCACAATATGAATTTACATAATTTGAATCAATCTGTAATGCTTTATTCTGATCTTCTAGTCCTCCTATTACGTCACCTAAATTGGTTTTTATCAGACCTCTTTTGCAGTATGCGGCGGTATAATTTTCATCCAGATTTATAGCCTCGGTATAAGTAGAAATAGCCTCCTCTCCATCTTGTAAGTCACCTTTATTCTTTAGCTCTATAGCCAGCTCATGATTATCTTTATCAAATATAAAAACTGCTGATATACCGCTAAACATGATAGCGAATATTAATATCCAAATACGTTTTCTCATAATTATAATTTAATAGTTAATTTTCTGTTTTTTTTCTTATTTCTATTTTTAATGTGTCAGTTTTTAGAACCCCTCCTATATATAGTCGGATAAAACTCTCTCTATTTCATCAGGATCACAAATATCTATACTATGGTTTCCAAAAAGTCTTATGCCACAATTATTGCTAAATTTGTTTTCCGATGGAGAGTTGTTATTTTCTAATTCATTTATTACTTTTGACTTATTTAGAGGTTTAACTTTCAGATTTACTGTTACGCCATTATCTTTATAATGCGAAGTTAATCTATTCATTCCTATTTGACTCCTATTTGACTCTAAAATATACGAATAATTATCAACTTTGTCTTTATCTGTATAAATTGCAATATGGTTTATTTTTGATTTATTATTCCAATTTTCTGGATTCTCTTTATTTAAGTCCCCTTGTTCCGTATATTTATTAAAAGGGATTATAGCTGGAGTAAATGCAGAATACTGGCTAGTTTGCGGAACTTTTTTATTTGTAAGATACTTTTTATTCATAGCAGGAGTACCATATGTAATAATTGTTACTTTCTTGAAAATTTTAGCCAATTCATCAGCTGCTTGTATAGCCACGTTTCCACCATGGCTATGGGCGACCAATATAACTTCTTCAAAATTACTCATATTATTCCACTCTATAAGATTTGCTACCAACTTTTTACTCGCATCTCTACGGTTGTCAATATCATTTAAATATGAATTATTTAAACCCTGCTCTCTATTAGTACTCCAATCAAATACATAACTAGATGAATTTGGAAATAAGCTTTCAGGCGTATATCGGAAGTTTGACACTTCCATAAAATAAAAAAAATGTAACTAATTGAGAGATTTATTGTTAAATCTCTTTTTTTTGTCAAATATTGTTTGTATCTTTG
>JAWXTT010000181.1:0-3768 GCA_044433325.1 Bacteroidales bacterium
TTACCGAGAAACACTATGAAAATGCTATCCTTGAGCTATTTAATGAAGAGCTAGGATATATGAGAATAACTGGTGTGGAGGTTGAGCGTGATTATAGCCAACCTCTATACATGGAGTTGCTGCGTTCTTCATTGATAGATATAAATATGGGTATTGATTACCGTGCTATTGAGGAGGCTATAAATAAGGTGTGTTCTATAAATAGTGGGACACTTATTTCAAGGAATCAGTTATTTACTGAATATCTGCAAAATGGTGTTGAGGTAAATTACTTTAATGGTAATGAGAATGTATCAACATTAGTTAAGTTGATAGATTATGAATCGCCTCTACATAATAATTTTACTATTGCTAATCAATGGACTATTGAGGAAAACTCTGTTAAACGCCCCGATATAATAATATTTATTAATGGGCTACCGTTAGTGGTGATGGAGTTAAAATCGCCATCACGTGAGGATGCTGATACTTCTGAGGCATATTGCCAATTACGCAACTATATGCAGGAGATTCCATCACTTTTTATATATAATGCTATGTGCGTTATGAGTGATATGTCTGTATCAAAGGTGGGTACTATAACAGCAGGTGAAGATAGATATATGGAATGGAAAACATCAGATGGCAAAAGTGAGGATATGAGCTATGCAGCATTTGAGGTATTCTTTAGGGGTATTTTTGACCGAACTAGGCTAATTGAAATTATTCGTAACTATATATGTTTCTCAGATGATGCAAAGATAATGGCGGCTTATCATCAATTCTATGCTGTACGTAAAGCTGTAGTATCAACAACTGAGGCTATACAAACTGATGGCAAAGGTGGTGTTTTCTGGCATACACAGGGTAGCGGTAAGTCGTTATCAATGGTATTTTATGCAAAGCTGTTGCAACAAGCTGTTACTGCCCCTACATTAGTAGTAATTACAGACCGCAAAGATCTTGATGGACAGTTATTCAAACAGTTTGCTAGATGTAAAAATTTTCTACGACAAACCCCTATACAAGCAACAAGCAGAGTTAACCTAAAGGAGTTACTAGATAATCGTGAGGCTAACGGTATATTCTTTACTACTATGCAAAAATTTGAGGAGTGTAATGAACCGTTATCAATAAGACGTAATATTATAGTTATTGCTGATGAGGCACACCGTAGTCAATATGGATTGACGGAAAAGGTAAGCAAAGATGGTAAGGTAAAGATTGGAGCAGCTAGGTTAGTTCGTAATTCTTTCCCAAATGCCACTTTCTTAGGTTTTACTGGTACTCCTATTTCTCAAAAAGACCGTTCTACTCGTGAAGTCTTTGGTGATTATATAGATGTATATGATATGACCCAAGCTGTAGTAGATGGTGCTACAAAGCCTGTTTTTTATGAAAGTCGCGTTATAAAACTAGATCTTGATGAAGATACTTTACAGCGTATAGATAATGAATATGACGCTATGGCAGAAGAAGCTGAGGAGTATATTATAGAAAAGAGTAAAAAGGAACTAGGATGTATAGATTCAATTTTTGGTGCGCCACAAACGATAAACTCGCTATGTGAAGATATTATTAAACACTATGAGGATTCACGACAATATGAACAGACTGGAAAGGCTATGATTGTTGCATACTCACGCCCTATCGCTATAAGTATCTACAATAAATTGATGGAGATGCGCCCATTATGGAGCGAAAAGGTTGCTGTTGTTATGACTTCGGGAAATGGAGATCCTGAGGAGTGGAAAAAAGTTATAGGAAATGATAACTATAAAAAAGAACTTGAAATTAAATTCAAAGATGATGACTCTTCTTTAAAGATTGCTATTGTTGTAAATATGTGGCTTACAGGATTTGATGTTCCATCACTATCTACTATGTATGTTTATAAACCTATGAGTGGACATAATCTAATGCAAGCTATTGCACGTGTAAATCGTGTATTCGGCAATAAAGTTGGTGGTTTAGTGGTTGATTATGTTGGTATTGCATCTGCACTTAAAAAGGCAATGAATGACTATACTATCCGAGATCGCAAAAATTATGGTGATACTGATATTACTAAAACTGCATATCCTGAATTTTCAAAAAAATTAGAGGTATGCCAAGATATTATGCATGGTTATGACTACTCTCAATTTTTTGGAGATAAAGATTACCTTAGAGCTAATGCTATAAAAGGTGGTATTGATTATCTTAAAGATACTAAAAGGGAAGATAAACAAAAATTGTTTATAAAGGAGGCTCTGATTTTATCTCAATTACAAACTCTATGTAAAAGTATATTATCCTATGATGAACGGATAAGATTTGCATATTTTGAGGCTGTCCGCTCGGTCTTAGTCAAGGTTGAAGGGAAAGGTCAATTATCATTTAAGGAGGTGAATAATAGGATTAATGAACTTATTAAACAGAGTATAAAAAGTGAGGGGGTAATAAACCTATTCTCAGATATTAAAGAGGAATTTTCGATATTTGACCCTAAGTTCTTAGAGGATATTTCACAAATGAAAGAGAAAAATTTTGCGGTGGAACTTCTTCGTAAACTTATAGCAGAACAGGTGAGGATATATCAAAAAACTAATGCTGTTCGTGCCGAAAAATTCTCAGTTATTCTATCACGTGCAATGAGTAATTATCTTAAAGGATTACTTACGAATGAAGAGGTTATTGAAGAATTATTAAAAACAGCAAAAGATATTATATCTGGTGAAAGTAGTGCTAAAGAATTGAATCTAACAAATGAAGAATTAGCTTTTTATGATGCTCTTACTAAACCTGATGCAGTTAAAGATTTCTATGATAATGACCAACTAATATCCATAACTAAAGAACTAACTGAGGCATTACGAAACAATAAAACTATAGATTGGAATGCTAAAGAGAGTGCTAGAGCTGGTATGCGTAGAATAATAAAACGACTTTTGAAGAAATACAAATACCCACCTGAGGGTCAAGAGGATGCTTTAGAAACTATTATGAAACAGTGTAATATGTGGAGTGAGAATAATTAAATTAGTTATTCGATCCATTTAATTATTCTCACTAATATCTATTTCCATTTTTAATTAGCTAGGGATTATGCCTAGGGCTAGGATAGTGGTGGTGAAGAATAGGAGGATTAGGATTGCTACCACTACTGTGGTGGGGCGGTTGTGGTATTCGGCTAGGAATTTTTTGCGGCCTAGGATTAGTAGTATTATGGTTAGGAATGGGACTACTAAGGCTCCGAAGTATGAGTAGAATTTCTGTACTGTTGTGAACTGTACGAATAGGGATAGCGTGGGTATTATGACTATAAAGGCTAGCCATAGGCGGTAGTAGATGTCGCGGTGGGCGTTGCGTAGGGTTACTTTGCCTTGATGCACAAAGTCGGATAGTATGTAGGGTGCGCTTTGCCATACGCCCATCATGCTGCTGAAGATTGCTCCCCATGCTCCTACTAGGAAACAGATGGCTACCCATCTGCCCCCTTGTTGCTCTAGTAGCTGTGAGATTTGGTATAGCAGATTAAATCCTTTGCCGCTCTCTAACTGGACTTTGCTACCTATGACGACCATTGCCATACCGAATAGTGCTGTCAGCAAGTACCCTACACCTAGGTCAATGCGGCAGGTGCGTAGGTCGCTGACGCTGTTGCGCCCTTTCTCACGTATCCAATACCCGTAACAGATTACTGTTAGCGTTCCCCCTACTCCGCCTATTAGGGCTACTGTCCAATCGACACTGTCAGGGATATGCATTGGTATGGTTGGGATGAATATGCCGCTTAGAATATCTGTG
>JAWXTT010000182.1:0-3725 GCA_044433325.1 Bacteroidales bacterium
TTTATAGGTGATAATATCAAGGCTAGACGTAGTAAGATAGTCGGTATATACAATAACGACTTTGAGGATTATGACAAACTCTCAGTTATTGGCAGCATCTCACTTATCCAACAGGTAAATGGATGGCATGCAAATGAAGGTTCATATATTAGCATCGACATTGATGAAAAATCTAATATTGATAAAGCCAATAATAATATCTACTCTGAGATTATCAGAGCATCATATCTGAATAATAGCAACAATCTTTACGACGTGACCAGTACACATGAAGTTAATAGTCAATATTTTGCATGGCTTACACTACTAGATATGAATGTAGTAGTAATATTAATACTTATGAGCATAGTTTCATCATTCACAATGATATCAGGGCTGCTAATATTAGTATTAGAGCGCGTAAATATGATAGGAGTTCTAAAAGCATTAGGGGGAACTAATGGAACAATTCGCAATATCTTTATCCTATTAACACAGAAACTAATCATCAAATCAATAGTAATAGGCAATCTAATAGGATTAGCATTAGCATATCTTCAATCGCAATTTAAGATACTAACACTGAATCCCGACAACTATTACATGTCATTTGTACCTGTCGAGGTAAATCTAGGTTACATCCTAATCCTAAATATAAGCGTAATAGTGCTAGCATACGTCACACTGCTAGCCCCCTCATACATAATAGCCTCCATCAAACCATCCAAAGCCATCAAGTTTGAGTAAAACAACAAGCGGAACGCACCATTTCAGTACATTCCGCTTTTAAGTTACGTCAAGCGTGATAATTGGGAGTGCAGGCTCTGCACTAGTCCCATAGGTCTAGCTTGTCTGACAGCTCAGGAATATTCTTCTTCTTAAAAACTGGGTTCTTGATGCCAGCCTTACGTTGCGCCATATAGTCATTAAGTAGCAATACTGCTTGACGACCTAAGAATATCAATGCTATCAAGTTACATGTAGCCATAAGACCCATTGTCAAGTCCGACAAATCCCATGCAAATTGCATCGTAGTCATTGAGCCAAATAGCACCATACCACCTACACATAGCCTATAAATAAACATTACAGTTTTATTTTTGGTAATAAATCTAATATTATTTTCTCCATAATAGTAGTTACCCAATATACTAGTAAAAGCAAATAGGAACACGGCAATAGTAATAAATAATCCACCTAAATTACCAATCTCAGCAGTCAACGCATTCTGTGTTAAGTTAATTCCTTCAGAAGTACCATCTATATGCAAACCACTAAATAGAATAATAGCAGCTGTACATGTACAGATAAATATAGTATCAACAAACACTCCAAGCGTTTGTATTAACCCCTGTTTAACAGGATGAGAGATATTAGCAGTAGCCGCCGCATTAGGGCTAGAACCCATACCAGCCTCGTTACTGAATAGTCCACGTCTAACACCTTGCATTACAGCAGCACCTATCGCACCACCAGCAACCTGCTCCATACCCATAGCTGAGCTTACAATTAGCTTAATAACACTAGGGAATGCAGTAATATTCATAAGAACAATAAACAGTGCTAATACTATATAAGCCAATGCCATAAATGTAACAACCACACTACTAAACTTAGCGATACGATGAATACCACCAAAGATAAGCAACAAAGTCATAACAGTAATAATAGGACCCATAATAGTTGCGTCAACATTAAATGTCTGATTAATAGCAGCACAGATAGTATTACTCTGCACTGAGTTAAAGGCAAAACCGAAAGTTATAGTTATCAGAACAGCAAAAATAATACCGAACCAACGCTTGTTCAACCCACGCTCCATATAATAAGCTGGACCACCTATAAATGAATCCTCACCTTTACGTTTATAAGCCTGAGCCAGTGTTGACTCAATAAATGAATTAGCAGAGCCTATCAAAGCCATAAACCACATCCAGAAAATAGCACCAGGTCCACCAACCACAATAGCAGTAGCCACACCAGCCAAATTACCAGTGCCTACACGCGTTGCCATAGATACGCTAAATGCTTGGAATGACGATATATGATTTTTATGTTTTTCAGATATAGAATCCTTATCCTCACCACCTAGAACCTTAAACATCTCCCCTATCAATCTAAATTGTACAAACTTAGTTTTGTATGAAAACCACAGTGCACAACCCACTAACAAAGGGATTAATATATAGCTCCACCAATAATCATTTACTACAGTAAGAATCTCATGAATCATCTCCATATCATATAATTTTTTAAATTTCACTACAAAAGTAACACTTATTCTTAACAATTGATTACAGATTGGTAAAATTAATACCCTCCGAGCTATCCAATTGACAATAATTAGATATTATCTACTATATTTTTGGCAATAGATTCAAGATAAGCAGTACTACCCCATCCATAACTTCTGTTAACCGTAATATGTGGGATTCCAAATATTCTATCCACCTTTCTCTCTCCATCTCTAATAAAATCACAATAAGCAGATACTCCCATAAAAACTATTGTTTTAGGCTTAATAGTATCACGTACTAATATTCGCAAAGGGAGTATAATATCCTGCCAATTATCCACATTTATAGCTTTCATCAACGTTTTTAAATCAGCTACATCTTTGGTAACAATAGGATTAATATTCATTACCATAACACTTTTACCCAATCTATCATACCATTTAGGTTTAACCCCTTTAATGAAATGTTCACCCGTCTTATATTCAGCAACCTTACTGATTATCTTCAGCATATTACTAACATACTGGTTCTTACATCTGCAATTATACCAAACTCCATCGGTATAGTTACCATCCGTAAAATAATCTAACTCAATCTGACCATCATCCCTAAATTTTAAATTCTCAACGGAATAATCATCCCTATCAAATGGAAAGAGTTCACTATACAACTGTGTAGTTCTAAAAGCAACCTTACCCTGTTCCTTAAACAACCCATCACCAGGATTTATCCCGATAAATAAGATATCAGGATTCTCAACAATGGGTGAATTAACAGTAATAAAGCCACGCCACAGTGGATTATTAAGAGTAATTAGTTTCTCAATAATCTTATCAAAAGATTTTTCATATTCATAAAATATATTTTCCATAACATTATAAAAAGAATCACCCCAGTCTAAACCAATAAGTTTAAATTGGGGTGATAATTATATATTCAGTAGATTAATTAGCGACCACTATTAACAATCTTCTCTTTCAGATAATTATTAAAGCTAGTTTCAGCTAATAATTCCTCAACTGTGATATGCATTCGATATCTCCAGTAATGTTTAGGATTAGCAGGTACATTAATCTGCTCCTCATTAGGATTTTCGCGACGAATACCTCCATCTATTGACAACCAATCTTGCAGAGGTAACACAGTTAACATAGCAGGAGAATCCAAGTGTTGCGAAACAATCTTATCACATACCCAAGGTTCAGCAAAGAATGGAGCTACCCCCATTTCATGCAACATATTGTTGTAGAATGTTTGTGTTTTCTCTTTGTCCTCCTCCCACCATGAGCGAATACCACCCATATCATGTGTTGAGGTAGTACAAACCGACAGGTATGGATAGATATATGGGTTACCACCAAAGGTAGTTTTAGGATCTTTAGGCATACGTTGAATCTCTAACGAAAGAATCTTCAAATTATCCATAACACTAGCAACACAATCTGGAACCATACCTAAGTCCTCGCCACACACTAACATATTAGTAGCTTCGACTAGTGCAGGAAGTTT
>JAWXTT010000183.1:0-3694 GCA_044433325.1 Bacteroidales bacterium
CCTGAATACCACGTGATTTACACGCCTCTAGCGATAACAGTGTATGATTAATACTACCCAACTTGCCCGAAGTAACAAAAACCACAGGATAATCCATCTGATTAATATAGTCTATCGTAAGCAATCCACGTGTCAATGGCACCATTAATCCCCCTGCACCCTCTACAAGTACTATCTCGTAACTCTTAGCCAACTGCTCAGTAGCAGCATTAATTTTGGCTAAATCAATAGGACGTTTATCAATCTCAGCCGCAAGGTGTGGCGAGCATGGATAACTATAAATCTCAGGTGAAGTCAGTAGCGATTTATCCACATCTAATAACCCTGTACCCATAATTTCACGATGTACCATAATATCAGTTGAGATACCCTCGCATCCAGTTTGAATAAACTTCTGAGTAATAACACTCTCCCCTTTATCTATTAACATTTTAGCAATCACACCAGTAGCATACGTTTTACCAGCATCGGTATCAATACCCGTTACAAAATAGACACCCTTTTTCATATCATCAGATTTTTATAATTTTTAAATACAATGGGTTGTAAGTCAACCTAACCTTTCCCGTTTCACAACTAAACTTAGTGGTGTATTCCTCTATGAATCGTTGCAGTTCCCCCCTACTCTTAATTGTCGCATCCACAGCATTAACTCCTGTTGATTTAAGATGTTTCAGCAAGTCATTAACCGACTCAAAATCCATCTCCACACACTCAGTAGCCATATCCGTAACGCACCCCATAGGTAGCTTACTAACCAACTCACCCGATGAGTAATATCTCAATCCCGAACCACTAACCTCACGAATTTCCTTAAAGTTATCAACCCCAAAGCTACTAATCAACAACACCCCACCAGTAGCCAACTTATCATACATACGTTTAATAAATGTAGCAGGGTTGTTAAACCATTGAATAGTATTAGAGGAAAGAATCAAATCAAACTCCTCACCAAATTCAGTATCTTCAGCATCCTCAGCAATGAAATCCCAACTCTCCATCTTCTCAGCCATAATAGCAGCTATGCCCTGCTGCCAAGACTCATTAATATCATTAATAGTAGCAGAGGTAAACGCAATATTCTCACTCCACAACTTAGTTAGGAAACCACTACCGCAGCCAATCTCTAGCACACGATTATAGCAATCACCATGCAGCATACCAAACAGCCGTTTAGCAATCAACTGTTGCATCACAGCTGCTTGACCATAGGAGCTTACCACCCTACCAAATTTACGTTTAACTAACTCCTTATTCATATAAATATCTAAATGGAAAATGTGGAGCATCAATTTCAACCACATCAACACCTTTATTCTTCCAATAATTACACATATTCTCAGCAGGGAAAATATAATCACGAGTAGAAACCACAGCCACATCCCAATTAACTAACCCCTTTGAGCCAATAACAGAACGCTCACCAATCAATCGCAATTCATCCACAATCTCCACCATCGCACGTTTAGGCTTACGAGCATTAAACTCAGCAAACCCCTCACGGGACATACGTCTATTAAACTTAACCAAATTGCTATCATTTAATGTGTCAAGTGTACCATTAAAAATATCAACAGGAATCCCCAACCTATCATCCACAGGCGCACCCGTTCCATTAATAGCAATAAATCTAGTCACATTCTCAGCAAAAACTATCTGTTCAGCTACCCAAACACCCATAGACCAAGTCACTAACGTAATATCACTATAATTAGCCAATAGCTTACTGTCAAAATCTAATGACCTATAATCATAGCATACCAATATATCCATCGCACTAACATCCCCAACGACAGGAATCTCAGCAATATCAACGAAAGGCGTTTCATCCATACTCCAACCAGCCAATAGAAGTATCAACTTCTCACCACTACGTTTTATCAAAAATTGTTTCATCCTCTAATCTCTTTAATAGCAATGATTAAACGTTCAATATCCTCCACAGTCATTACTGCTGATAGCGAGAATCTAATTCTAGCACCACCCACAGGAACAGTAGGCGGACGCACCGCAGGAGCATAAAATCCATATTCACGCAAACGCTCCGCAACACGTAAAGCCTCGTTATTCTCACCAACAACCATTGGGATAATATTACTCTCAGATGCTGAACCAATAGCGGTAGCCAACATTTCAGACAAACGTTTAAGGTGCGTACGTCTATCCGCAAATTCCCTCAAACGCTCAATCACAAAAGTACTCCACGCAACAGTAATAGGTGGTAACGCCGTTGAGAAAATCAGCGAACGCATTCTATTCACTAAGATTTCACGAATAAGCTCAGAGCAAACCACAAAAGCACCCATCGAGCCTATACCCTTACCAAAAGTACCTACCAATATATCAATATCACTAATACAGCCAATCTCCTCACAAATACCAAGACCGCAAGCCCCACTAACCCCGAAAGAGTGCGCCTCGTCAACATAGACCATCACTCCCTCAAATTCTTGCTTAATCTCCACTATCTCAGCTACCTTAGCCAAGTCACCATCCATACTAAAGATAGCTTCAGTAACAATAATAATCTGATCAAATACACCGTGATACTTTTCGACCAAGCGTCGCAAATGCGCCATATCATTATGAGCAAAACGTTCCCACTTAGCATCGCACAGTTTCAGCGCATCAATCACACTAGCATGAACCAATTTATCTGCAAGTATTAATGTACGCTTATCACTCAACGCAGGTAATATCCCCACATTAGCATGGTAGCCACTATTAAAAAGCAGAGCCGCTTGAGTACCATACAAATCACATAATAGAGCTTCTAAACGCTGATATTCAGGATAATCACCCGTCAATAGACGAGAAGCCGACGACCCCAATTCACTACTAGCTACTAATTGAGATTCCAAGAAACCATGTCGCAAAGCCTTATCACTAGCCACTCCTAGATAATCATTCCCAGCCATATTCAGCATACGCACACCCTCAATCTCCACATAAATACCATCATGCACAGTTACAGTGATAAACCTAAATTGACCCCTCTGCTTAATATCAGCTATATATTCTTGATAGTTCATTATATTTTTCTAATCACATTAATCAGAGCATCAGTTAAGAAATTCAACTCCTCAGTAGTAATCACAAATGGAGGCATTATATAAATCAACTTCCCGAAAGGTCTAACCCAAATACCACTATTTACCATTTCAGCTTGTAGTGATTTCATATCTACATCACGCACCATCTCCACAACACCTATTGCACCCATCACCCTAACATCAGCCACTGAGTCAAGCTCAGCTAACAGAGCCAAAGACTTAGCCAACTCACATTCAATTCTTGTAACCTTAGCACTCCAATCCTCTTGAACCAATAAGTCCAACGAAGCCACAGCCACAGCACAAGCCAACGGATTACCCATAAAGGTAGGACCATGCATAAACACCCCAGCATCTGAGCTACATATCGTATCAGCTATTCGCTTAGTAGTGATAGTAGCCGCCATAGTCATATAACCACCAGTAAGAGCCTTACCGATAGTCATAATATCAGGTTCAATACCTGCATATTCACAAGCAAATAATCGACCACTACGACCAAACCCCGTTGCAATCTCATCCAATATCAGTAGCACCTCATATTTATCACACAACGCACGCAGATCCCTTAAAAACTGAGGATCATAAAAACGCATACCACCAGCACCCTGCACCACAGGCTCTAAGATAAAGGCGGCAAT
>JAWXTT010000184.1:0-3692 GCA_044433325.1 Bacteroidales bacterium
GTCGCGAGTTCGAGTCTCGTTTTTCGCTCAAAAGAAGTTGAAATCGTAACTAATCATCAAGATTAGTTGCGATTTTTTTGGTACGCCCAGCATGGGTGTAATCTAAAGGGTGGAAGTCCCGAACACGCCCTAATAGTGGGAAGTGTCTAGCCAATAGCAAGGGTGTCCATCGTGAGTTGGAATCTGAAGGAAGCTGGAGGCAAAAGTCTGACCTGACGAATAGAAAGTTGCGATTAAGAGAGAGCAATTTGAGTAAGCTCAATAATTGCCGAACGTGAGCAACTTATACAAATCAGATATAAGGCTAAAGTGCAGGGGTAAGGTTGCCAGACAAATCAAAGCCCAATAACTATTCGGAACTGCACATAGTAAATCTGGCAGGTATAAGGCGGAAAGATTATATTCTTATCTGGGGAGGTCTCACAGACGTGTGGAGATAAATATTTCATAAACACGGAGTAAAGCTAGCTGTGAGAAGTCAGCCGAAGACATAGTATTTAATAAACAGATTAATATATAAATGTATGAAACCATTATTTTTATGTTACCCTAAGTGTGGTACTTGTAATAAAGCTAAAAAATGGCTCGCTGAGAATTGCGTAGAAGTTGACGTTAGGGATATTACCGTAGAAAATCCAACTGTACAGGAGTTAACTATATGGTATGAGCGTAGTGGATTACCGATAAATAAACTGTTTAACACATCAGGAGTGAAGTATCGTGAGCTGGGTGTTAAGGAGATTATTAAGGGTGCTACTAAAGAGGAGTTATTGGCGTTGCTTGCAACTGATGGTAAGTTGGTGAAACGTCCAATATTAGTCGCTGGCGATACTGTACTAATTGGTTTCAATCAGCAGGAGTATATCGATTTATTTTAAAAGTCCCCTTTAGAACTCCCCTTAAAGTTTAAAACTTAAACCGATATGCAAATTAAAGGTGGTGGGAGATTGGTTGCGAATACTGCTAAGATTGGTTCGCGTAAAATAATGTGATATGCTCGGTTCAAAATATAATCCTAACCATTTAGTTAGGGTATATTCTGCTCCTAAATTAATATCGGCTGAGTAGTGCCAATCACGTTCATCTATTAGTTGACTCCCTACCTTAGCACTTATACAATACTCAATGGTTGCACCAGCACCAGCATATATAGATAAATTATGGTATTGTATAAATCTAAAATTAGCATGTATAGGTACTCCGATAAAGTGTATCTGTTGTGTCGATAGATTTTCATTGCCTATCATATCAACATCTGACAATAGTAGTGTGTAATTTACGCCACTATTTACGGAGAATCTATTAGATAGATTACGCTCAACTCTTATTCCTACGCCAAATGGTTGGTGGTGTGTAATATTGCTACTGTTATAGATATCATCAAAACTAATTTCGGCAGGTTTACACTGTGTTGATAGTGCATTATATATGACAGCTTCACGTGAGTTGTTGGCAGTAAATAGCTTATTTTGACCTATCCCACCTGCATATATAATAGATAACTTATTACTCTTTGGTTGCTTAGTGTCTATATTTATTGGTATTATATTGTTATCTTCTTCTGTATTATTTTCAGAATTATTGCTTATCTCTCTATCCTCTTCAGGTTCAGAGTTAGTTGTTGTTTCTTGAATTAGTGTAGGTTCTTCTATCTTGGTAACGGTTCTGTTATCATTGCTATTTATTGCTACTCTGCTGATGGGGTGAGTTGTTGGCTCTTGCTCAATAGTCTGTATCTCAGCTATCATTGGCGTTTCTGATATGATAGGTGTGCTAATTATATCATCAGCAACAATTACTTTATTAGTAATTGTGATATCATTATCATGGGTGAAGAATATTAATGCTAATACTGCGGCGGTTGCGGCAATAGTTGTTGCTATTTTCCAATAATATTTTTTGTGTGGAGCAATCACAGGTGTTGGTGTAGTATCAAGAGTACTCTCAATACGTTCCCATAGTCTATCGTTAGCTGGTGTTTCAGCATCACGAAGTGACTTTTTTATGGCATCGCTCCAATCTGTATTATTTATATTTTTCTCCATTTGTTTATTTGTTATTACTACTAAGGGTCAGTTTATATAACTCCCATTAAATATTCTTTGATTTTAGTTGCTAATAATCTCTTCGCTCGCAATAGTTGTGAGGATGAGCTTTTCTCATTGATATTTAACTTAGCGGCAATCTCTTTATGTGAATACTCCTCTATGCAGAATAGGTTGAATACTGTTCTATATCCATCGGGAAGTTCATTAATTAGTTGCATAAGTTTATCTCTAGGTATTATCTCAGTTTCGGAGTAACTAGGTTCATCGATTAGATTGTATTCACTATCTAGTGGTACAAATTCTAATTTTTTATTATTACGTAACCACTCTAAGGAGGTGTTAATGGTTATCCTATCCATCCATGCGCGTAATGAACCCTCTCCCTGAAACTTGAATTTCCCTATCTCATTGAATATCTTAATAAAAGAGTCGTGTAGTATATCTTCTGCAATCTCTTCACGACCTACATAGCGTATAGATAGATATAGCAATCTATTAGCGTATTTATGATATAGAGTTTTTTGTGCATCCCTATCATTACGCTTAATATTTGTTACTAGTATCTCTTCACTATACGTCATGCAATAATATAATGAATTTTTTTAAAAATACTGCATTAAAAAATTTTTTTTCTCTTTTGTGCAGTATTTTTCTTTTCTATTTGTTTATAAAGGGTAACGTATTAACTAGGAGAACTAATACTCCCCTAAGTAACATTAGGGGGTATTAGTAATCCACTAAACTATTAAAAAAAGAATTATGAGAAAATTATTTAGTTATTCGCTTCTATTAGCTACTGCTCTATTTATTACTTCATGTGATAATAATGATGATTGGGATTTACCACAAGGTTATACATTTGCCACTGTTATGGAGGATAGTGAGGATGAAACTATCTACTTTATGATGGATAATGATGAATCATTTGTGGTCACAAATAACAAGACAAATATTGACTTAGAGAAATTAGAAATTGGTGATAGAGTTGTAGCAGGAGTAACTTTAGTTAAAGATGAATCTGCTATATATGATTATACTGCTGATTTATATGTAGTATATATGGTTAGGATTGGTGAGAGTGTAGTTGTGTCAACTGAAGAGGAGAGCGATGAGATACCTGATGATAAACTGTCATATGTGGTATCAAATATATCACTAACACGTGGCTATCTTAATCTTTTAGCTGGTTATTTGACTGATAATGTTGAAGATGTAAAATTCTATCTAGTTGAAAACTTAGTATCTGATGATGAAACTGACGAAACTAGTGAAGAGGGTGAATACCTGAACTTAGAGTTGCGTTATGATAATGCTTATCAAGATGGTAATGGTAATGCTTATGAGAGTTATGTTAGCTTTGACATGGAGTCATACCGTGATAGACTAGAGGATATGGATGGTGTTAAATTACGCATAAATACCCTTAAAAGTGGGGTGATTACAGTAACTATCAAGAGCTACAAATTATACGAATAGTGATTTCGGTATAAAAATAATTTCGCATTTTATTTATGAGGGTGATTAGCAATAATTGTTTTATTGTTTGTCACCCTCTTTAGGTGTTGTATAACTAGAGCTTGTTATTTATAGTTTCTGTTTAATGTAGTATCCTGTGTGACTATTGGTGCAGTTGGCTACCTCTTC
>JAWXTT010000185.1:0-3684 GCA_044433325.1 Bacteroidales bacterium
TGTCATACATAATATAAACTTCATCACGTTTAACTCTATCATTTAATACTACACCACCAATATATCCATGCTCCTCACCCTCAAGTTCAAAGTGGTCATCGATAGCCTTCATAAAGTGTAACCCCTCTAACCAACAATATTCATTATTTAATAATCTATATGCTTCAGGGATATAATCATGGAAAGAACCCTCAGATAACAATCCTGATACAGTCAAAGGATTAAGCACTCCCAGATTATAACCATAAAAGCTCATACAACCACGTAAATTTACTGATGTTGATGTCCACACAGTAGCTTCATTCTTAATCAATTGATTAAAAAGCACACCACTCATAACATAATCCTCCTCATTAGATGGAGCAGCATCATAACCTCTGTATAGCATCAATGGGTAATTTCTTCTTGCATCTATACCAGTGGCATTACTATGTATTGAGAAGAACATATCAACATCCGCCGCATTAGCTAAAGCAGCAATCGTTGACAATCCTAAATCATCAGCAGTAGTATTAGTAACCCTTGACATAGTAACCGTAACACCCCTCTCCTGCAACATATCTCGTAGAGCTAGACCCTTAACCAAATTAGATTTAGATTCCCAGAAGCCATCAGGATCACCCGAAGTAAATGGATCAACCACCACATTTCTATCATCTGAGTCATAACCTCCATGACCAGGATTAATATAAATCTTCAAACCCTCTGCTGTTGCTGCTGTTGCTGTAAAAGCAATCATAATAGCAGCAATAAATAAACATATCTTTTTCATATTCGTCATTTTATTTTTTTACACTACTATTATTCAACAACACTTATTTCCATCATATATAACTTTCCATCAATAGTAGAATATATCACTTTATTAGCATCTGCAGAAGCAGTAGGATACATTGCCATTGAAGTAGGTGTAGTTAACTCCTTGATATAAGAGCCATCACCCTTTAGCATAACAATTTGCGATGAGCTAAATTGATGACCATCATCAGTAGCATTCTGAGCTACCACATAATCATTTCCATACCAAACAGGAGCTTGGTATTCAGCAAATTCTGCTAAAATATTACCTGTCAAATCAATAATAAACATCCCCTTACCAGCAGCTACAAATAAAATTTTAGTAGCATCAGGTGATAACGAAGCCCATACATAACCAGCCTCTGACTCAATAGGTGATAATATACGCTCCTTACCATTAGCAGCAATCACAATAGTTGAGCCATCCACATAAATAGTAGGTTCAACTGAGCTAGCGGTCTGGCTCATTCCCTTTGAGCTTTTCACAGCCACACCACCTTTAATCAACTGCGGAGCTTTAACACTACGTTCACCCTCCACAATAACACTATTCACACCACTACTCAAATCATAAGACTCTAAATTTCTATAATTTAAAGCACCTACTCTTTTCTGAGTTACGTAGTAAACAACACCATCCTCTGATATTTTAGGATATAAACCAGCACGTTCAGCATCTGAAATCTTAATTACTACATCATTTTTGAAATCGTAAAGTTTCAAACCTTCATAATTTGATGTTGAAAAAACCACTTTCTCACCATCTTCACTCAATACAGGATAATACGCTATACTCTCTACCCCCTTTAAAAGCTGTTCACGTTTCACAACCTCAACTTCTTGCGCTCCCACTGTTAGCAAAGTAGAACAAGCCACAATTGATAATAATATTTTTCTCATATTTTACTTAATAATTACTTTATTTACTTCATTGACTAAACCATCACTAACCTTAACAATATACATATTAGGGGTTAGGTTAGACACATCCACAGTAGCACAACCACCATTAATAACTAGATTAACAGACTTCACTAATCCTCCCGAAAGATTATATATATCAACCTTAGCCATATTCACATCACTAGATGAAATCATCATTATACCATCTTCAACAGGATTAGGATAAATAGATACCTTAGCATCCTTATCACCCATAACAGCCACAACACCTGAGCTACCCTCAGCATACTCAGCATATAGACCATTAATAGTAATTGTATTATCGCCAGTAGTAGCACCTGAACCCACATTCAGTTTTATTGCATGTAAAGATATAGGGAACATCAACAAATCTTCAATATCACAAATTTCAGACAACTCAATAACAAGCTTATGATTCTCACCTGCGGCATAATCATCATCCTCTGAATAGGTAATATAATTTGAATAAGTCATTTCAGCAGTACGACAATCTATCAGCACCGAACTAAATGGCAAAGTACTAGTAAAATCTAAAACTACCCTCTCAGGTAACGAATATAGATCAATTTCCTTAGACATTGTAATATATGGATTTCTACCCGATGAGTATGTAAATGACAACTCACCATCTCCATTTAAAGAGAATGAGGATGCGCCAGAGCCTGTAATTGTCCAATCCTCAAACCCTTGATATAACTTGTCATCACTAGGAATCTCCACAGAAACATTTGCTGAACCATTAAACTCATCCAAAGCTCCTGAGATAGTAGTATTCCCAACCATCAAACCTCTTAAAACGCCATCTTCATCTATTGAAACAATTGATTCATCCTCAATACTCCACTGGAATCTAGCAGGATCACAGATATATTCCTCGCCATCACCACAATCTGCTAACACCTCAATAGGATATTCGCGTAACTTATCGATAATAATATTCTCAACCCTAAAACTCATAGCACCATCAACAACTGTCACCATCTTTGAAGCCTCAATACCATTATAGCTAATAGTCAATTCACCCGTAGCCGCCGCTGACGAAGCATTAAACAGATCACCATTAATATAACCAACCTGTTCATCACAAGAGAGTATAATACCCTGCAAATCCTCGTTTACTAAATCTCCATATTGATTATAACCATAAACCAATGGTTTATACGAAGAGTATATAGGTAAAGTAACATCATAATCAGCAAATTTAATCTCTGCAATCTCAGTATCACGTGGAGCAGTTGAGAATAACATCCAACCATTAGCCACAGCACGTGGAGTTCCTTCTGTAGTTTTATTAATAACCTCACCCTCAATCAACATCTGAGCTGAACCACCAGCATCCATAGTTGTCAAATTCCAACAACCTAGTTGCTGCATAATCTGACCCATAACAGCCGTGCTACAACCTGCTGAAGTTCCATATACAGCATCCGTAGATTTGTCAATAACAATATTGAACAATGTTTTACCATCCTCACTCATACCATAACCTGTACGTGAATACACTGTTGTGTTATATGACTCATTATAGTTACGATCTGTCAATTCACCATTAAACAACACCATAGCATTACCCGACACTAATTGAGTTAATTCAGGCTCATCACTAGTAGCACATGATTTCCACGCATATTTTATAGTCAATTCATCACCAACAGCTATCTCTTCATACTTAGCAATATTAGTACCACGATATGATAAACATAAGTCATAATCGCCCAAAGTGTTCTTAGCTGTATTCATAGCACACTCCTTGACAACCACAACAAAGCTCTTACCTGTAGCCCACTCCTCGCCCTCTTTTAGGTCTAAGAATATATTTAAGTTATCATCAGTAGTATTAAACTCACGTGTAGTACCAAAATATGAATTAAACATAGCCAATTCATTTTCATTAGCTATCTTATTGGACTCACATATAGCCTCAGCCGCATCCCATTTAGATGAAGTAACACTACCTGTCCA
>JAWXTT010000186.1:0-3642 GCA_044433325.1 Bacteroidales bacterium
ACACCTGAGCATGATTCTGCCCCTTATCATCTCTAAACTCCAATTTCACTCCACCCTCAGATGAAAGAGCCACGCTACAAACATCTGTTGATGTATCAATATTTAATATATTCGCCATCCTTAATTATTATATTCTCTACAAAAATACCTCTTTTTTTCTGTATATTACCAATAAATACGCTAACTTTACACTAAAATTTATAACAAACTAGATTATGATATTATCCATGACTGGTTTTGGCAAGGCTGCCATTGAGATTGATGGCAAAAAAATTATAGCTGAAGTCAAATCATTAAATAGTAAACAACTTGACCTATCAGTCAAGTTACCACAGATATTCCGTGAAAAGGAGCTAGAAGTACGCAACTTAGTTTCTAAACAATTAGAGCGCGGTAAGGTTGATTTAAGTATCTACTTTGAATCAAACAGCAACAGCCAATCGGTTACTATTAACTTATCAACCATAAAGGAGTACAAAGCACAATTTGAATTGATGTCACGTGAGCTTAACATCCCTGAACCTCAAGATTGGTATGCAACATTACTTCGTATGCCTGATATTATGAAAACAGAGACAGTTGAAATTAATGCTGACGAACTAGAGGCAGTTATAAAAGTAGCAAAATCAGCCATTGAGCAATTATGCAACTTCCGTCAACAGGAGGGTGAAAATCTATCTATATTCTTCAACCAAAAAATAGCCAATATACGTCAACTATTATCGGAAGTTGAACCTTATGAGGGGGCACGAATTGAAAAGGTAAAAACTAAAATTCTCACCGCCCTTGAAAAGTTAGGAAATATTGATTATGACAAGAATCGTTTTGAGCAGGAGCTAATATATTATATTGAAAAATTAGATATTAACGAGGAGAAACAACGTTTGAATAACCACTTGAATTATTTCATACAAACACTTGAAGGTGAGCATGGTCAAGGTAAAAAACTAGGTTTTATTACTCAAGAGATGGGACGTGAAATAAACACTTTAGGTTCTAAGGCTAACCATCTTGAATTACAACGAATTGTAGTTCAAATGAAAGATGAATTGGAACAAATTAAAGAACAGATACTAAATGTAATGTAATTATCATATGCAACGAGGAAAAATAATAATTATATCAGCCCCCTCAGGGTGTGGTAAATCAACAATAATCAATCAATTACTAACACGTAATTTAAATCTGAACTTCTCAATTTCAGCGACAACACGTTCACCACGTGAGGGTGAAAAGAATGGCGTAAACTACTATTTCATTACACCAGATGAGTTCCGTACAGCTATTGAAAAGGAGGAATTTGTTGAATGGGAACAGGTATATACCGACCGCTATTACGGTACATATCGTCGTGAAATAGAGCGCATCTGTGAAGCAGGCAACAATGTAGTATTAGATATAGATGTTAAGGGGGGTGTAAATGTTAAACATATTTTCGGAGCTGAGGCAAAATCAATATTTATCCAACCACCATCAATTGATACATTACGTGAGCGTTTAATCTCACGTGCCACTGATGATATGGCAACTATTGAGCAACGCCTAGCACGCGCTGAATATGAAATATCCTTTGCACCTGAATTTGACACAATAGTAGTCAATGACATACTAGAGAATGCTGTCGAGGATACATATAATATAATTAATCAATTTGTAAATAGATGAAAATAGGGATTTTAGGGGGGAGCTTTAACCCAATCCACGTAGGTCACGCAATTTTGGCAAATTACATATTGCAATACACCGATGTTGAGCAAGTATGGCTAATGCTCTCGCCACATAACCCATTGAAAGATAAAAGTGAGTATATCAATGATACGCACCGCATAGCTATGGTTCAACTAGTAGCTGAACGTGTTGATAATATCACGGCATCCGACTTTGAGTTTTCACTCCCTACCCCATCCTATACTATTAATACATTAGATAAACTATCTGAAAAATATCCTGAACACCAATTCCATATTATTATAGGAACAGATAATTTAATAGAGCTAAACCGTTGGCGTGACTACCAACGTATAGTTAGTGAATATGGCGTAATTGTTTATCCACGTCGTGGCTATAACGAAACTAAACTTACAGTTACTGGAAACATTCAGCATATAAACTCAGCACCATTAATTGAAGTATCGTCAACAATGATACGTGAAGGGATTAGTCAGGGTAAAGATATGAACTTCTTCCTTACAGATGACGTATATAAATATATTCAAAAAAATAATCTATATGAGTAATAGCAAAATAACATCCAATGATATAACAGTATTAGCACTAGCAAATGAATACTGTAACTTAATCGAGAACTCATTAAATAGCGAAAAGGAAGAATTTATTGATAGCATAATAAAAATTCTGCCACGTATATATATAGCAGTGTGCGATATCACCAGCGATGATAACAATGATAGCGATTTATATATAGAACCATCACTGCAAGAGGAGCAATATGAATCGGCACGCCTTACTATTGCACAATTACTGGGTGAAGATGATAGCTATCTGGAAGTATTTGAGAGTGATATGAAATACTCAGATACACCAATTGGCGCAAGTATTTCAGAGAATCTATCCGATATATACCAAGAACTATTCAACCTAATAGCAACCGCTAAAGAAGCTGACGAAGATGATATCCCCGAAATAAACCAACTATTAAAGGAGAATTTCGCCAATTATTGGAGCCAAACGCTATGTAATTTATTACGAGCTGTAAATAATTTGAAATTTAACATTGAAAATTAATAAAATATTTATATATTTGTTACAACCATTAATTGAGGTCTAAATTAACATGAAAGTTAACGAGAATAACAGATATATCATTTCACTAATTGAGTTTATGAACCAATGCAGTTGTAGTTTTACAACTGTAAAGAGTATATCCAAGCAGTTAGATGATTGTGGATTTATTAAGTTAAGTTGTAGCGATAAATGGAGCTTGAAATCGGGTGATAAGTTTTACGTTACACCTAATGATTCAGCCATCTTTGCATTCTCATTAGGCAGTCAGTCTATCCAAAATGGATTTAAGGTAATAGCAGCACATAGCGACTCACCAACATTTAAGATTAAACCCAATGGGATTATCAACAGTGAGGGCAATGTAGTCAAACTAAATACTGAACCATACGGTGGAGGAATATTAAACACATGGTATGATCGCCCTCTATCTATTTCAGGACGTGTAATATTAAAGGGGGAATCAGCATTTAAACCTATTACTCGCATAATTAAGATTGATAAGCCTATAATGATAATTCCACAGTTACCGATACACTTTAACCGTGCCGTTAACGATGGGGTGAAAATATCTAAGCAGAAAGATATGCTCCCAATATGTGGAGTTATAAATGACTCTGCTGAGAGAGAAAATCTAATCTTACATCTTATTGCGAAAGAATTAGAGATAGAGATTGGAGATATAATAGACTTTGACCTATCGTTATATTGTACTGAAAAGGCGACATTAGTAGGTATCAATGATGACTTTGTAACCTCAGGACGCTTAGATGATTTAAGTATGGTACATGCAGCTACAACAGCATTTATCGAGATAGAGAATAGCGATAGCAATAATATTCTAGCCATATTTGATAATGAAGAGACGGGGAGCGGCACTAAACAGGGAGCTGGTTCACC
>JAWXTT010000187.1:0-3628 GCA_044433325.1 Bacteroidales bacterium
GGTGCTCCACCTAATTTGGAGGATATGACCTTTGAGGTTGAAACTGTGCTGAAAAATTACTCAACTACAACCAACGGTAGTGTAATTGACAAGCAGGGGGTCGAATTTGCATATTCATCTAAACGATTTAAGGACATTAATACACGTGTAACACTTAATGGGGCTTGGTTCCGTACAATATATGAGAACTCATTGCCTATATACCGTACTGCTAGCGTAATGGTTGATGGAGATTGGCTAAAGGAGATTGGTATATATGAATCAAATGGGGGTTACAGACGTGAACAACTAACATCTAACTTAATGCTAGATAGCTATATCCCAGCTATTGACTTATTTATATTTGCTAGTTTCCAATCCTCTTGGTTTTATAAGAAGCAAACTACTGAATATAGCGGAATCCCAATTGCGTATGTTGGGTTGGATGGTGAAACTCATCCTTACACTGAGGTAGAGATGACTGATTACAGATTACAACATTTATGCTTATCTGTTAGTGATTCGGCGTTCGATGAATATCTGACTCCATTCTCAATGGATGTGAATCTGAAGATGTCTAAGAAATTTGGCGATATGCTTAACGTATCATTGTATGTGAATAGGATACTATCACTATACCCTGACTACGTTTCAAATGGAGTGACTATTAAACGTAATGTAACTCCATATTTTGGCGCAGAAATAACATTTAAAATATAATTAATAATTAAAAAAAGAGATTATGAGGAGATTTTTATCAATTGCCCTATTAATGGGAGCCGTGTCATTCACTTCATGTGATGACCCTATCGAGGTAGCTAAAACCTCAACAGTAACAGTAAACTTATCATTACCATCTTATATTGTTGATGGTGAAATTAGTGAATCAACAGTTGTTTTAACTGAGAAAAATAGTGGAGCAGTATCTACTCAAACTACAACAACTTTTGAGATTGAAGAGGGTACTTATGATGCAACATTTGAAGGAACAGTAGCTTATACTGAGAATGGTGAATCATTAACAGCAACACTTCGTGGTTCAGCTTCAAGTATTTCTGTCGCAGGTGAAACAGTATCTTTCCCAATGACTACATTTATCTATGAAGAGGGAAATGCAGGTTTAGTAATTAGTGAAGTATTCTACACAGGTAATCTAACTGCTGAAGGTAGTCAAACATCTGACCAATATTTTAAGATATATAACAACTCAGATGAAGTGCAATATCTTGATGGTTTAATGATAGCTCAATCAGCATTCTTAACAACGACTAAACAAGATTATACTCCAGATATTATGTCAACGCATTTCTCAACAGATGCATTTATCTCATTCCCAGGTAATGGAACTGATTATCCTGTAGAACCATATTCGTATGTAACTGTTGCTAATGATGCAGTAAACTATGACGAGATTAACCCAGGAATCGGTTTTGATTTATCAGGTGCAGATTTTGAAATCTATTGGGAGAGTTTAACAGATACTGATAATCCAGCAGTTGCTAATATGGTTAACTCGTATGGTCTATTTATTTTCCATAATAGAGGGTTCAGATCTTACGCTCTAATTAAATTAGATACTACTATGGATGATTTCTTAGCTAATAACTACTATGATGCTGAGTATATCTTTGCTTTCGGTGATTATTCATTTGATATGAAAACTAGCTGTTATAAAGTAGCAAATGAAAATATCCTAGATGCAGTTAATCTATCTATTGAAGAGTCTTTCCAATGGATTGTAACTGATCCTAGCGTAGATATGGGTTGGACTTACTGTGGTTACGAAGATGGTGATGCTACACGTTACGGAAAAGCAGTAGTGCGTAAAGAGTCAGGAACAGATGCAGATGGCAATGTGATATTATTGGATACAAATAATTCTACATTAGACTTCAACGGACATACAACTCCAACTATCCAAAACTAATAAATGACAATGAGCAGAAAGCTATTGACATACAATATCTTGATGTTACAGATACTCACTGTGGGTATCTGTAACGCTCAGGATATATTATCTAACCAACAACATAATAGCTCTAATCAGATAATCTCCAATGCATTTTTAAATAATAATGCAGCTGTAATTCCTTACTTGGATTATAAAAATATAGCAGATTTTGAAATATCAGCAGATATTATAGATGGGGAATTGGGCGTTTTAGAGAATGGTACATCTATACAAAAGTTAAATATCAAAATTGGCTCAATCAAGAATCTTACAGAAAATGATATCTCATGGGGTGGGATGAGCTACCAAAGTGGTGTCAAAGATAATGTAATGATGAATGAAAGTTCAGACTATGATATGGTTTATCCATATGTTATGTGCGATACGCTAGGTGGTGACGATATGAAATTTGAGATATATAGCTTTAATTTAGGGTATGCACGCAGACTTTCGCGCTTCACCGTAGGTGGTGAATTTGATTATCGCGCACAGAAAGGGTATCGCGCAATAGATCCTCGTCCCAATAATACAACGTCACATTTAATTTTAAAATTAGGTTCAACATACGCCTTAAACAATAAATATGCAGTTGGGATAGGTGGAGAATATGAACTGTATAAACAATCTAATTCGCTAACATTTCATAGCGAAGTTAGCAATCCTAGAATAGTCCAATTGCAAGGACTAGGCTCAGAAAACACTATGCTATCTAGTAAATATAGTACTTACCTTTTTGACGGGATGCGCTATGGTGCTAACTTATCCTACTTCTCAACCGAAAAGAAAGGAATTAAAGCACAGTTTGCATATAAAAAGTATCATCTCGAAAAACAGTTGCCAGAGCAACTATACTTAACTGTAAATGACGTATATGAAGATATGCTAAGTGGAACAATTGCATATCAATTTGAAGATGGGTATTTCTCATCAGCCATCAAACTAGAGGCACAACATAAAATCCGTAAAGGTATTGAATATCGCTTTAATCTCTCAGATAGTAATATATATGATGTAGTTTCAAGTTCGCAGAAATACAATCATAGCTATCAAGATATGGCACTCTCAGGCTATCTTGAGCGTGATTTAAATAAACGATTCAATTTAAGCATAGAGCCATCAATTGGGCTAGTAAATTCAATTGAAGAGAATTACTCATATAATAGAGAGCTAAGTTATACTCAATTATATGAAACACTATCTGTAAAAGCTAAATACTCAACAGATAAATCTATTTTTATAGTAAAACCATCAATAAGTGCATCACAAAATTTAAGTAAGAATTTAGATTTGGATGGATTATATTCATGGCAAACATCATATCAAGTAATAACTAGTAATTACAATTATTACACCCTAAATTCATTTAAGTATATGTTAAGTGTAGAGTATCTTCAACAGATAAATTCAAAAATCTCTACCAAACTTTCGATAAATGGATACTATACAAACTTTGCACCTGTAACGGTAGGTGAGTCGCAGTTTCGTAATAAGGGTGGGGCAGTCTCACTAGCATTACTATTTTAGTAGAAAATTATTTTTCAGTGTTAAAATGTTGCTGAATAGCAGTTTCGCTACGGAGTAACAAAAATTAATAAAAAATAGTTGTATAAATATTTGCAGGGTAATTTAGGAAGCTCTATCTTTGCACTCGCTTTACAGGAATAACGGCAACGTCGGTTGCGAGTTTTGAACGAAGGT
>JAWXTT010000188.1:0-3588 GCA_044433325.1 Bacteroidales bacterium
ATGATTCCTTGATTCAGATACTTGACATTGGTAACAAACAGATCATCCCCTACTAATTGACAACGCTCACCTAAGTGTCGTGTTAACTCTTTCCAACCATCAATATCATCTTCAGCCATGCCATCCTCTATTGAATCTATTGGATATGTGTCAACTAATTTAGTTAGGTATTCAGCTTGTTTAATAGCATCTAGTAACTTGCCGTTAGGCTCTTTCCATGAGTAATCATATAATCCATCTTTGAAAAACTCAGATGCGGCACAATCTAGTGCTAGTGTGATATCTTTTCCACTGGTGTAACCTGCCTTTTCAATTGCTAAAAGTATTAGCTCAATAGCCTCTTCGGTTGATGAGAGGATGGGCGCAAATCCCCCCTCGTCACCTACTGCTGTACCTAATGATTTCTCTTTCAAAATAGATTTAAGTGAGTGAAAGGTTTCTGTTCCCATGCGTATAGCATCCTTAAAGGTGGCTGCCCCAATTGGACGAATCATAAATTCCTGAAATGAGATACTAGCGTCAGAATGTGAGCCACCATTAATAATATTCATCATAGGCACTGGCAATACAGATGCATTAGCTCCACCTATATAACGATATAATGGTATATCTAAACAATTAGCAGCTGCCTTAGCTGCCGCTAGTGACACCCCTAAAATTGCATTTGCCCCTAAATTGTGTTTAGTTTCGGTTCCATCTAACTCAATCATTCGCTCATCAATAGCTATCTGATCTGTTACACGCATACCTGAAATGGCGGTTGAGATAATGGAGTTTACATTCTGCACCGCTTTTAGCACCCCTTTACCTTGATAGCGTTTATTATCACCATCACGTAACTCTAATGCCTCCTTTA
Source organism: Bacteroidales bacterium (assembly GCA_044433325.1). Classification (GTDB taxonomy): domain Bacteria; phylum Bacteroidota; class Bacteroidia; order Bacteroidales; family Muribaculaceae; genus HGM05232. Next base: position 857 of record JAWXTT010000188.1, read on the forward strand.
TACCTGTTGAAGCCCCTGATGGGACTGATGCACGTCCTTTGATTCCATACTCTAAGACCACATCAACTTCAATGGTAGGGTTACCTCGTGAATCTAATATCTCACGTGCTACAACTTTTTCTATTCTCATGATTTGTATTTGTATTTGGTTTAAAACAAATACAATAGAGAACTTAAATAGTTCACATATTAACACTATATGCAGGGTTTTAACACCCTAGCACCCGTTTTAGCCTATCTACTTGCACATTCCACAAATCAACAGATTCATCTATTTCATCTTCAAAGGCGAAATCTGTTATTGACAAGATAGTCATATCAGTCAATTCTGATACCGATATTTTAAGCTCAAAATACTCTTTATTATCTGCATCCTCCCAACGAAAACGTATTGAACTACCAGAGCGTGCTGATAATTGCACAGCAATGGTTTCAGATTTATTCCATATAAATGTGAATTGTTTACCATATTGGCGTACTTCATCCGCGAACCACTGTGACAACCCTGACGCGGTTGCTACATAGTTCCATAGTAGCATCGCGGGAATGCTCTTCAATGGATATTCAAGGTTAAATTTATCTTTATTCATAGACAATATATTTTTCGTTCGCTAATTACGTCATTTTTTCAAACCAAACAAATAGTTTTTTAAAAAAAGTTTAACAAAAAGATTAAATAACTGAAAATTCTAAAATAAGTCAACAAATACAAATTAAATGTGAAAAATTCGTTATAAATTTGCAATACAATAAAAACAGATACAAGAATGGGACTATTTAATAAATTAAAGGAGAAGGCACAAGCTAACGTTCAACGTATAGTTTTGCCTGAGGGAACAGAAACGAGAACACTAACTGCAGCTGATATGATCATCGCTGAGGGTATTGCCAAAGTAATTTTAATCGGAGAACCTAGCGAAATAGCTGCTGAGGCTGAAAAACTAGGATTAGTACATATATCAGATGCTACAATAATAAATCCTAACGATACAGAAGTAACTGAAAAATACGCACAACTACTATGCGAAATTCGTAAATCTAAGGGTATGAGCATTGAAGAGGCTCGTGAGGTTGCTAAGAAACCTCTTTACTTAGGTTGTCTAATCGTTAAATCTGGTGATGCTGATGGTCAGGTAGCAGGAGCATTAAACACAACAGGTGATGTGCTACGCGCTGCATTCCAAGTTATCAAGACAGCTCCAGGTGTAAGCAACGTTTCAGGTGCTTATGTAATGGAACTTCCACAGAACTCACCTTACGGTACTAATGATATTATGGTATTTGCTGATTGTGCAGTAGTACCTAACCCAAATGCTGAGGAGTTAGCTGAAATTGCAATCTTAACAGCTAAGACAGCTAAAGATATTGCAAATATGGAACCACGTGTGGCGATGCTAAGTTTCTCAACTAAAGGTAGCGGTAAACATGCCCTTGTTGACAAAGTAGTAGAAGCAACTAAGATAGCTAAAGAGAAAGCACCAGATCTATTATTGGATGGTGAAATGCAAGTAGATGCAGCTATCGTTCCTGAAATAGGTGAACGTAAAGCTCCAGATAGTAAAATAGCAGGACACGCCAACGTATTAGTATTCCCATCGCTAAACGTAGGTAACATAGCATATAAATTAGTAGAACGCCTAGCTGGTGTATCAGCCGTTGGTCCAGTACTTCAAGGGTTAGCAGCTCCTGTTAGTGACCTATCTCGTGGATGTAGCGCAAGCGATATTTACAAGACAATTATTATCACTTGTAACCAAGCTTTAAACAACAAATAAGATAAAAAAATCATGAAAATACTAGTTCTGAACTGTGGCTCTAGCTCAGTGAAATATAAACTAATCAATACACAATCAACTGAAACATTAGCTGAGGGTGCTATCGAGAAGATAGGATTAGATGGTGCAAACCTAAAATTCAAACTTGCCGATGGTAGTAAAAAGGTTATCACTAGTGATATTCCTGACCATAATGTAGCTATTAAGAATATCCTACATATATTAATTGATGAAACTGATGGTTGTATTGCCAATTTTAACGAGATTAATGCAGTAGGACATCGCTTGGTGCATGGTGGTGAGAAGTTTAACAGTAGCGTACTTATCACTCCTGAGGTAATAGCAAAGGTGAAGGAGTGTTACCCATTAGCTCCACTTCACAACCCAGTAAATATTGCTGGTGTTGAAGCTATTGAACAGATATTACCAGGAGTTCAACAAGTAGGTGTATTTGACACAGCATTCCACCAAACAATGCCTGCTAAGGCGTATATGTATGCACTTCCATATAATTTCTACACAGAGTTTGGAGTACGTAAATATGGATTTCACGGAACTAGTCATAGATATGTATCACGTCGCTCATGCGAATTCTTGGGATTAGATTTTGAAAGCCAAAAGATAATCACTTGTCATATTGGCAATGGTGGTTCAATAGCAGCTATTGCTAATGGGGTTTCTATTGATACATCAATGGGGCTAACTCCTGTTGATGGTATCATCATGGGTACACGTAGCGGAAGTATTGACCCAGGTATATTTACATTCCTTATGGAGCGTAATGGTTTAACAGCCACAGATGTTCAAAATATAATTAATAAGGAGAGTGGCGTTAAAGGTATTTCTGGTATATCTTCTGATATGCGTGATATAGATGCAGCTATCGCTAAAGGTGATGAACGTGCTATCCTTGCTGAAGATATGTATATATATAGCATCACTAAATATATAGGCTCT
>JAWXTT010000189.1:0-3585 GCA_044433325.1 Bacteroidales bacterium
AGGAAATATATTTAGTAATAGTAAATCCGATACATTCTCAGCATCTAATGGTTACTCAATTATGATTAGTTTAGGGTATATGTATCGTATTAGATAATGTTTTCCACTAGCTATTGAGAATCTTAAATGTTAACTCGCGTAACAAATCATATTCATTTTGGCGCGAGTTTATACCTTTACTTTTGGTGTCAAATTCACGTATATAGCTTATAATTTTGATGCAAGCTAATGCTGAATATTTGCGTGTCGCCTCAGCAAATATCCTAGCGCGATACGCCGAGCGAGTTTCTAGTTGTGCCATCAAACCCGATTCTGAACGATCTTTACAGGTATGTACCAATAATACTGATGAGAAAAACGAGAATAAAAGACTAATGGTAACCACCGTTGGGTTATTTTTAGGATTTTTCTGGAAATAATCAATTATACGCATAGCACGTAGCATATTCTTTTCACGAAGAGCCTGTTCAAATTCAAAGTTGTTGAAATCTTTACTGATACCGATATTACGTTCTATTAATTCAGCGGTTATCTCTGATTGATTATTTTGGTTTAGTATTAGTACCAGTTTATCAATCTCACCAGTAATTCGTGAGATATCTGTTCCGATATAATCCTTTAGCATTGATAGTGCTTTTGCGCCAATTGTACATTTACACTCCTTGACATAGTCATTAATAACCTTGGCTACATTTGCATCTGTTACCTTTTTTGATTCAAAGATTATGACATCGTTACTAGCTTTAGCTAATTTCAGCGTTTCAGTGGCTTTCAAATTCCCACCCTTGTTGCAGATGACTAGTATGGTGCTATGTAGCGGTTGTTTAACGTAGTGTTGTAGTAGGTCTATCTCCTTTAGTAGTTGTGCTTCACGTATCATCACCACTTGATGTTGTGCCATTAATGGATAACGTTTGCAGGCATTGATGATATCACGCACATCACTATCCAATCCGTAAAATATGCTAAGGTTAAAATCTTTCTCATCCTCAGTAAGTGCTTTCTCTAAAATTAGCTCTGAGATATTATCAATATAGAAAGATTCTTCACCCTGTAAGATATAAATAGGCTTAAAAATTGACTTGTTGATATCACGAGTAATTTCCGCAGCTGTTAATGTCTCCTTTTTTGCCATATTTTCTTGTTCTGATGTTAGATTTACACTAATTTTACAATCTCAGTTACAAAGTTAATATAAATAGGATGCAACTTAATATTCCAACCGAAGAATTTAGATATAAAAAAGGGGGTGATGGTGATAAAACTCAAATTTTCGACAAATTAAGACGAAAGTTTGTAGCCTTAACACCTGAAGAGTGGGTACGTCAAAACTTTGTTGCCTATTTGATTAAATATAAAGCGTATCCAGCTGGATTAATTGCCAATGAGATGGCATTAATGCAGAATGGTATTAAGCGTAGATGTGATACTGTTGTATTAACCCGTCAGGGTGAGCCTTTGATGATTATTGAATATAAAGCAGCTACGGTTAAGATTACTCAAGATGTTTTTAATCAGATACTTCGCTACAATTCGGTGTTGCGAGCAAAGTATCTGATTGTTACCAACGGCATGGTGCATTATTGTTGCCAACTTTCTGAAGATTCTGCTGAATATATCTTCATAGGGGATATACCAGAGTATTCACAATTATAGTTGAGGTTTATCCAATTCATCATCATTAGCGGTAGTTACAGTATCATCTTTGAACAGATTCATTAAATAGCGTTCACGGATATTTTCCATCAACTCCCAGAAGTTAGGAATAAGCAGCGTGCCAATCAACGCATTTACTGCCATCCCAAAAACTACTGCTGTACCCAGTGATATGCGACTCTCTGCGCCAGCACCAGTGGCTAGCATCATAGGCATAACACCAACAACGAATGCAATAGCAGTCATCACAATAGGGCGGAAACGTATGCGTCCAGCATGAATAGCGGCATTACGTATAGTTTCGCCATTATGGCGGAAGTCAACAGCATACTCCACAATTAATATAGCATTCTTAGCTGATAACCCTAAAATCAGTATTATCCCTATCTGGGTATAAATACTAATACTTTGTCCCATAACTATTGCTCCTAGTACAGTTCCTAATATTGCAATTGGCATACTCAGTACCACAGCTATTGGATCTGTCCAACTCTCATATTGAGCTGCTAATACTAGTATTGTTACAATAATTGCTAATATAAGAACCAACACAACAGAAGCTCCCGATTGATTCTCCTGATATGCTTGACCTGTCCATGAATAACCGTAACTGTTACCTAAGGTGCTAGTTATCACCTCTTCGGTAGCCTTTATCCCCTCGTTTGAGCTAATATTTGGTTTAGTATTAAATGTAAGTGATGCTGACGAGTACATATTATAACGATTATCAACCGATAAGCCCATAGTTGGTTCAATAGTTGTAAAGGATGAGAATGGTACCATTTTCCCCTCGCTATTACGAACACTAAGTTTAAGCACATCACCGATATTGCTACGTGAGAGAGCTTCAGCACTCAGACGTACTTGGAAAATTCGTCCGAAATCCACAAAGTCATTAACATAACTCTGCCCCATATATAGTGATAGCGCGGAGAAAACTGATGAAAGATTTAGTTGTTGCATCTCAACCTTGTTCCTGTCAATATTTAGTTGATATTGTGGAACAGTACCTTCGTATAGTGTTTGTATCGATGCTAACTTATCATTCGCAGCTACTGCTACTTCCAATTCACCAATAGCACGTGTCATCTCATCAGCTCCTAGATTGTTAATATCAAGCAGTGCAAGTTCCAGACCACCCGAAGTACCTAAACCAGGAATTGCAGGAGGGTTGATTGAGAAAATGATAGCCTCCTCAATAGAACTAGTCATTATATTAACCTTATCAATAATAGCAAAGACGCTATTTTCATACCCTTTACGCTCATTCCAGTTATTTAATACTACGAACAATGTTCCCATATTAGATGCAGTACCACCACTAATAACTGACATACCTGATAGGGTGATAACATCTTTCACTTGTGGTAGCTCCTTAATCATCGCCATAACCTTTTCAGTAGTTTCTTGGCTACGTTCTAGTGATGCTCCACTAGGTAATTGCACTGAGGTGATAAAATACCCTAAATCCTCATTAGGAACATACGATGATGGCCATTTAGCATACCCAAAAAATGCTAACCCTGTTAATCCTAGAAAAACTATAAATGCGATAACAGGGCGGCGCAGAATATGTGTAATAGCTGTGGTGTAACCATTCAATGTTTTATTAAAATATTTATTGAAATATCTATAAACAAAGAATTCATTCTTAGCAGGTTTAAGAATCAACGCACATAGGGCAGGGGTAAGGGTTAATGCATTAATACCGCTAAATGCAGTTGATACAGCAATAGTTAGTGCAAATTGTTTATACAGCTCACCCGTAATACCACTAATAAAAGCCGTAGGGATAAATACCGCCATAAGTACTAACACCTCACCGATTAAGGGACTTTGTAGCTCCTTCATAGATTTGACTGTTGCGTCATATCTATTATATTTACCTGTGCTGAGGAGTCGTGATACATCCTCCACCACTACTATGGC
>JAWXTT010000190.1:0-3489 GCA_044433325.1 Bacteroidales bacterium
TCATGTACTAATTGTCCTGATATTGTAAGCATTGAATATTGTAGCTCTGCTAAATGATGGAGTAACACATCAAGCGGTTGATGGCTCTATTTACGAAGATGAAGTAAAAGCATTAAATGTACAGGCAGTCCCAACTGTTTATGCTGATGGTCAGCAGTTCCATGTAGGTCGTGGTAATATCGTTGATTTAATAGATAAATTGGAGAGCAAGTATGGTTTCCAAACCTCAACCGAGACTACCGTTAGGGAGTATGACCTAGTTGTTGCAGGTGGTGGTCCTGCTGGGGTAACTGCGGCAATCTATTCAGCGCGTAAGGGGTTAAATGTCGCAATTGTAGCTGGTCGCATAGGTGGTCAAGTAAATGAAACTGTGGCTATTGAGAATATTCCATCTATAATAGAAACTACTGGTGTGCAATTGGCGGCTGACCTGAGAGCGCATGCGGCAAGTAATAAGATAGATATATTAGATAATAGAACTATTGAAAGTTTTGAAGTTGATAGAGCTGATAAAATTTTGAACATTAAAGGTGGCGAGATTATTAAATCCTCACAAATAGTAATTGCAACAGGAGCTAACTGGCGAAGATTGAATGTAGAGGGTGAGAATGAATATATAGGTCGTGGTGTAGCTTTCTGCCCACACTGTGATGGTCCACTATTTAAAGGTAAAAGAGTAGCAGTAATAGGTGGAGGAAACTCAGGAGTAGAAGCAGCAATAGATCTTTCAGGTATCGCTGCTGAGGTAACAGTTGTTGAGTTTATGGATACACTTAAGGCTGATACAGTATTGCAAGATAAACTTAAATCATTGCCAAATGTTAAGGTATTAACTTCAACAGCAACTACTCAGGTGGTAGGTGATGGCTCAAAGGTAGTAGCAATACAGGTTAAGGATAGAGCTACTGATATAGAATCTACTATCGAGCTAGAGGGGATATTTGTTCAGATAGGACTATCAGCTAACTCAGCACTATTTGCATCGGCGGTTGAAACTAATCGTGCTGGTGAGATAGTAACAGACAATAATGGTCGCACATCACAATCAGGCATTTATGCTGCTGGTGATGTAACCAACGTATCATATAAACAGATTGTGATATCAATGGGTGAAGGAGCAAAAGCTGCTTTGGCAGCCTTTGATGATAGAATTAGAGAAATTTAAAAAACTGAGAATATTATGAGTAAAGTAGCAATTGTATATTGGAGTGGCTCAGGTAATACTGAGTTAATGGCTAAGAGTTTTGAAACTGGTGCTAATGGAGCAGGTGCTGATGCAACCCTATTTACAGCATCATCTTTCACCTCGGATGATATAGCTAATTTTGATGCTTTCGCATTTGGATGTCCAGCATGTGGAGCTGAAGAGTTGGATGAAACAGAATTTCTTCCGATGTGGGAAGCGGCTAAGGGTTCGCTAGAAGATAAACCAGTAATCCTATTCGGATCGTATGGCTGGGGTGGTGGTGAATGGCTTGAAACATGGAAGAGTGAATCTGCTGATGTGAATATCATAGCAGACCTAGCATGTGAGGGTGAACCAGATGAGGATGCACAACAACAATGTGAGGAGCTTGGGAAGAAACTTGCATAAGGGGAGTTATGATACCTAAAGACCCAATGATGTTGTACGGTTTCATTAATATGAAACTACGTGATGAATATAATTCACTTACTGAACTATGTGATGGCTTAGATATTAACCAATCGGAATTGGTTGAAACATTAGCCTCGGTTGGTTTTGAGTATAGTGAAGAGCATAATAAATTTTGGTAATAACAGATAAATTAATGGCAGAGATACATGCACATGAGGTGCTACGAATGATGGAGGGTAATAGTTATACTAAAGAATCCCTAAAGCAAGCAATCGTTGAAACGTTTGGAGCAGAACAATGTTTTTATACCTGTTCAGCTGATGGCTTGGATATTGATAACTTAATACTCTTCTTGGAAGCAAAGGGTAAATTCACCCAGACGGATGATGGGTTTACGATGGATATAAACAAAGTTTGTAGTAGTTACTAAAACCAGCTGGAAATAACGCGTTATAGCGGCTCATCTTTTGGACTTCCCTTGGTGTTAAAAAGCTCACGTATATTGAGATTGACCCTACTCTAAAGTAGGCACATATCATAAATAGGTTAAAGATAACTTAGGGAGTACACATGCAGCTATTAATGATAACGTCAACTATCTGAAAGCAACTGATTACTACCCGTAGTGATAGTAACTAGTGAAAGCTATTAGTACACCTAGTAACCTGAATTTTGGATAAGCACCTGCAGTTTCGCAAGGATGTCATAAGCGGGGGTATTGGAAAATAGTATTTTTTTTTAACTTTACATTTTTAAAACTTAAATAAATTATATTATGAAAAAAATTAGTATCTTGCTTGGAGTTATGGTAATTCTGGCGATAGGAAGTTGTAGTAATGATATTGTTGAACTGCCTGAGGGTGCTGTTTGGGGAGCAAATGGCGATATTATTGAGGGTAATTTAGACTTTACTATGGCGGAGTTTATTACAGATGTTGATGGCGAGGAGTGGATAGAGATTGGTAGCTTTGAGCGTTTTGGAACTGACTCTGTTGCATCTGTTGATTATTTCTATGGATGGGATGGAGGCGTTGGAGATATAAGATATAGATTTGAAAATGGTAAGATTGAAACTTTCTTCCTTTATAAATATTGTGAAATTTATTTCTGTAATGCAGTTCCTGCTGATGGAAAGATGTTAGATGAATACACAGAAGATTTTGAATATTACTATTACAGTGAGGATTATGAGATTGACAATGTTGATAATTCAATATTTTTCGCTGAGAATACTTATATGCCAATAAGAGGTAGAGAACCTTGGACAATTGTAGCCTATAACTCAGAATATATTGCGATTGATTATACGTGTATATTTAGTGAAGGCTCGGCATATGAAAAGAGTGTAGATTTTAGATTAGTACTAAAGAAAGAGCCGTTACCTGATAATATGGCTAATGCTAATTCTTTCCCAGAAGGTTATATGACTGATATTGTTGAATATTTTAATAAGTATGATTCTGAATTCGTTGTTGATGCTGAAAATGCTTATAATGAAAATAGTATAGAAGATGTGATGGCTGTTTGGTGTAATTATAAAGCTAAAATAGGTCTTTAGAATAACCGCTAAATTAATATTTAGATATAATGAAAGAGGATGAGCAACCTAGCCATTTTTGGCTTTTGGGTCATCCTCATTCTTGTAGTTTTACGTGGATTAATTAGTTAGCCACTTTAAGTTCTATTTTTAGGTTGTTTTTAATTACATCTTGGGTGTTTATTGGTGGGATGATATAGATATTAAATGCTGTATCTTCAGTCTTAGCGTGTAAAATTCCGCGAGCAGTTCCAATTGTCTGCATTGCAAGATAGCTAAGGAAGCCTTTATCAATAATCATAGTGTCACCCTGTTTCAATTTCTCCCAATCAGCAGGCTTAATAGCATACACGCA
>JAWXTT010000191.1:0-3482 GCA_044433325.1 Bacteroidales bacterium
TGAAGAGGTGTATTCATTCCTACCCACCACGAGATGGGTTCAATTCTATCAATCTTGATAGCGGAGCTACTTAAAGCAGTAGCAAGCACAAATAGTGCTAATAGTAATTTTTTCATGTTATTTAATTTGTAGAATTATAGAATCATGTGGTTGTAGTATAACCTCTTCACCAATAGTTATATTTTTATCACTAACAATATCTAAACCTGTAGTTGGGCGACCAACAAATAATTCTTTATATCTATCCCAATCAAGTTTAACAGTATTTGAACTGAAGTTTAATATAACAAATACTAATTCATCATCAGTGTAACGTGCGTAAACATACATACCCTCTTTATACCCAGGAGTAAATTGCATCATCTTACCATTAATAACTGCATCAGAGGTTTTTCTCCAATTAATAACCTTTCTAGAGTATTGATACATACTATCTTCAGCAGCAGTACGACCCTCACCAGTGAATAAGTTACGTTCATCCTCATCCCAACCGCCTGGGAAATCAGCTCTCCAACTACTATAATCACCTGAGTCATATCCAGCCAACATTTGCTCATCACCATAGTATATCTGTGGAATACCGCGCAAAGTTGTCAATAATGAATAAGCTAATATCTGTTTCTTAACGCTACCATTAGTAAATGAAGCTAATCTGGATGTGTCATGGTTTGTAGCAAAGATAAGTAGTTTAAAAGGATCGTCATACAGAAAATCTTGAGATAATAGATTAAATAGTTCAAATACCTCACGTCGGTTCTCATCCTTGCTAAGAGCTCGAGTTAGTACATCTTGTAAAGGGAAGTCCATTACCATAGGAAGTTTTGAGTCATAACCATCTTTGTTATTATGTCCACCTTCCCAGTATGCAACTAGTCCAGGTTCACGAATCCAACATTCTCCCATTAATGTAATGCCAGGATATTCATCTTTTATAGCTTGTGTCCACTCGGCAACACAATATTTATCACTGTATGGATAAGTATCAATACGGATAGCATCAATGTTTGCATATTCTACCCACCAAACTGCATTTTGTTTCATATATTGTAACATATATGGGTTTAGTAGGTTCACATCAGGCATAATAGGGTCAAACCAAGTGTCACGATTAGCTGTATAGTCTAACTCAGAACGGTATGGGTCAGATTGTGATACTAGTGATGCTCGAACAGTTTTTTCAGATGAGTTAATCCAATCAGTGAATGGGTAATCTTTCATCCACCAATGTTTAACACCTACGTGGTTAGGCACCATATCCATAATTACCTTTAACCCCTTTTCGTGAGATTTCTCTACTAATTCACTATACATCTGATTTGTGCCAAATCGTGGATCTATCTCATATAAATCACATATAGCATATCCATGGTATGACATAATATCCTCTAGATTAGTAAGTAGTGGGGTACTCCATATAGCAGTAGCTCCTAGATCTTCAATATAATCCAGGTTGTCTATTACTCCTTGTATATTACCTCCATGGCGCGCTCTCATTTCATTTCTATCAACTAATCCATCAACCTCTCTAAGTCCTTTAGGTAATTCACCTTTAGCGAATCTATCAGGCATAAGTAGGTATATAACATCAGCAGGAGTTAATGAATTGAATGCAGCAGCATCAGTGCGACGTGCTTCAATCATATAATCCACTTTAGTTTTCTTTTTACCCTTCTTTACTGTGAATGTATATTTGCCAGGTTTAGTATCAGGGCTAATCTTAACATCAACAAAAAGATAGTTAGGGCTATCAGCGTTAATAACTTTTTCAATGGTAATATCCTCCGAGTTTACTTCAACGGTAGCTCCTGTAATATCTTCACCATTTAATAATAGTTGAAGAGGTGTATTCATTCCTACCCACCACGAGATGGGTTCAATTCTATCAATCTTGATAGCGGAGCTACTTAAAGCAGTAGCAATCACAAATAGTACTAATAATAATTTTTTCATGTTATTATTTTATATTTAGTACTATAGAACCATATGGTTGAAGAATAACTTCATCACCAAAAGTAATATTTTCATTACTAACTAAATCTAAACCAGTAGTTGGGCGACCAACAAAAAGTTCAGCATATTTCTTCCAGTTTAATTTAACAGGTTCTGTGTTAAAACTTAGTACTGTAAATACTAATTCATTATCAGTGTAGCGAGCGTAAACATATAGGTTTTCATTATATTGAGGTACGAATTGCATCATTTTACCATTAATTACTGCTTCTGAACCTTTTCTCCAATTGAAAATTCTTTTTGTGAATTGATACATTTTTTCTTCATCAGCTGTACGTCCAACCCCTGTGAATAGATTGCGCTCATCTTCAGCCCATCCTCCAGGGAAATCAGCTCTCCAACTACTATAATCGCCTGACATATAACCTAATAGCATTTGTTCATCACCAGCATACATTTGTGGAATTCCACGCATAGTTGCTAATAATGCGTATGCTAACATCTGTTTATTAAGATTGTTATCTGTGATTAGAGCTAGGTGAGGAGTATCATGATTTGTTGGAAATATAAGTAGCTCGTTAGGATTATCATATACAAAATCTTGTGCGATATTATTATATAATTCAGTAGGATTAGCATTAGGGCCGTTAAAATTTGTATATAATGCTCTCATTAGGAAATTTTGTAAAGGAAAGTCCATTACCATAGGTAGATTTGAGTCATAACCATCTTTGTTATTATTTCCACCTTCCCAATATGCTTCTAGTGCAGGTTCAGTAATCCAACATTCACCTACAAGATAAATACCAGGAAACTCGTCAGTAATACTTTTTGTCCATTGTGCTACGCTGTATTTATCGCTGTATGGGAAAGTATCAATACGGATAGCATCTAAGTTGGCGTATTCCACCCACCATATTGCATTTTGTGTCATATATTTTAACATATATGGATTGCGTAGATTTACGTCAGGCATAATAGTGTCAAACCAAGTGTCGCGGTTAGCTACCAACTCTGATTCAGCACGGTATGGGTCTGATTGTGCTACTAAAGATGACATAACTCTTTCTCCATTAGGGTTAATCCAATCAGCGAATGGATAATCTTTCATCCACCAATGTTTAATACCTACGTGGTTAGGCACCATATCCATAATCACTTTTAGATTTTTAGCATGTGATTTTTCAACAAATTCACGGTAAAGTTCATTTGAACCAAAGCGTGGATCTATCTCATATAAATCACATATAGCATATCCATGATATGACATAATCTCCTCAAGATTAGTAAGTAGTGGAGTGCTCCAAATAGCGGTTACTCCTAGATCTGCAATATAGTCCAGACGATCTATTATTCCTTGTATATTACCACCATGGCGTGCTCTCATGCTATCACGTTCGACTAATCCCTTAACCTCTCTAAGTCCTTTAGGTAATTCACCTTTAGCGAATCTATCAGGCATAAGTAGGTATATAACATCAGCAGGAGTTAATGAATTGAATGCAGCAGCATCAGTGCGACGTGCTTCAATC
>JAWXTT010000192.1:0-3482 GCA_044433325.1 Bacteroidales bacterium
AGCTGAATTATTCCACAACATAGCTCGCACAGCACAGAGAGGAGATTAACTATTATGAAACTACTCAGAACATTCATATTAAAAGAATTTTATCACATATTCCGTGACCGACGTACCATGCTGATACTCCTAGTTATGCCCATTATCCTAATCATACTATTTGGGTACGCCATAACTAACGAGATTAAAAGCGCGCCAATAGGTGTAATCGACCTCCAACGCAATGACGATAGCAGACGACTAACTGAACAATTATCCGCCAGCGACTACTTTATACTATACGACACATATGATAATCAAGCCTCTGCTGACCTAGCATTACGCAGTGGTGCAATAGCTATGGCAATAAAAATCACCGATGAAATCGGAACAAACCATATACAAATCCAAGTTGACGCAACCGATCCCAACCAAGCAACCCAACTAGCACAATATGCACAAGCCATAATCTCCACCAACTCAGCTATACAACCCACCATAGCACCCATAACCCATCTACTATACAATCCACAGATGCGAAGCTCATACAACTTCGTACCAGGAGTAATGGGCTTAATCCTAATCTTAATATGCGCCATGATGACCTCCATCTGCATAGTCCGTGAAAAGGAGACAGGCACAATGGAACTACTGCTAGCCTCCCCCATAAAACCGATAATCATTATCATATCTAAAGCCGCACCATACCTATTAATTAGTATCATCAATGTAATAACCATACTACTACTAGCCAAATTCATACTAGGAGTACCCATTAATGGTAGCGTAACCCTACTAATGAGCATATCCATCTTATACTCACTACTAGCTCTATGCTTAGGATTATTAATATCCACCATCGTTGACACGCAACAAGCAGCCATGCTAATCAGTGGTGTAGTGCTAATGCTACCCATAGTGCTACTTAGCGGAATGATATTCCCCATTGAGAATATGCCCACCATCCTACAAGTCATTAGCAACATAGTACCAGCCAAATGGTACATCCTAGCCATACGTGGAGTGATGATAAAAGGGTTAACCATATCTCAAGTATGGAGTGAGATAGTTATACTCACAGCCATGCTACTAGTAATAATAGCCATCAGCGTTAAACGCTTTAAAATACGACTATAACCATGATACTACCATACCTAATAGAGAAAGAGTTCAAGCAGATATTCCGCAATAAATTTCTGCCCAAGATACTATTTGTACTACCCATATTACAACTAGTAATATTACCCTTTGCAGCCAACTTTGAGATGCGTAATATCAACGTAGCCATTATTGACCACGACCATAGTCAAACCTCGCACGCAATCACCAATCAGATATTAGCCTCAGACTATTTCAACCTTACAGACAATTACAACAATTACCCCACAGCTCTACAATCAGTAGAGATAAATAACTCCGATATAATCGTAGAATTTCCGCACGATATGGAGCGCACCCTCCAACGCGAAGGCACAACCAACATACTAATCTCAGCCAACGCCGTTGATGGCACAAAGGGCGCATTAGGCTCATCCTACCTAACCAGCATAATCACCAACCCAGACAACAACAACAACGTAGGGATAAACACCATATATCTAAACAATCCCCACCTCAACTATAAACAATTTATGGTACCAGGGATAATAGCATTTCTGCTAACCCTAATTGCAGGATTCGTTTCAGCCCTAAATATCGTTTCCGAGAAAGAACGAGGCACAATAGAGCAAATCAACGTATCCCCACTACCCAAGCATATCTTTATCCTCTCCAAGCTAATCCCATTTTGGATAATAGGATTTATCGAGCTAACCCTATGTATTCTAATAGCATGGCTAGTATATGGAATATTCCCATTGGGCAATATCGGAATCATCTACCTATTTGCCGCCATATATCTAATATTCTGCACAGGCTTTGGGCTAGCAATCTCCACCATATCTGCCACACAACAGCAAGCTATGTTTACAGCCTTCTTCTTCCTAATAATATTTATGCTAATGAGCGGACTATTCACCCCCATCAGCAGCATGCCCGAGTGGGCGCAAAAGCTAACCATCATCAACCCCATCCGCTACTTCGTTGAATTATTACGTATGGTATATCTCAAAGGTAGCCACCTAGCCGACTTCACCCACCATTTCATTGCCATCACCATACTAACTATCACAGCCAACGCCATAGCCATAATAAGCTACCGAAAAAATAACTAATAATAATTTGCACCACATTCTGTTGCATCTATCAATAGTTTTATCTACTTTTGGCACACAAATAGCAAGTAATAATACATCTTGCACATAAACCGAAAATAATAACATTTAATAATTATGAAAAAATTAATTTCAATCTCAATCTTCATGGTATTTGTTGCCATATTATCATCATGTTCATCACACCCAAAAACTCCTACTGATGTAGTTGACGTATATATGTCAGCAATGCAAAATCGTCAATACGAAAAGATACGAGATTTAATATATGTAGAGCCAGGAATGTCAGCCGAAGTGGAGAAAGAGATGAAAGATATGCATATGAACATGTTAGGTGAAAAAGCATCAAGAATCATAGATTCAGCAGGCGGAATAACATCTTATGAAAACCTTGCCGAGCATATATATGACGAGGAAACACCTCCACAAGAAGCAATAGTAATAACTAAAGTAACTTATGGCAGTGGTCAATCACAGGAACAAAACACTAGATTACTAAAAGCTGAAGATGGTAAATGGTACATAGCACTATCCAAATAATAACATATCTAATATTAGTTATATTAACCAGTTCATGCACTCTGAGAGGTGTAGAAACCAATACCGAACGCAATATCAATTTCGAGTTTCACGATGGAGATATTGCGTTTCGTCGTGGATCAGGTCTAGTTAGTCATGCCGTTATCATAGCCAGCAACCGCGGCTACCACTCACATGTAGGGATAATAGTAGAGCTAGACAGCACCTATTACGTAATACATGAAGTACCCTACGAAGGGAGAAATCGCAAAGAAGACAAAATCTACTGCCAACCAATAAACCAATACTACAAGCCTCAATTAGCTGATGTAGGCACAGTATATCGTATCACATTAGATACACTACAACGCGCACAAATACGCAACTACCTATTAGCGCAGCTCCAGAACGAAACCCCATTCGATCACGATTACAACCTAGAGGATACCACCCACCAATACTGTTGTGAACTAGTCTGGAACGCCTACAAGCGCGCCAACATAGACCTAACCCAAGGGCGACGCACCCAAGTTGATATTATACCCTTCAATGGCACCTATATAATGCCATCAGATATTGAAGAAAACCCCACCTTAACCCCAATATATTCCATAAACGATACTACACAAATTATTCAAAAGTAAATATATAGGGGACTTCTAAAAATTGAATTTTAACGCTTTTCTATTTTGATACTTCATCTTCGCATTTTACAAAATGCACCGTAGGCACCGCTACGCTCACATTTTGAAAAATACAAATCTAAAGCAT
>JAWXTT010000193.1:0-3419 GCA_044433325.1 Bacteroidales bacterium
TTAACCAAGAAGTTACGACCTATAATCATAGGTTCAGCCTCAGGGTGATTAATATTAGCAGGGATAATAGCACGCCCGCAAGCCACCTCGCTACGCACAAATTCAGGTGTGATATGTGTTTCAATACCAGCCGCTGCATTATTCATATTTTCACGGATAGCCACATACTCCATCTCAGCGGTGATAACACCAGAGCGAGCATACGCCATCTGTGAAATCTTTTTACCCTCAGCCGCAACCAATGGGTTGTTGTGTATAGGGAAACGGATAGCATCCAATGAGCTATCATTCATGCGTTTGCGACCATATTCTGAGCTGATACTATCCAACTCAACTACATCGCCACGCTCCTTAATCCACTCCTCGCGAATACGGCTTAACCCCTTATAGATATCAACTTTTTTAGTTTTATCAGTAAATTCACCACTTGTATCATAGATATATACTGGTGCATTATCGGTTCTCACCTTTTCACCATCAGCGTTAACTTTAACAGTAGGTAGCAGATTCACTTTACGCATTGCTACCTCAATCGGGAATAGAGCTCCCTTTACATAGACCTTATCAGAATGTGGATAAGAGTCAACTTTTATATAATTTATCTCCATACGTTAATCTAAAAATGAAGTTAGTGGACTACTAGCTTGTGCATAACTACTCTGTGCGCCAAGACCTGCGATGTATGCTTTGCGCCCAGCTTCAACACCCATCTTAAATGCTTTAGCCATCTCAACAGGGTTAGCCGATACCGCAATAGCTGTGTTTACAAGTACTGCATCTGCACCCATCTCCATAGCAAGAGCCGCATGAGATGGTGCGCCCAATCCTGCATCAACCACCACAGGTACATTGCTCTGTTCAATAATAATCTCAATCATATCACGCATAATAATACCCTTGTTAGTGCCGATAGGGGCAGCCAGTGGCATAACGGCTGAACTACCAACATCCTCAAGACGTTTACACAGCACAGGGTCAGCCTGAATATATGGCAACACCGTAAAGCCAAGTTTAGCCAGCTCCTCAGTAGCCTTTAGTGTTTCTATTGGGTCAGGCAGAAGATATTTAGGATCTGGGTGAATCTCCAATTTTACAAAGTTAGTGCCGAAACATTCACGTGAAAGTTGCGCCGCATAAACAGCCTCCTTAGCATCACGAGCTCCCGAAGTGTTAGGCAGAAACTGAACATTTTCACGATTGATATGGCGTAACATATCATCGTCAGCATCTGAGTTCATATCAATGCGTTTCATCGCTACTGTTATCATCTCAGATTCCGATGCAAGAATAGCATCAAGCATCAATTTATTTGAGGCAAACTTACCAGTGCCCACGAATAGGCGAGAGGAAAACTCTCTCTCTCCAATTTTTAATTTATCCATAACGTGTATTATTTGTTATTTCGCTTATCTACTATTTTATTAAGTAGAGTAATCATTTTTTCAGTTGTTTCTATTGGGTTGTCGCTATTGATAATTCCCCCAGAAACTGCAACACCATTAACGCCACAATCCATAACCGTTTGGATATCATCAAAGGTTATTCCACCTATTGCAACCGTAGGGATAGTTATTCCATTATCAGCCATCTTTTCAGTAATAGCGCGGTAGCCATCTAATCCTAGAATAGGGCTAAGTTTCTCCTTTGTTGAGGTAAAACGCAGTGGACCTAAGCCAATATAGTCAACATCAACACCACGCAACGCCTCGATATCCTCGTAACAATTAGCGGTAGCACCAATAATAGCACCATCACCTAGTTCCATGCGAGCTTCAGCCACAGGCATATCATTTTTACCTAGATGAACACCATCCAGTTCCAGCTCCTTAGCCACATCAACCCAATCATCTACTATAAATATAGCTTCCCACTCAGCGCATAGCTCCTTTAGCTCCTTAGCTGTTTCAGTTATCTCCTCTTTACTAGCGTTTTTCATACGTAGTTGTACCCATTTACAACCACCTGAAAGGAGGGTTTTCACCTGTTCCACAATCTCCTGCTTACTCTTAGCGTGTGTGATAAATTGTAGCATATTTTATTCGTTTTTTTAATTCAGTAATATCCATTTCACTAAAAAGATAGCCAAGAATGGCAGCACCAGCGAAACCTAACTCCTGCACCTTAGCGATATTCTTATCATTGATACCCCCTAATGCAATTATATCCTTATCAGCATAATTAGTAATAATATGCTGTAACTCACTTTTAGTAAAGTTTGAATTATATCCCACCTTTGAGATACTATCAAATATTGGGCTTAGAGTGATATATTCATATCCCCCCTCCGCCATAGCAATATCCTCAGCTGAATGAGCCGAGCGGCTAACCATCCCACACCCCAATGGTGCGTTAGGGTTACGACTATTCAGATGAACACCACCCAAGTCAAATTCCCGAGTCAATTCAAAATAGTCATGCAATTTCAGCCTACGATGGTACTGGCTAGGGATAGCGTTAATCAGCTCCCTAGTCTGCTCCAGTGTGTAGCTAGGCTTACGGATATGCACGTAATCAAAACCTCCATCTAGTATGGTGATGATACGCTCCACTTCACGGCTAATTGAACCCTCAGATGTTATTGCTATCAATTTCATCTGTTAACCACCGTAAAAGGCACGTATTATTGTCACCTTGTCACCATCGTTTAGCTTATGTTCACTCCATCGTGAAGCACCTACCACGCTACCATTAACAGCTATGGCAACCCCAGTAGTAGGGATATTATCCATTGCTGATAATAATTTCTCGATTGTTATTTCGCACTCAATATTTCGTGCGACATTATTTATATATATTTCCATTATAGTATATGCATATTTATTTGATTGTGAAGATGGTTTAGTGGACCATGACCATTACCCACCTTAACCTCAGCACCTGCTATTAATCCCTTTTCAAGATACGCTTTAGCATTACCCACAGCCACACGCAACGGCAACCCTTGTGCCAAGAAAGCCGCAATAGCTGATGAAAGAGTGCAGCCAGTACCATGTGTATTGACCGTATCAACGAAAGCACCGCTAAACTCTAAAACAGTATCCTTAATAAACAGATAGTCAGTCATAACCGTACCCTCAAAGTGTCCCCCCTTGATAAGCACAGCCTTAGCACCATCAGCTAATATCTTATTGCCAACTAGGTGTATATCCTTTTCATCCTCAATAGTTAATCCACTTAGCAATTCCGCTTCATGTCTATTAGGCGTGATAATTTTAGCTAAAGGTATTAGCTTACTGATTAAACTATCAATAGCCTCCTCAGATATTAGACGATCTCCCGATGTAGAGATCATTACAGGGTCAAGAACAATATTGTTAGGCTTATACTCCGCTAGTTTATCAGCTATTACATCAATAATCTCTTGTGAGAATAGCATCCCAAGTTTCACCGCATCCACCTTAATATCATTAAATACAGCA
>JAWXTT010000194.1:0-3284 GCA_044433325.1 Bacteroidales bacterium
AAAATGACCGTAATAGGGCTGATTATTATAACTTCTACACAAATAAGAATTGGGGAGTAGCCTCTTCATACGACCTATCCATAGACTCAACAAAAATCAGCTGCGAACAGGTAGCTGATATAATAATAGAATATCTAAAGTGTAGAGTAGGGGGATGAATGAAATAGTAATATATAAAAGCACGGATGGAGCCGTAAAGGTTGATGTACTCTTTGAGAATGAAACAGTTTGGCTTACACAAAGTCAAATGGCGGAGCTGTTCGGAAAGTCAGTATCTACAATTAATGAGCATATAAAGAATATCTTTGCTGAGGGTGAATTAGTTGATTCTGATGTTGTGAGAAAATTCGGAATTACCGAATTTTCTACAAAACCGACTAATTTCTACAACCTTGATGTAATAATATCGGTTGGCTATCGTGTTAAGTCTAAGCAGGGTACACAGTTTAGGCAGTGGGCTACTAAGAGGCTGCATGAGTATATAATTAAGGGATTTACTCTTAATGATGAGAGGTTTAAGAGTGGTTCATCTATGAATTATTTCCGTGAGTTACTTGATAGAATACGTGATATTCGTATCTCTGAGAGGGTGTTTTATCAACAGATTAAAGATATATATGCTACAAGTATAGATTACGAGCCACAAAACGATATGACTCTCACATTCTTTAAGGAGGTGCAAAATAAACTTCTGTGGGCAGTGAGTGGAAAGACTGCTGCTGAGTGTGAACTTAAAAGGTTCTGAATTGGAAAGTTTCTGAATTAAACGGCTAAGGTTCTGATGATGAACTGGAAAGGTGCTGAATTAAATTCAGCATGACAAATGAGAGATTATTGACATGACAGATAAGGATTATTGACATGACAAATGAGGATTATTAATTCAGAATGACAAATGTGAGATTATTGACATAACAGATAGAGATATAAAGCAATAATAAATTAATATAGATATGAAGATGAATTATTTAAAGTGTTTTGGGGTGGTGGCGTTTTTGGCTGCTGTTTCGGTTTTTTCGGTAGGGGCTGAGGAGAAAGCTCCTGCATTGAGATATGTGGATGCTCAGGAGTTTAGGATTATAAACAAGGGTTTTGATGATACGCTTGAGGATTATACTCGTATTCCTAGTTATTTAAAGGATAGTATAAGACCTGATTTGTGGGAGCGTTCACTATGTAGCTCAGGTATTGGGGTGCGTTTTGCTACTGATTCTAAGAGTGTTGGTGTTAAGTATGAGTTGCGTTGGAATACGCATATGGTTCACATGGCTGATACTGGATTAAAGGGTACTGATCTTTACCGACTTAGTGATGATGGTGTGTGGGAGTATGTAAACACTACGCGCCCGTACATTAAGAATGGTGATAAGGGGTGTGAAGCTACTTATGTTGAAAATCTTGCTGGTGATATGCGTGAATATCTGATTTATTTCCCTCTGTATGATGGTATAACTGAACTATCTGTTGGTGTGGATTCTACTGCTACTATAACTAAATCTATTATTGATAATCCACGTAAGGATAAGAGGATTCTATGTTATGGAACTTCAATCATGCAGGGTGGTTGCTCGACTCGTACAGGTATGGTTGCTACTAATATGATTCAACGCGATTTAGATTGTGAGGTGATTAATCTAGGTTTTAGTGGCGAGGGTAAGATGGATTTCTGTATGGCTCGTGCCATTGGTTCGGTTGATGGTTTAAGTGCAATTGTGTTAGACCCTGTCCCTAATTGTACTGAGATGATGTGTGATACGCTTACTTATGATTTTGTAAATATTATTCGTAAGGCTCAACCTGATGTGCCTATCTTTATGGTTGAAGGTCCTATGTACAGCTATGTTAAGTTTGATTTGACTTTAGGTGAGTATCTTAAAAAGAAAAATGCAGCTTTCCGCAAGAATTATGAAAGGTTAAAGGCTGAAAATCCTAACAATCTGTATTATGTTGATTGTGAAGGCTTGTCAGGTTATGATAACGAGGGTACTGTGGATGGTATTCACTTTACCGATATAGGCTTTAGAGCGTATGCTGATAAGCTGGGTAAGATATTAAAGGATTGCGTAAAATAGGAATATGAATAACATTGGTGGAAGACGAGTATTTGTAACTGGTGGTGCTAGTGGGATAGGGCGCGCTATTGTTGAATCGTTCCATGCTAATGGTGATAGGGTAGCTTATTGTGATATAGATGGCTCTATTGCTGTTTCTAATGGGGTACGTGCTTTTACGTTGGATGTTGCAGATATTGAGGCTTTGACTTCTTCTGTTCAGTCGTTGATTGATGAATGGGGTGATATTGATATTATTATTAATAATGTTGGTGTTTCTAGGTTTAAGTCTATTACTGAAATCACGGTTGAGGAGTTTCAATCGGTTATAGATATTAACTTGCGTAGTGCCTTTATCACTTCGAGGTTATTAGCTATTCATCGCGAGGGGTTGGCGGTGGCTAATCCTTTTGGAGGACGAATTATAAATATCTCCTCTACTCGTTACTTAATGAGTGAGGAGGGTAGTGAGGCTTATGCTGCATCAAAGGGTGGTGTTAGCTCATTGACACATGCGTTGGCTGTATCTCTATCTAAATATGGAATTACAGTAAATGCGATATCTCCTGGATGGATTCAGACCTCAGATTATGATAAGTTAAGTGAGAGTGACCACGCACAACACCCATCAGGTCGTGTAGGTCGTGTAGAGGATATTAGCCGAACATGCCTGTTCCTATGCGAAGAGAACAACAACTTTATCACTGCCGAAAATATAGTTATAGATGGTGGGATGACAAAGAAAATGATATATGATTAATTTATATTTTCCTCTATATATGAAGTTTAATCTTGCATAATTTTTGCTCGATCATATTCGCACATTGGACAAAGATTATATTCTGATTCTTCAACATGAAGGTAGTCTGACAGATAGGACATATTGCCACCTAAACATACTTCGCATTTATGATTATTTTTGTATTCGTTGATATAGTTGTCTATAATTGCTCGTTGTTTTTTGCTTAATGAATGTAGCCCACGCCCGATAAGTTGTTTAGAAATGCCAGATAGTATCTCATTAATAATACCCTCTTTTGAAAGTTGAGTATTAATAAATTCTGTAATTTCTGCTTCTAATCTATCTTTCTCAGCCTGTTCTATTAATAGTTCTTTAGTTCTTCCCATAATAATAATGATAATATATTAAATTATATATTATTTTATAACAATTATCATGCCACATAATCATATATAAGAATTTGTCAGCCTGTAGGATATGAAATAGTATTC
>JAWXTT010000195.1:0-3142 GCA_044433325.1 Bacteroidales bacterium
GCAGATTAGGGTATTTAGCTTTAAACGCTTTTAGTAGCTTAATGAGGTGTGCTGTGTCGTAACCAGCTTTAGTCATTAGGTGGCCACCACCCATATTTATCCATTTAAGTTGAGGTAGGAATTTCCCAAATTTGCTCTCTACCGCAGTCAAAACTTGCTCCAAGTCATACGAATTGGATTCACAAAGAGCATGAAAATGGAAACCATCTATACCATTAGGTAACATATCAATATTATCAGCAATCACCCCGAAACGTGAACCTGCCGCGCATGGATTATAAATATCTGTATCAATAACAGAATATTCAGGATTAATACGCAATCCACAACTTACCATTCGGGTAGGGTTCGCGAGGTTATGAGCATCTATCTTTGACTTAAAACGTTCAAATTGCTGAATGGAATTAAATGTAATATGGCTACTACCAGCTATATATTTATCAATAGTCACGTCGGTATAAGCGGGGCAATAGGTATGTGTGCGCGAGCCTAACTTCTCAACCCCTAACTGCATCTCATTCAGTGAACTAGCTGTTGATTTAACGCCATATTCACGAAATATGCTAAAGGTTTTCCACAGTGCATTAGCCTTGAAAGCCATAATTATCTCCACATCAGCACTCTTTGCAACTGAGGTGATTAGCTCTAAGTTACGGCGTAACTTATCTTCATACACTATGTAGAATGGAGTTTCTAGTTTTATCATAATTTTAAATTATTGTGAATTTGGCAAACTTGAGTAGTAGATTCTTTGTGCCAATATTCTCAAAGTTTACATTAATTTTTGCGTCAGAATTGATAGTATCAATATTTTCAATAACCCCGATACCGAAACGGTTATGACTTATGCGCATACCTACGCTAAGTTCCGTTGCTGTATGTGTTCTGCCCCCCTCGTTAGAGGCTGTGGTAGCTTTAGGCGTAGTAGCATTACTAACCCTTTTAAAGTTTGATGAAAGGGTAGGTGATGACTTACTAAATCTAGGAGGTGATTGTTTATATCCACTATTAAATGTACTACTCTTACTACCTCCGAAACGATTACTGTTAACATCGCTACCTTGCCACATAGTTAAGTATTCAGGGTCAATATCCTTAAGGAAACGACTAGAGGTTGATATTTTAGTTTGTCCATTCTGGAAACGTGAAGTTGCAAAGGTGATTACACAGTTAATCTCAGCACGCGTAATTGCTACATATAGCAATCGTCGCTCCTCCTCAATGGCACTGATTGATTCCATATTCATGCTAGATGGGAACAGATCCTCCTCAACACCAACAATAATTATATTCTTAAACTCCAAACCCTTAGCGGCATGCACAGTCATTAGAGTAACATAGTTAGCATCGTCCTTGTCGCTATTCTTATCTTGATCAGTAGCTAGAGATATCTCGGATAGGAAGTTTGACATAAATATTTGGTTCTCTTCACCCTCCTCACTTTTAGCTGTGATAAACTCCTGAACACCATTCAATAGCTCTGAGATATTCTCCTGTTTACTAATATTTTCAGGGGTGTTATCATTATATAGCGATGCTAATATCTGTGACTTATTTAAGATATGTTGCGTCAAATCATAAGCATTAACCTTATCAGTATTCATCTGAATAAATTCAGAGATAAGAGCATGGAAATTAGCTAGTTTATTAGCTGTACCACTATTAATCTTTATGTCATCAAAGGTAGAAACGTTACCGATAACCTCCCAAATACTCTTGTTATGGTGTATTGCAGCTTGTTGCAACTTACCAACCGTAGTATCACCAATACCACGTGCAGGGTAATTGATAATACGTTTAAGAGCCTCGTCATCATTAGGGTTGATGCACATGCGGAAATAAGCTATTGCATCCTTAATCTCCTTACGTTGATAGAACGACAATCCCCCATAAATCTTATATGGAATATTACGTTTACGCAAAGACTCCTCCAAGATACGAGATTGAGCATTAGTGCGATACAACACAGCAAAATCACAATAATCAAAATCTTGTAGCATACGTATCTCAGAGATCTGATTAGCTACCAAGTAGCTCTCCTCATAATCAGAGTATGCTTGTAATACCTTAACTTTGCTACCCTCTTGATTTGTCGAGAAGATATGCTTGCGTATCTGCTCACGGTTTTTCTCAATTAAGCTATTTGCCGCATTGATAATATTTTGTGTCGAGCGGTAATTCTGTTCCAACTTAAATGTACGCAGGGTAGGGTATTGCCCCTTCATATTTAGGATATTGCGGATATTAGCTCCACGGAACGAGTAGATGCTCTGAGCATCATCCCCAACAACGCATAGATTGCCACCACCCTTACATAACTGTAAGACAATCAAGTGTTGGGCAAAGTTAGTATCTTGATACTCATCCACCAGAATATAGCGGAAATGCTCCTGATACTGTTTGCGAATATCAGGGTTATCACGCAATAAGATATTAGTATAAAATAGTAAATCATCAAAATCCATAGCATTAGATACAAAACAGCGTTGCCAGTAAGCACGATAAATAGCGTACATCTGAGGGCGTTTAGCGCGTGTATCAGCTTGGCGGAAATCATTATCAGCCGCGTAATTCTCAGGTGAGATTAGTGCATTTTTCAGATTTGAGATATGTGACTGAACAGCAGCAAGTTTATATACCTTGTCATCAAGACCCATATCCTTAATTATCATCTTGATAAGTGAACGTGAATCAGCAGTATCATAAATGGTATAATCCTGTTTAAACCCAATACGTTCAGCATTAAAACGTAGAATACGTGAGAATATAGAGTGGAAAGTCCCCATCCATAGCCTAGAGGATGTTTTATAACCAACCAAGTCAGTAATACGCTCCTTCATCTGTGCTGCCGCCTTATTAGTAAAGGTTAGCGCAAGAATACACCCTGCATCATACCCACTATTTAGCAAGTGCACAATTTTATAGGTCAACACACGCGTTTTCCCTGAGCCAGCACCAGCAATCACCAGTGACGGTCCATCGTTATATTCAACAGCAGCACGTTGCTGTTCATTCAGTTCATTAAGATAATCCTCCATTTAGCTACAAAATTAGCAAAAAGATTTGATTAATGCCAATAATGATTAGTAGGAGAATGATTAACGCTAGGCGTAGCCTTCCCACCCGCATGGTCATCCTCGAC
>JAWXTT010000196.1:0-3061 GCA_044433325.1 Bacteroidales bacterium
TTTGAGAAGAAGCCTGCAATTAAATTTGAAGTTGAAAAACAATCAGGACAACTGGTGTTATTTTCATAGCTTAAAACTGTATTGGAAAATAGAGTTCGTTGGGGTTATATAGCTCTGACTAGGGAGTGTATATCTGTCAGAGCTTATGACATCCTTGCGAAACTGCAGGTGCTTATCCAAAATTCAGGTTTATAGCTATTGCTAAAACAATTACTACAATATACATAAAGCAATCATATAATGAGAGGGTACATGTGGAAACATTGTTTCTGACTGAGGAACAAATAAAAATTAAACCTCTGTTTGACTTGAAAATTGACTAGGGTGCGCATTGTCAAAGTTAGGAGGGGATTTCTAATAATTGGTTTTATTCGATTATTTATTTTGATGCTTTAGATTTGTATTTTTCAAAATGTGAGCGTAGCGGTGCCTATGGTACATTTTGTAAAATGCGAAGATGAAGTATCGAAGTAGAAAAGCGTTAAAATTCAATTTTTAGAAGTCCCCTTTACTAATTAGATTATCTTTGGACTAAAATTTAGTGTTTGACATATCTCCTGATTTTGCAAATTCTTCATGGAAGGCGAATGCTTTCTCTAGCGTGTGTGGTGTTTGTCCACCTTTACCCATTGCTAGGTATTCACGTAATAGCTCTTTATATTTAGGGTGTACACAGTTTTCTATAATACATTCAGCGCGTTGTACTGGATCTTTACCACGTAGATCAGCTACACCTTGTTCTGTAATAAGTATATTTACAGAGTGTTCGCTGTGGTCTAAGTGAGATACCATAGGCACAATAGTACTAATAGCACCACCCTTAGCGATTGATGGACAGCTAAAGATTGATAGGTAAGCGTTACGTGTAAAGTCACCTGAACCACCTATACCATTCATCATCTTAGTGCCAAGAACGTGCGTTGAGTTGATATTACCAAAGATATCTGCCTCAAGAGCTGTATTCATAGTAATAAGTCCTAAACGACGTACTACCTCTGGATTATTTGAAACCTCTCCAGGACGAATAACTAACTTGTCACGGTAGAAGTCTATATTTTCAAAGAACTCAGTCATTGTAGCATCTGAGAATGTCAATGAACAGGTACTTGCGAATTTACATTTTCCTGATTTCAATAAATCTAACACTGCATCTTGTACCACTTCTGTGTACATCTCGAATGCAGGGATATCTTTGTTTTGGTTCAATCCTACTAATACTGCATTTGCTATATTACCTACACCTGATTGCATTGGTAGGAATGTTTCAGGGATACGACCAGCTTTTAATTCTGATACTAGGAATGAACATACGTTAGCTCCAATTTGCATTGTTGTATCATCACAAGCTGAGAATCCAGCTACTCCATCCATCTTAGATGTACGAACTATACCGATAATCTTAGCAGGGTCAATCTTAACTGTTGCTGAACCGATACGATCACTAGGCTTGTAAACTGGAATTTCGCGACGGTTAGGAGGGTCTAGTGGAAGATATGCATCGTGGAATCCTTTGATTGATGCAGGGATTTTATCATTTAGCTCAATAATGAACTTGTCACACATTGCTGCAATAGTAGGAGTGATACCGATACCTGTTCCTGGTACAATCTCACCATCTTCGCTAACGCTTGCAGCCTCAATAATACCAATATTCATTTTACCGAAGAATCCGTATCTCATATTCTGAGCCAGCTCCGATAGGTGCATATCAAAATAATGTACTTGGTGTGAGTTTAATGCTTTACGCATATCACCATTAGATTGGTAAGGGGTACGTGTGTTGATTGCATCAGCACGACTTAACTCACCATCAATATAATCATTAGTTGATGCACCAGTGAAGATATTAATCTTGAATGGGCGACCTGCCTCATGCTCTGCTCTTGCTTTAGCTGCAAGTGCTACTGATACTACCTTAGGTGTACCTGATGCGGTGAACCCTGAGAATCCTACATTGTCACCATTGTTAATGTGTGCAGCAGCTTCTTCTGCTGTAATAAACGGAATTGCCATTTTTTTCTTTGTGTATAATATATGTTTATAATTAAAATTTGCGTTTTAAAATCTCAGAAACGATAATTGCTTGACGCAACTTTTCAGCACTATTTAATGGTAGTGAGCTGTTAGATGTTGGTTCAGGCGTAGGGTCTGAGTTGTTAACTTCTGGTATTTTTGTAGTTTTATTATAATTATCTGTCCAATTATATTTATCAGCTAATGATTTCTCATGTTTTGGTCTTTCATTAGTGCTATTATTGGTTTGAGTAGGTTTTTTATCTATTGGGTTAGGGTCTGTACCCCTTTTTTTAGCCAATGTAGATATAAAAACTACCGAAATAACTATAATATATATTAGAATGTCAGAATATTCCATCTCTTATTAGTAATTTTACGCAAAAATAATGATTAATGGATTACTTAGCAAACAAATATTGGCTAATTATATCTAAGAAATAAGAATTAATTTATAAAGATGAAAAAAATTGTACCTGATTTTGAGGGTGTTGTGTATTCACAAGGTGCTGAAAATAAGAAATTGTTTATAGAGACTTACGGTTGTCAGATGAATGTAGCTGATAGTGAGGTTGTTGCTTCGGTAATGCAAATGGCTGGGTATGAGATAACTGAGGATATTGACGAGAGTGATGCCGTTTTCTTAAACACCTGTTCTATTCGTGATAATGCTGAACAGAAAATATTCTCACGCCTAAAACAGTTGGCAATAATCAAGCGTAAGAAATCTGGAGGTATGATAATTGGTGTTATCGGTTGTATGGCTGAGCGCATCAAGGAGATTTTAATCAATGACTATGAAGTTGACTTAGTAGTTGGACCAGATGCGTATCTAGATTTACCTAGCTTGATTAGTAGTGTTGAGAGTGGTCAACGTGCCATAAATGTAGAACTATCAACAACCGAAACTTATCGGGATGTTATGCCTAGACGTATTGGTGGTAATAAGATTGGTGGTTTTATTAGTATTATGCGTGGTTGCAATAACTTCTGTTCATATTGTATAGTGCCTTATACACGTGGTCGTGAGCGTAGTCGTGAACCACTT
>JAWXTT010000197.1:0-3019 GCA_044433325.1 Bacteroidales bacterium
CATAGTTATGAGAGATGAGGCGCACCGTTTCGGTATTACACACCATCGTAATCGTCGTAGCAAGGGGCAGATTCACTCTGAATTGGATGATATCAAGGGTATAGGCACTAAGAGTAAAGAGATGCTTCTAAAGCAGTTTAAAAGCCTTAAACGCATCCGTGAGGCTACCGCTGATGAGCTAACGGGACTACTAGGAGCGGCTAAAGCTAAGATATTAATAGAGTATTTTAATAATAATAAATAATAGATATGAGATTAGTAATACAGCGTGTAAGTGAAGCAGCAGTTACCATTGATGGGGTTGTACATAACTCCATCGCGCGCGGTTTGATGATATTAGTTGGGGTTGAGCAGGGCGATACCATGACTGATTTAGATTGGATAGTTGCAAAATGCTTAAATATGCGTATCTTTGATGATCAGGCGGGTGTGATGAACCTGTCTGTAAAGGATGTTGCTGGTGAGATTTTGGCAATAAGTCAGTTTACACTTACAGCATCTACGCGCAAAGGGAATAGACCATCATACATACGTGCCGAACGCCCTGAGATTGCCGAGTCTTTCTATTTACAATTTTGTGAGAAGTTATCTCAGCAGTTGGGGAGGGAAGTTAAACGTGGCATATTCGGTGCAGATATGAAAGTCTCGCTTATTAATGATGGACCAGTAACTATAATTATTGATTCTAAACTTAAAGAGTAGGGGAGGGATGATATGAGCATAACATTAGAGCAAGCGCAAGAGCGTGTTGATAGTTGGATACGTGAGTATGGAGTTCGCTATTTCAGTGAGCTTACTAATATGGCTATCCTGACTGAGGAGGTTGGCGAAGTAGCACGTATTATGGCTCGCAAATATGGTGAGCAATCATCTAAAGCGGGCGAGGAATCGTTAGACCTTTCGGATGAATTGGCTGATGTTATGTGGGTGTTGTTATGTATCGCTAATCAGACTGGCGTTAACCTTACTGAGGCGTTTGAACGCAATATTAATAAGAAAACCATTAGAGATAAAAATAGACATATTGAAAATAATAAATTAAAATAATGGATAAGTATAACGAAATATTTACAGCCTCAAAGGTAGAGGTTGATGATGCTGCAATTAAGCTAGCCACAGAAAAATTAGTAGCTGATAACATAGATAAATATCGTACTAAGGAGGTGTATAAGCAGATTTATAATTGCATAGATTTGACCACACTCGCTACCACTGATTCTCACCGTAGTGTAACTGAATTTGTAGATGGAGTTAATGCTTTTGAGGAGGAGCACCCTGAATTAGGAAATGTGGCGGCTATTTGTGTCTATCCTAACTTTGCGGCTACTGTGACATCTGCACTTGAGGTTAGTGGGGTAGGGGTTGCGGCGGTTGCGGCAGCATTCCCGTCAGCACAAACCTTTGCTGAAATTAAGACTACTGAGATTGCTTTGGCTGTTCTGGATGGTGCTACTGAGATAGATGTTGTGATGAACTTAGGCTATCTATTAGAGGGTAACTATGAGGAGCTGGCTGATGAATTAGCTGAGTTGAAAATGGCGGCAAAGGATGCAACTCTAAAGGTTATTATTGAAACAGGAGCATTAAAAACAGCTGAGAATATTAAACGTGCCGCACTAATGGCTATATACTCAGGAGCTGACTTTGTCAAGACTTCAACAGGTAAGGTGTATGATGGTGCAAATATCGAAGCGGTATATACTATCTGTCAGATTATCAAGGAGTACCATGCTAAATTCGGCACTAAAATAGGGGTGAAAGTTTCAGGCGGAGTTGTTACCACTGAAGATGCCCTGCAATACTATACCGTAGCTAGTGAGATACTGGGCGAGGAGTGGATGAATAACCAATATTTCCGTATAGGAGCCTCACGCTTAGCTACTTATATACTTGAAGACATTTTTAATTAAAAAAATAATAAATTCTATGAAACACTTAATTTTAAACCTAGCAATTTTAATTTCGGCTATCTCTCTGAACGCTAATGAGATAGCAATTTCAAAGTCACCAATGAATGTTCAGCAGGGTGAACTTAACCGTATTACTTATCCATCTGTTTATATGGAGGATATGGTAGTAGATATTTGGACACCTAATAGCTATGATGCTAACAGTGCTGAGAAACTTAATGTCCTTTATATGCATGATGGAGCAATGGTTTTTGATGCAGTTCAGGCGTGGAATAAACAGTCATGGATGGCTGATTCGGTATCGCAAGATCTTATGGATGCTGGTAAAGTTACACCATTTATGATTGTGGCTATTCACTCTAAACCAGGTTCAAGAACTGCTGATTTTTTACCACAGCGTGTTGTAAACTATTATGACGACTCGGATCGTGCAGTACTAAAAGGTTTATTAAAAACACCGTTGCGTGCTGATAAGTATCTAAAGTTTATCGTTACTGAACTAAAACCATATATTGATACTCACTACAATGTGAACATTGGGCGTGAAAATACAGCTATCATGGGTTCAAGTATGGGTGGATTAATCTCTCTTTATGCTATCTGTGAATATCCTACTGTGTTTGGTGGAGCAGGGTGCGTTTCAACACACTTGAGCGGTTGGAGTGCTGATGTTGCCTTTGTTGATGAAAAGAGCGAGTTTTCAACCAAGCTATGTGAATATATGGAGGATGAATTACCAGAGCCTAATGGTGACAATCGTATCTATTTTGATTATGGTAATAAAACGCTAGATGCATATTATCCTCCACATCAAAAGAAACTGGATGCTGCCATGCGCAAGATGAATTACACCGAGGGCGAGAATTGGGAAACACTATTCTTTGATGGTGAATCACACTCTGAAAACTCGTGGGCTAAGCGTTTAGATATACCATTAACTTTCCTATTTGGTATTGGTATTTAAGCGATATTTTGGCTATTTTATTGCCACTCCTATGGTCACATAGCTTTACTATGCTCCCATAGGAGTGGCAAGAAAATATCACAAAATCTCATCTTAAATACGTGTTATCGAAGTTAGCCTATCTATTGGCTATATTTCGGTAACA
>JAWXTT010000198.1:0-2979 GCA_044433325.1 Bacteroidales bacterium
TGCCCGACTATCACGCTATTGTTGCAGTAGGTGTTCCATTAGATTTACTACGTCGTCGTCCCGATATTAAGGCGG
The DNA here is from genome assembly GCA_044433325.1 of Bacteroidales bacterium. Classification (GTDB taxonomy): domain Bacteria; phylum Bacteroidota; class Bacteroidia; order Bacteroidales; family Muribaculaceae; genus HGM05232. The sequence continues at coordinate 76 of JAWXTT010000198.1, forward strand.
CTGAATATACACTTGCAGCGGCGGCAGCAGCTGTTGGTGTTGCTAAGAATGAATTTCTACCTACCTTAACCATTAGTGGTTCTATTGGATTTGATGCTAATGATTTCGATGATTTATTTAAACGTAGTAGTCTAGCGTATTCAGTTGCACCTACCCTTAGTTGGACAATCTTTGATGGCTTGTCACGTAAGCACACTATTAAATCAGCTAAACAACAGATGGAAATTTCTATTAATGATTACAATAATAGCGTTATGACTGCTTATATGGAGGTGGATAATGCTATGATTGGCTACCGATACTCACTACACTCCATCGAAGCGTTAAAAACAGTAATGGTTGAGAGTAACCGCGCATTGGAGCTATCAGTTGAGTTGTATAAAAAAGGATTAAGCTCATTTACAAATGTTGCTGATGCACAAATTAACTCACTAGAGTACAGTAACTCAATGATAACTTCACAATCTAAAGCGTTACTATCATTAATTACATTATATCAAGCACTAGGTGGTGGTTGGGATGAATAACTAAACATTTAAAACTAAATATATGAAAACTATTAATTATATCACAATAATTATCTTCACTTTGGGGATAATTAGCTCATGTAAAAACAGGAGCGAAAAGGGGATGATGAATGCTAATTACAAACAGAACATTGAGGTTACCTACCCTACTACTGATTCAGTACTTCTATCTAAAACATACCCTGGCTACTTAACATCAAAAGCTAAAGTGGATTTGGTGGCTAGAGTAAATGGATTCCTTACTAAAAGTAATATTACAGCTGGCAGCAAAGTCCGAAAGGGTGATTTAATATTTGTTATAGAACCCGTAACATATATCGATGCTGTAAAGCAAGCGGAAGCAAATCTAAATGAAGCACATAGCCAATATGAATACGCTCTGGAAAATTACAAAAGTATTAAGGAGGCTGCCGAAAGTAATGCTGTTTCCCAAATTGACTTAATTAAAGCTCAAAATATATTAAACCAATCAGATGCAGCTATATCTAGTGCCGAAGCAGCTCTTTCAACAGCTGAAACTAATCTAAGTTATTGCTACATACGCGCCCCCTTTGATGGTCATATTAACGATGCAAAATTTGATGTTGGAGCTTATCTAAATGGAGCTATTAGTCCTGTTACACTAGCTACAATCTATGATGATAGCACACTTAATGCATATTTCTCAATTGAGGATAGCCAATATATTAGATTAATAAATCACTCAGATAAAGCATCCGAGATTAATTTAAAAAATATCCCTATCCTATTTAACGCACCACTACCACATGAATATTTCAGTGAGCTTAACTATGTTGCACCATATGTAGATCTATCAACAGGGACATTAACTATGCGTACTATTGTTGATAATAAATATGGCGAATTAAAGAGTGGTATGTATGTAAATATTAAACTCCCTTACGCTGAGATGCCTAACGCAACACTCGTAAGAGATGCCTCAATTGGGACAGATCAATTGGGGAAATATCTATACGTAATAAATGATTCAAATAAAGTTGAATATACCCCTATTAAAATAGGCGAACTATATCAAGATAGCTTACGCATAGTCCTAGATGGTATTACTCCTAAAGATAAATATGTGACCAAAGCACTACTTAAATTACGTGAAGGTATGGAAGTTAACCCAATCATAAAAAAATAAGCTATGTTTTCAAAATTCTTTATAGATAGACCAATTTTTGCAACGGTTGTTGCAATTATAATGGTTTTTATAGGGGGATTAACCCTATTTACACTACCTGTTGCACAATTCCCTGATATTACGCCTCCTACTATTCAGGTTACAGCCAGCTATCCAGGAGCAAATGCTGAAACGGTAGCCAAAACTGTTGGCGTACCTATCGAGGCACAAGTTAATGGTGTTGAGGGGATGATGTATATGAGTTCTACCTCATCTTCGGATGGTACATACAACCTTACTATCACCTTTGAGCTAGGTACAGATGTAGATATGGCTACTGTTATGGTTCAAAATAGAGTTGCCATTGCTGAAGCCAGTCTGCCTGAAGCTGTGATACAACAAGGTATTACTACCGAGAAACAGTCAACCAATATAGTATTATTTATTGCTCTACAAGGGGATAAACGTTACAGTTCATTGTACCTATCTAACTATGCTAGCATTAGTATCTCCGATGAATTGGCACGTGTAAGTGGCGTTGGTGGAGTAACAGTTTTTGGTGCTGGTAGTTACAGTATGCGTGTATGGCTTGACCCAGAGGTAATGCGAGTACGTAGTGTTACTCCTGCTGATGTACAACAAGCGATAATAGCTCAGAATATGGAGGTAGCAGCTGGTAGTGTAGGTGCTGCTCCAACTAGTGGGAATGAAGCATTCCAGTTTACATTGACAACAAAAGGGCGATTGGTAACATCTGAAGAGTTCGGAAATATAATTATCCGAACCAATGGTGATGGTAGTTACCTTCGCTTGAAAGATATAGGTCGTATAGATTTAGGTAGTGTTAGTTACAGTACCATTTCATCGGTTAATGGTGAGGATGCAGCGTTAATAGCTATTTATCAGTTGCCAGGGGCTAACGCATTAGATGTTGCCAATAATGTACTGAATAAGATGGATGAATTAACTGCATATTTCCCTAGCGGAGTGTATTATGAAACTATTCTTAATACTACTGATTTTGTTTCTGCATCTATTGACGAGGTATTTGTTACTCTAGTCGAGGCTACTATTATTGTAATGCTAGTAATATTATTATTCTTACAAAATTGGCGTGCTGTAATTATCCCTATGATTACCATTCCTGTATCATTGATAGCAACCTTTGCCGTGATGAAACTGTTAGGATTTACTATTAACACACTAACTCTATTTGGATTAGTGTTAGCCATAGCCATAGTGGTGGATGAT
>JAWXTT010000199.1:0-2921 GCA_044433325.1 Bacteroidales bacterium
CAGTAGTTGGTGGCGGTGACACAGCGTGTGAAGAGGCTGTTTATCTAAGCGGATTAGCATCACAAGTATATCTAATAGTCCGTAAAGATTATCTACGTGCATCGCAGGTAATGCAAGAGCGAGTACGCGCGACCCCAAATATCACTATCCTATTTGAAACCAACGCCATAGGACTGTTCGGTGAAAATGGCGTTGAGGGCGCACACTTAGTAAAACGCAAAGGAACAGAGCAGGAGGAGAACCTTGATATTGAGATAGATGGATTCTTCCTAGCCATCGGACATAAGCCAAATACCGATATCTTTAAAGATTGCATCAACCTAGACGAGAATGGCTATATCCAAACCATAGGTACAGGCACAGCAACAAATATCCCAGGCGTATTTGCAGCAGGTGATGTAGCTGATCCCGTTTATCGCCAAGCCATTACAGCAGCAGGGATGGGATGTAAAGCAGCTATTGATGCGGAACGTTACTTAACCGAAAAAGGACTGAAGTAATAGGGAAATGGATAACAAGGCATCTTTGGCATTTCCCTTTTATTTAGGAATATAACAACAACAAACTATAAAACAACATTAGACCCAGCAAATTATGCAAATTACCATTAACAACACTTTATGCACAACACTAGAGGAGGTACAGGAGGTAGCCTCCCCCCACCTCTATGACTTTGTTGAAGAATTTACTAATGATGACGAGTATATAATAGTAAGAACGTCAGGCTCAACAGGGAAACCTAAGAAGATTAAGTTATTCAAAGATGATATGATAGCATCTGCACGATTAACCAACCAATTCTTCGGGATAAATAGCCAATCGCTATTCTATCTACCCCTTTCACCTGATTACATAGCTGGAAAGATGATGATTTTGCGCGCCCTAATAGCTGAAGCATCAATTATTGAAGAGCCAGCCAGCAACACCCCCCTAGCCCATTACACTGGGCGAGAGATAGATTTGATATGTGTAGTACCATCACAAGTTGAATATATCCTAAACAACCCCGATAAAGAAAAGCTAATCCGCAAAATGATAATCGGCGGAGGAACAATCCATAACAACCTATGGGAACGCATAGCAGACTCACCAATCAAGAGTTATGCAACCTACGGTATGACAGAAACTTGCTCACACGTAGCCCTAGCACGCATAACCGACGACCGCCAACCATTTATGGCAATAGGTGAAACCACCTTTGATACAGATGAGCGCAACTGCCTAATAGTAAACACACCACAATTCCGCAACGAGCAAATCACAACCAACGACCTAGTAGAGCTAGTAGGACCAACCGCCTTCTATTGGTGCGGACGATACGATAATATCATCAACACAGGAGGCATCAAAATATTCCCCGAAGATATAGAATTTAAGATAAGCCCATTAATCCACCAACCATTCTACATATCATCCCGAGAATCCGAGAAATGGGGTGAAGAGCTAGTACTAATGCTAGAAGACCCAACAATAGAGGATGAAGATAAGCAAATAGTAAGCGAAATCAGCGAACAGCTCCTAACCGAGCTAAAAAAGCTACTCCCCAGCTACGCCATCCCCCGCACACTAATCACAGTAAAAGCCTTCCAACGCACCCCCTCAAACAAACTCCGCCGCACCCCACCAGAAGACTAACGAGGAGAATCATCCCCCCATCTAAAAAAGGGAGATTGCTACGGGATAAATATTTTGTAGGCGGTGTATAACAGGCTTAATGCCATTGCTAGGGCGAATATCTTGCGGTATAGGTCGTTTTGGAGTAGGCGTTTTAGCATTGCTCCTGTGCCTGCCCATACTGATAGTGAGGCGTATGTTACTACTGCTAAGAATAGACATAGCGTGAATAGTTGCGAGATTCGCACACAATCATAATTGACAAAGGTTGTTAGTATAGTTATCGTATAGCAATACATCTTAGGGTTAACCGCTTGGAACAGAAAACCATCACGGAACTTAGGTTTAGCCATCTCAGCGTCACTACTCCAATTCACATTCATCTGCAACGTCTTATAAGCTAGGTATAAAATATAAGCAACCCCCACATATCGTAACCACTCAAGGAACTCAGCAAAGCTAGTAGAGCTAACCGACAACAGAGCCAAAGCCATAACCATCTGCACAGCAAACACACCGCACATAATCCCAACCATATAAGGTATCACCCCCACATACCCACGACTAGCACTAAACGACAAAGTAGATATATTATTAGGTCCAGGCGTAATAGCCGTAACCAAAGTAAAAATCAAAAAAGTAGATAAATCCCCAATCATAAATAGTAATTAAAATAATCAAAAAACCGCACACGAAGAGCTATATGCACCATCATTGCCCACCCGCTCCGTTGCAGAATTGAATACAGAGTGCAGTTTTGGTACTTAGTGAAGGCACATAATCCGCAGCGTACGTGATGTACACTGCGGTTTCTTTGTAATTCATTAATAATCAATGTGTTTTTTGACTGTAAAAACTAGAATCTACATAGGAGACTACATAGGATTAGATTTAATCTTCAATTTCCACTCTGTAAAGGTAAACAATACATTTGTAAAAATAGAGGCTTTTTAGCCCTAAATTTTGTAAATATTGTTTACATGGATAGAGGACAAAAATGTAGGCATCATAAAAGACTACATAAAGACTACACCGAGATATTTTCCATTCAAATTTGGAGAATATCTCGGTGTAATTCGTTTAATCTATATGGTACTACCTAAAATTAAAGCAGTCGGTTTTGTAGCTTTACACTTGGTTTGAAAACTACTATCCTCTTCGTTGGTCGGGACTCCATCTGTCGGGAATGTACGTTGTAGTATCGTCTCTCTGGTCGTTGTTTTATACTAAACTTGCCAATACTTGTTATATTGACCGTTTTGCCTTGACATAAGGTTTGGGCGATTATCTCAACAAAGGCATCTACT
>JAWXTT010000200.1:0-2868 GCA_044433325.1 Bacteroidales bacterium
AGGAATAGAAAGCCTGATAACCAATCTCCGTTAAGCTATCAGGGAAATCTATTGCTGTTAGTGATGTACAGGATTGGAACGCAGAACTACCAATCTCCGTTAAGCTATCAGGCAAATCTATTGTGGTTAGGGATGAACAGTAGCCGAAAGCATAGATACCAATCTCCGTTAAGCTATCAGGGAAATCTATTGAAGTTAAATTTGTACAGCCGTAGAAAGCAGAACTATCGATATATCTTAAATATTCAGGAAGGATAAGCGATGTTATATATGTACATTCTTTAAACACTGACGAATATATTGAAGTTACATAATACTCATTCTCATCAACAGTAATGGTAGAGGGTATAGTATATTCACCAAAAGGCGTGCTTTGGTATCCAGTAATTGTAGCCATATTATTAATAGCTTGGAAAGTATATCCATCCCCCTCTAGTGTGCTAGTAGTTACTCCAGGACAATTATAGAAAGCATCTACACCAATAGCAACTAATGATTCATTAAATTGCACAGTAGCAAGTTTAGTACAGTAATAAAAAGCTTGATTTCCTATTATTTTTAAAGACTCAGGGAAATCTATAGCTGTTAGGGATGAACACCAGTAGAAAGCATAACTCCCAATCTCCGTTAAGCTCTCAGGCAACACAACAGAAGTTAGGGATGAACAGCCATGGAAAGCCCGATAACCAATCTCCGTTAAGCTATCAGGTAAATCTATTGCAGTTAGTGATGAACAGTAACTGAAAGCACGCTCACCAATCTCAGTTAAGCTATCAGGGAAATCTATTGAAGTTAGGGATGAACAGGAACTGAAAGCATAACTACCAATCTCGGTTAAGCTATCAGGGAAATCTATTTCTGTTATGGATGAACAGGAACTGAAAGCCTGACTACCAATCTCCGTTAAGCTATCAGGTAAATCTATTGCTGTTAGGGATGAACAGTAACTAAAAGCAGAACTACCGATAGAAGTAACAGTATATTCACCGCCTATCCATGATACTGTGTTTGGTAGGGCTAGGTCGCCTGTTGGGGCTACTGTGTAGCCTGTGATGCTGGCGGTCATGTCGGTGTCGTTGGTTTCATACGTGATGTAGTTTACAGTGATTGTGTCCGCTAGTGTAGTTAGCGGAAGAGTAAGCTGCACAAAAAGCAGCAGAAATAGTAATTTCTTTTTCATGATTAATCTTGTTTGATTTAATCTTGCCCCTAGATTCTGTGTTTTCCCTTTGGTTAGTTTTTGGATATAAAAAACGTGGGACAATACCTTTATTTGTGCCTTGAGGTCTTCGACTACCTAAACAATCAAATAATGAGTAAAGCCCACGAACTTGTCGTGAGCGTTTACACTTTACTCTTGATTGTTTTTGAAATTGTCGAAGTTTCAAGGACACAAGAATTAAAGCTAACGCTTCCTATATGTTGTTTAGCGACAAAATAGTGATTCGCTGTACTATTTTGCGCTAATATTTATCTGTTTTTTAATGGTTCTTATTTACCCATAGGCATATTATCTATTGATTAATATTGCAAATATATAAAAAAATAACAAAAATTACAAGTTGGTGAACTCTTCATTATTTGCAGTACTCCTTGATGTAGGCTTCGCAGGTGGCGGCTAGCTCTTCGTACCACTCACGTCCGAAGCGGCGGATTAGGGGTTCTTTTAGAAATTCATAGACGCGCACTCCGTTGCGGCGTCCTAGTATTTCGCCTGCTTTGCAGATGTTCCAGTCGTGGTAATTTACTGCTGTGAATTTGCTGTATTCTTTGATACGTACTGGGTATAGGTGGCATGAGATTGGTTTCATAAAGGGGGTTTTGCCTGCTCGGTAGGCTTTCTCTATGGCGCATAGGCACATACCATTCTGGTCATAGTAGGTGAAGGCGCAATCTTTTCCGTTGATGATGGTGGTTACTAGGTCTCCCTCTTCGTCGATGTAGCCTACTCCCTCACGGGTGATTTTCTCCTGTGCTTTAGGGTCTAGGTCATCCCATATTAGGGGTAGTAGCTCTTCTATTTTCTCAAACTCCTCTTGGCTGATTGGTGCGCCTGCATCCCCTTCGATGCAACATTCCCCTTTACACTTCTTTAAATCACATATAAAGAAACGTTCTACCACATCTAAACTTACTAATGTATCCTGTATCTGTAACATATATTCTTCGCTTGCTTGCTCCACGTATTTAAATTTTTGTTGCAAAGATAGATAAAATAATGGCGTGATGGTTTGCATATCTGAAAAATAAGTGGTTTCTTTGCAAAACTTTTCGCAATCTCTGATAGGATGAGTGGCTTATTTATATTGCGAAGTAATTATAAATATTTTAATGTATTAAAAAAAATGGACTTAATTAAGATTGTAGAAGAAACTTTTGCTACAGGTAAAGAGTTCCCAGCTTTTGGCCCTGGTGATACAATTACTATTGCATACCGTATTAAAGAGGGTAACAAAGAGCGTATCCAACAGTATCGTGGTGTGGTAATCCGCATCTCAGGTGAAGGCGTGAAAAAACGTTTTACTGTTCGTAAAATGAGTGATAATATTGGTGTTGAGAGAATTTTCCCATTGGAATCTCCATTTATTGACAGTATCACTATCAACAAATATGGTAAAGTACGTCGTGCTAAACTTTATTACCTACGTGCATTAACAGGTAAGAAAGCTCGTATCAAAGAGCGTCGTGTTTTCAACAAATAATATTTGTTTAAACAAGATAAATAACATAGAGGGTAATCATCATAACAGATGGTTACCCTTTGTTATTTTTTGATGGGATAATGGGCTAAATGTGGTGCGTAATTGTTTATAATTTAGTAATTTTGCACCTAGAAAATTATGAAATAAATATTAATCAAATAAACAG
>JAWXTT010000201.1:0-2792 GCA_044433325.1 Bacteroidales bacterium
GGTATAAGGCGGAAAGATTATATTCTTATCTGGGGAGGTCTCACAGACGTGTGGAGATAAATATTTCATAAACACGGAGTAAAGCTAGCTGTGAGAAGTCAGCCGAAGACATAGTACTTTTACGTAAGTAAAGGCAAATGCCGACTTTCACTGCACAAAAGTAGCTTAACGAAGATGAAATCTCGCTAAAAGAGATAACCTCTAGGAGCAACGGAATGGGCTATGAGAGGAGAAAATGGAAACTCCGAGAATACATCTCAGGTTGGATAGCCTATTATCACTTAGCCGACATGAAACAACATCTCAAAAGAGTAGATGAATGGTTACGACGAAGAATCAGAATGTGTATATGGAAATGCTGGAAGAAACCCAAGACGAGGATTAAGAATCTACAACGATGTGGAATTGACAAGCAGAAGTCAAGGGAGTGGGCATATACGAGTAAAAGCTATTGGCGGACATCGAAAAGTCCAATTCTTACAAGAGCCATTACTAATGATAATCTATGTCAAGCGGGCTACACATTTTTAAGCAACTGTTACAGTAGGTATTATCGCAATTAAGGAACCGCCGTATGCGGAACCGCACGTACGGTGGTGTGAGAGGTCGGAAACGAAAGTAGGAGAAAACTACTTACTTTCGTTTCCTCCTACTCGATTTTTTTATTTAACTTAACGAGAGTTCTAAGGATTAGCTATACGGAAGACACGGATACCGTTACTTTTAGATTTGCGAATCATTTCAGGTAGCGTTTCTGGATCTATAACCACTCTCATATTTGAAGACTTAGAGGATGCGTGCAATAGGTGAGGTACGCCATCAACCATATGCACAATACCAACGTGTGTTGCATCCAATCCCTTTACTTTGTCAGTGGTAAGCGCAATTAAATCACCCTCACGTAAATCCTCCCATACATATTTAAGTACTAGATATTTTTTCAATATAATAGGCATCTTGAATGTGCGATAATTATCCTCGACACTAGAGATTTGTTCATAAACCTCTTCATCAGCCAATGCAGGGTATGAGTCACGATGAGTTGTCATAAAGTTAAGAGTGATTATCTTATATGTTGACTTGGCAAACTCGCCAGTAACCTCCTTGATGATTCCTCTTCCAAAGTTGTTAACAACCCAGTCACTTATATAATGAAGACGTGAGGCGTAACCATCCATAATACCATTGCGATATCTAATTCTTTCGAGGTTGTTCGCATAATCTCTCCAACTAGTTTTTCCATCTTTAGTTGTAATTGATAATGCTATCAATGTTTCCATAAAGGTTGTGCAATCTAATTGATGGATGTTAATTGAAAGCATTTCTGTTTCACCATTCAACGTGTTTGCTACGTATGGAGTTTCTAACAGTTGCATTGCATAATAGTTAGTTAATGCATTATATGAAGATTCTTGCATTGCTGCACCATCTACTAATAATTGGGTGATTTTTATAGTGTCGTTTTCGCAATGAAATTGCATCTGATCCATTGATACGCCATAGCTAGTAACTGAAGTGATTAAAAAAAGTAATATTAATATTGAACGTTTCATATTTGATTAGTTTAAATTTATCCACGAAAATATAAATAATAATCAGTTTTTCCTATTTTAATTAGATTAATTATTGTTTTATTTAAGTTTTCATGTAAATAATTTGGAATTATGAAATTAAAACCATATTTTTGTAATTCACCTCTAAAATTAATTGGTGCTTTGATATGAATATTAAGCTAATTATTACACTGCTATTAATGTTGATGAAAACATCAGTTTTTGCTAATGAGTCATCAACTGATCAGTTGATTTACTTTGAGGAGGGTGAGGTGATTGCTGAAGTTAAGCCTGAATTTCTTAATGAAATATCAGACATAGCAGCAAGCTCACTGAATAAAGGTTATTATTGGGTGCATAATGATAGTGGAGATGAGCCTCGTATTTGTCTTATCAATTTAGATGGAGAGTTAATTGCTACTGTTACTGTTCCAACTATCATTAATCGTGACTGGGAGGAGATAACTATATATGATAATCATATTTATATTGGTGAGATAGGGGATAATCTGGCGGTTTATCCAGATAAAAAGATTTATAAGATTGCAGAGCCTAAGATTGATACCTCTAAACTGAATCAAATGCTTGAGATTACTGAGGTGGAAACGATGGTGTTCAATTTTGCCGATCAACAACGAGATAGTGAAACGCTAATGTCAGATCCATTAACGGGAGATTTGATTATTTTAAGTAAGCGTGACCCTAATAATAGAGTTTATATAACTCCATTTATAGCGACCGATGGTGATACAATAAATATTGAGCCAGTCGCTATGGTTAATATAGCACAGCCAACAGCAGGAGATATTTCGCCTGATGGAATGAGAATATTAATTAAGGATTATCTTCAGATTTACTATTGGGAGCGTGAGTCAACTGAAGAATTGTTAGATAAAACATTGGCAAGAGAGCCAATTGTTATACCATATATATTAGAACCGCAAGGAGAATCTATCGCTTGGGATTTAGAAGGAGTGAATTTTTATACAGTAAGTGAGAAGGCTCAATCGGAGGCTGTACTGATATATCTATATAAAGGTAAAAAATAAAACTATTTTTCCTGAGGGGGTTAAAACGCTGGGTGGATGATTGTTCGCTACGGAGTAACAAAAATTAATAAAAATAGTTGTATAAATATTTGCAGGGTAATTTAGGAAGCTCTATCTTTGCACTCGCTTTACAGGAATAACGGCAACGTCGGTTGCGAGTTTTGAACGAAGGTTCTGGGCTGAGTTTTAA
>JAWXTT010000202.1:0-2665 GCA_044433325.1 Bacteroidales bacterium
AAAGCTATCAATGAGGATGGAACTAAACGTTATGACTTCCAATTTATTAATAAGCGTGGATATAAGACTACTATCGAGGGGCTTTCTGATAAATTCAATCCAGAGTTCTGGAACTACGCCAAGTTGATTTCAGGGGTGCTACGCTATGGTATGCCTATCGATCAGGTGTTGAAGCTGGTTAGTGGGTTAGAGTTAGATAGTCAATCTATCAATACATGGAAGATGGGTGTTGAACGTGCATTGAAGAAATACCTACCTAATGGTACTGCTGCTAGTGGTCAAAAATGTCCTAAATGTGGCGAGGAAACTTTGATATTCCAAGAGGGTTGTTTGATTTGTACATCATGCGGAACATCTAAATGTGGATAAAGCAAAGAACTAAATAATAGTTCATTTGAGGGGGTAATGATAAAAAATATCGTTACCCCCTTTTTTTATTAAAACTTTTTTCATAATTTTATCGCATAAATAACCTATTGATTAAAAAGGATAATTGAAAAACAAAAAAAATAATCAGTTATTATGAAGATAAATTTTAATATAGACTATCACACTAGTTGGGGAGAATCGTTGTATGTTGTTGTTAATCAGATAAATGAACAGCCATTAAAGATGAACCCTAATGGCTCAGGTGGCTGGTCTATTTCACTGGAGTTAGCAGATGATGTAAAAACAATTAACTATAAATATGTAGTTAAGGATGAGTCAGGAAATCTATTAAAGAGTGAGTATGGTGAAAACCATGAAGTGGTAATTAGCAAAACATTACGTAGTGTTGAAGTTTTTGATGCGTGGCAAGATATGCCTGTTGATAAACCATTCCATTCATCAGCATTTAGTAATGGTTTCTTTAATCGCGAGAGAGCGGCTAAAGGTGTAGCTATTAAGAATAACACTATTGTTATTAAGGTTACAGCTCCGATGATTAAAGCTGATGAATATTTAGCTATTTCTGGTGATGCACAATATTTAGGAGGCTGGGATTCTGCTAAGGCTGTTGCAATGAATGACTATAATGCACCTCAATGGAGTGTCGCATTAGATGCTACTAAGTTAATGGGTGGGTTTAGTTATAAATTCGTAGTTTTAAAGAAGGGAACTAATAAACCTGTAATGTGGGAGTATGCTAATAATAGATACTTTGATATTCCTATGACTAAAAATAGTGGATTGGTTCAGGTTTCAGGACTGATGTTCCAAGGTATTAGCCAAAATTGGAAATGTGCAGGGGTTGCAATTCCTGTATTCTCGGTAAGAACTGAGGAGGATTTCGGTATTGGTGATTTCTTTAGTTTGAAGAAAGTTATTGATTGGGCTGCATTGACTAACCAAAGGGTTGTACAGATACTTCCAATTAATGATACTACCATGACGCATACATGGACTGATTCATATCCATATAATGCTAATTCAACTTTTGCTTTGCACCCAATGTATATTAACCTTAAAGGGGTTGGAACACTTTCGGATGATAATAAACAAGCTGAGTATGATGCGTTAGCTAAAGAGTTAAATACTCTTACCGAGATTGATTATGAACGTGTAAACGATGCTAAAACTGCTTATCTTAAAGATTTGTATGCTGAGATTGGTGCTAAGGTTAAAGCTACTGCTGCTTATAAGAAATTTGTTAAGAGCAATGAATACTGGTTAGCTCCGTATGCTGCCTTTACTGCTCTTCGTGATGTTTATGGTACACCTGATTTCTCGCAATGGGGTGAGTATGCAAATTATTCAGCTGAAAAGGTTGCAAAAATATTCAAAGAATATAAGAGTGATGTAGAGTTTACATACTTTATCCAATATTACTTAGATAAACAATTATCTGAGGTTAGAGAATATGCACATAAAAATAGTGTAGTACTGAAAGGGGATATTCCAATCGGTATTAGTCGTACTAGTGCTGATGCTTGGGTTTATCCTAAACTATTCAATATGGATTGTCAGGCGGGTGCGCCACCTGATGATTTCGCTGTATTGGGTCAAAACTGGGGATTCCCTACTTATAACTGGGAGGAGATGAACAAGGATGGCTTTAAATGGTGGAAAGACCGTTTTACTAAGATGGCTGAGTATTTTGATGCTTACCGTATTGACCATATTCTTGGTTTCTTTAGAATTTGGCAGATACCTATGGATGCTGTTCATGGTTTGTTAGGTGCATTCTCACCTGCTATGCCATACTCGGCTGATGAGTTGCGTGATAGTTATGATTTCTGGATTAATCATGATTTGCATACTAAGCCATTTATTATGGATTACTTTGTGGGTGATTTCTTCGGTGAATATACTCAAGAGGTTAAGAGCTTATATCTTGATGATGATGGTTGGGGCAAATATAAGTTTAAACCTGAATTTGATACACAACGTAAGGTAGCTGATTATTTTGAAACACTTGAAAAGAGTGATAAAAATAGTGTAATCATGAATGGCTTATTAGCCTTACATGACGAGGTGTTGTTTATCGAGGATGCAACGGAGAAATATAAATATCACCCACGTATCTCAGCCCAACATAGTAAGGTTTATGGTTCATTAAATGAGTATGAAAAATGGTGCTATAATAGAATGTACAACGATTTCTTCTACAATAGACATAACGATTTCTGGTACGGCAAGGCTATGTGGAAACTTCCTGCACTAGTCGAAGCTACTAATATGTTAG
>JAWXTT010000203.1:0-2644 GCA_044433325.1 Bacteroidales bacterium
TGCTGGGTATCTATAAGGGTAAAATCTGTAATTACTATCATTAACTAATTGTGAAGCAATCATCTCCTTAACCTTAGCTAGATATTCCTCTTCAGTCTTAACTGCATCAGCACCGAAAACACCATCAAATAGTTCTTGACCCATTTCAGCAGGTTTAAGGACAATAATTTCTGAAACACTTAATTCAAAATCACTCTTAACCTCAGCTGCAACCTCTTTGTCTAAGTTTAACATTGAAGCTAGTTCAGTAGCATTAGCATCGCAACAGTTAGCTGGATTGAAGATTACTTTATCATTTAATTTAGCACCAATTAATTTAGCTTTCTCCTCTTCACTTTTGAAGTGTTCAGCTGATAGGATAGCTTTTTCTACATTAATACCACCCTCTTTAACAGTACCATCAGCGTTAAGCTCAACCATTTCGCCCTTAACTAGAGCCTTTTCATCAACTACGTCACCTTCAACTTGTTTACCAAAACGTTTAGCCAAGCCTTCACATTGACTATTCATCATCTCCTCGTCAACTTCAATAGTATAATAAGGGATAGTCATAGATTTATCTAAGTTCAAATTAATTTCAGGAGCTAAACCAACTTCAAAGTTGAAAGAGAAATCAACATCGTTATCAAAATCAACTTCCTTAACAGCCTCAACGATAGGTTCACCTAAAATATTAATCTTATTATCTTGAATATAATTGATTAAAGCGTCATAAGTTTCTCTGTTTACAACATCTAACAATACTTGTTTGCCGAACATTTTCTTTAAAATACCGAAAGGAACTTTACCTGGACGGAAACCATCAATTTTATGTTTCTTACCAACCGTTCTAAGGTCGTTTTCAACCTTTGCTTTGTAATCATTCTCTTCAATTGATACTGTTATCTTAGCAGACACATTATCAATTTTGTTCATCGTTACATTCATCTTAAAAATCTATATATTAATTTGTTTAATTCTTAATCAATCACGCACTAAAACGCACTATGCATTTTTCGGTGTGCAAAGTTACGGTTATTCCGCGCCATTAACAAATTTCCCACCCTATTTTTTAACTAATTTAATAAAGGGGACTTCTAAAAATTGAATTTTAACGCTTTTCTACTTCGATACTTCATCTTCGCATTTTACAAAATGCACCGTAGGCACCGCTACGCTCACATTTTGAAAAATACAAATCTAAAGCATCAAAATAAATAATCGAATAAAATCAATTATTAGAAGTCCCCTAAATATAATAACCTGCAACAAAGTTACTGCTAAAAATTTAGGGAGCATCGGACTCCATCTATTGTCCGTCCCATGTTTTGGTCATCTATAACACGCATCCTAGAGCTTAAAAAACATTATAGGGGAGTTAAAGCATAGAACAAAATAATTGCAATTAAACAGACACATCTATTTGGGAGTTACTCAAATAATATCCTAATTGATTTTGGTTATTAGTAACACCCATAATTGTTTTTTAGCATAGAACTTCTGAACTAATTATTTGTGGCTATGTTTTGGTGGTATCTGTGGAGCGTATTTACTACGTTGCATGGTGTACATCGCTAATGTTGGGGGTGTGAAATAAATAATTAGTTATGAAAGAGATGAATTTCTCTACTTTTAAAGTAGAACAGAAAATGGGTGTGCTGTATGTCACATTTGACTTGCCACCAATCAACATTCAAGGGATTCCAATGCTTGATGAGCTTAACACTTTGGCTGAAGAGCTAGAGGGGAATAAGGAGATTAAAGTGGTGGTATTCCAATCAGCAATAGCTGAGTTTTTTATGGCTCATGCTGATATTAATTTCCTAAAAGATATGTCAACTGTGGCTGTATCTCGTGAAGATGTCAAGCTGCTATATCTACAAGAAACCCTAGAGCGTATCAGCAAGCTACCACAAGCCACAATCGCCAAAGTCGAAGGCTACGCACGTGGCGGTGGTCATGAGTTTACCCTAGCCTGTGATATGCGTTTTGCGGCTCGTGGTCGCGCTATCTTTATGCAGATGGAGGTAGGTATGGGTATCTTACCTTGCGGAGGCGGAGCCTCACGCATGGCACGCCAGACAGGCTTAGGTCGCGCGTTGGAGGTGATACTAGGCGCACGTGACTTTGATGCTGACGAGGCAGAACGCATAGGAACCATTAACCGCGCCTTAGATACTGAGGAGATAGGCACATTCGTTGATGAACTAGCCCAACGCATCTCACAATTCCCATCAGAGTCAATAACAGCATGTAAACGCACCGTTTACGCATCAATAGACTTACCTATTGAACAATCTCTACGCGAAGAAGCATACCAACTATATCAAGCCACAAGCCAAACACCAGCCATCAAACGCTTTACCAAAGCTGATGAAACAGGTTTCCAATTTGATTTAGAGAATCAACGCACATTCCCCGAAAAACTAATGGAGATACAAGAGATAAAATAGAGGAGAAGCACCCCTACGTAAACAACTACTACATAGGAAATAAGAAAAAAGTTGAAAAATAAGCATCCTAAAAGTTGCACGGTTACTGAAATTATACCTATCTTTGCAATCGCAAATGCGCATGTGGCGTAATTGGTAGCCGCGCTAGACTTAGGATCTAGTGTCGTGAGACGTGGGGGTTCGAGTCCCTTCATGCGCACCACGAGGGTGAT
>JAWXTT010000204.1:0-2640 GCA_044433325.1 Bacteroidales bacterium
AGGAAAAGCCTTCTCCTTGCGTTCCATAGCTCGGTCACACACCTTTGAACGGTATGTTTCAGTATCAGCTGCTAGTTCACTATCCATTGAAGCACTCTTATCTTTCCATAACCAAACTGGGTGAAGTTCAGCAACAGGAGGATAACCCATCCCTACCCACATAGTAGTCAAATCCACATCCTCTACCGAGTTCACCCCCTCAATAACCACTGATGCAGATGATGAACGACGTGGAATAAAATCTTGATCAACAATCCAACGCTCAACGCCATCAGCATAATCACGACCTATCAATGAATGATAGAATCTTTTTGAAACCTCCTCAGTAAACACAGCAGGAGTAACAGATTTACTAGCAACATAAGGTGCTAAAATATCCTTAGCATTCTGCTCACGTATGTAACCATACGCTCCATCCACATCATCACTACTATATGAATAATTGGTGCGTACCAAGATACCATCAGTAGCATCCTTTAAGTCAAACTTAGTATATGAGTGGTTATTAGTTTCAAAATATGCACCATTACCATAAGCATCAATCACACCGAAGTTAGCCTCTACACCCATAGGTCTAGGTAGAGTTTTCAATAACTCTTCAAAGTCATCAACAGTAACACATTTTTTAAGGGCAATAGCCATGACTAAACCCTCTTTATCCATATCCTTAACATCATCATCCTTTAGATTGTATGAAGCAGTGTTCATAATAGCGAACCCTTTAATGTTATATCCTATCCAAGCCTCGCTATTATTCAAGTCAGGAGAGTTAAATAGAGCCACAAACTCATACTCACCCTTTCGAGCAGCCACACGCTCAATCTTGTTATTCAACTCACCTGTATCACGGTTTTTCCATAATAGCGGGCGACCATTTTCAGTTAATTCACCTGAAACAATAGCAGATGTACAAGCCATTGAGGCAGGAACTGCTAATAAAATCATTAATATTAAAGCATTTATTTTTTTCATAGCTAACATAATTGTATATTTGGAACTGTAAAGATAATAAAATTATAATGGAGAAACAGATTTATTCACTAGAAATCAAAGTACGTGACTATGAAGTTGACTGTGAAGGCATCGTAAATAACGCTAATTACCTTCATTATCTGGAACATACACGCCACGAATTTTGCGAGTGGGCAGGATATTCATTTGCACAAATGCAGGCGGATGGCATTATTCCAGTGCTATCACGTGTCGAAATTGAATATAAAACACCCTTGCGTTGCGCTGAGATTATGGAATCTAAGCTATGGATAGAGATGAAAGGTGCGCGATTCATTTTCCACCAAGATATCTACAAGAAGGGAACTAACCAACTATCAGCAACAGCAATAGTCAGTTGCGTATGTTTAGAAAATGGTAAACTCTCACGCGGAGAAAAGTTAAAGGAAGTATTCAAAAAATATTTATAAACCAATGTTAGAATATCAGATTGCATTTTCACAACTAAAAGGGATGAACTTAGAGCTGGCTAACCAAATTCTAAGTACCATACCTAGTGAGAGGGATTTCCTTACCCTTCCACAATCTGAACTTGAGCAAATATTAGGGGTACAAAACAGAATTTTTGACGACAAATACCGTCGTGAACTACTTGAGAAATCTAAACGAGAGCTTGACGCACTAACTAAATATGAAATTCAAGCAACCTATTTTACCGACAAAGAGTACCCTAGTCGATTCTTCTCAGCCTATGATGCACCTATCCTATATTATACACGTGGTAACTGTAACCTAAACCGCGCCAAAGCCATTAGCATAGTAGGTACACGTAACGCAACTACCTATGGCAAAAACTTTTGTAACACACTAGTTAAAGAGTTACATGAACAACTTGACGACATAATAATAGTCAGCGGATTAGCCTACGGAATAGATATAGCTGCACATAACGCCGCCCTACAATACAATCTGCCAACAGTAGCCGTGCTAGCACAAGGATTAAATAGTGTCTATCCAGCCGCACATCGTAACTATGCCAATAATATAATACGTAGCGGTGGAGCTTTGCTAAGTGATTATACAACCCAAGATAGCGTACATCGCGCCAACTTCCTAGCACGTAACCGCATCATAGCAGCCTTAGCAGATTGTGTAATAGTAGTTGAATCTAGTAGCAAAGGTGGTGCAATAACCACCGCCAAGCTAGCCCAATCATATAATCGTGATTGTTTTGCCCTATCAGGACGATACAACGATGAATTTTCCATAGGATGTAACAACCTAATACGTAATAATTACGCCACCCTGTTTAATTCAGCTGATGACTTAATAGATAGTATGCGTTGGGAGAAATCTGAAACTATCCAACCTAAACAGACTGAACTATTCCCTGAACTAACCACTGATGAGAGCGCGATACTTACGTTATTCCCCTCAGCAGGTGATAGCATACATATAAATAAACTTTGTGAGTTAAGTAGCTCCACCATCTCACAATTACTAACCACACTTATGGAGCTAGAGTTTAAAGGATTAATACAATCCCTAGCAGGTGGAAAATATTTAAAATTATAATACTATGGAAAAGAGAATCATCCCAGAATCGGAATTAATTATCAATGAAGATGGAACAGTATTCCACCTACACCTATTACCTGAACAATTAACAGATAATATTATAGTAGTTGG
>JAWXTT010000205.1:0-2624 GCA_044433325.1 Bacteroidales bacterium
AGTTAAAATTCAGCTTAGAGGCTTGCTAAAAATTGAAAAGATTATGTCAGAAGAAGAAAAAGGATATTCCGCAAATTCCATTCAGGTCCTAGAGGGACTTGAAGCAGTGCGTAAACGCCCATCAATGTATATTGGTGATACAGGTAATAAGGGTTTGCACCATTTAGTATATGAGGTTGTTGATAACTCTATAGACGAGGCGTTAGCTGGTTACGCAACAACCATTAATGTTGCTATCAATGTTGATAACTCTATCACTGTTGAGGATGATGGTCGTGGTATCCCTGTTGATATGCATGAGAAGGAGGGTAAATCAGCCCTAGAGGTGGTACTTACTGTGCTTCACGCTGGTGGTAAATTTGATAAAGGTTCTTACAAGGTATCGGGTGGTTTACATGGAGTGGGTGTTTCATGTGTGAATGCTCTATCGGATTACTTACAAGCTACTGTACATCGTGATGGTAAGATTCATATGCAGGAGTTCTCATACGGTGCTGCTAAAGCTCCTATTGCGGTAGTAGGTACTACTGATCATACAGGAACAACAGTTAAATTCCATCCAGATGCGACTATATTTACTGAAACTGTATATGACTATAAGATATTGGCTACTCGCTTACGTGACTTGGCTTATCTTAATGCAGGTATTGAGTTAACATTGACTGATTATCGTGTTATCGATGAAGAGGGTGTTGCTAAGGGTGAAACTTTCTACTCAAAGGAGGGACTTAAAGAGTTTGTTTCTTATATAGATTCAAGTAAAGAACACCTTATCGAGGAGGTGATACATATAAACACTGAACGTCAAGGCATCCCTGTTGAGGTTGCTATGACTTACAATACTTCATATAACGAGAATATCTACTCGTATGTGAATAACATTAACACTATCGAGGGTGGTACACACCTAACAGGTTTCCGTCGTGGATTAACTAGCACACTTAAAAAGTATGCTGAGGATTCTAAGATGTTGGAAAAGGTTAAGATTGACATATCTAGTGATGACTTCCGTGAAGGGTTAACAGCAGTTATCTCAGTAAAGGTTATGGAGCCACAGTTTGAGGGTCAGACCAAAACTAAACTAGGTAATAACGAGGTTATCGGTGCAGTGCAATCATCAGTAGCTGAGGCGTTGCGTAACTACCTTGAGGAACATCCTAAACAAGCAAAGACTATTGTAGAAAAGGTAATTATAGCTGCACAAGCGCGCCATGCTGCTTACAATGCACGTGTTAAGGTGCAACGTAAATCACCATTGACTGGTAGCGGTTTACCTGGTAAATTGGCAGACTGTTCATCTAAAATTGCTGAGGATTGTGAGATTTATCTTGTCGAAGGGGACTCGGCAGGTGGCTCGGCTAAACAGGGTCGTGACCGTAACTTCCAAGCTATCCTGCCACTACGTGGTAAAATATTGAACGTTGAGAAAGCTATGGATCATAAGATTTATGATAGCCAAGAGATTGCCAACATGTTCCGTGCCCTAGGTGTTACCATCGGTACTGAGGAGGATAGCAAAGAGCCTAACGTTTCTAAACTACGTTACCATAAGATTATAATCATGACCGATGCCGATGTGGATGGTAGCCACATTGCAACACTATTGATGACATTCTTCTTCCGTCGTATGCGTCCAATTATTGAGAATGGTTACTTGTACCTTGCAACTCCACCATTGTACAAATGTTCTAAGGGCAACAACGAACAGTACTGCTGGGATGATATGCAGGTGAAACAGTTTATTGACACTTTTGCTCAAGGTGAGGAGAAACAGATTAAACTACAACGATATAAAGGTCTTGGTGAGATGAACCCTGAACAACTTTGGGAAACAACCATGGATCCAGAAAATCGTATGCTAAAACAGATTACTATAGACAACGCGGCTGAAGCTGACCGTATATTCTCAATGCTTATGGGAGAGGAGGTTGCTCCGCGTCGTGAGTTTATAGAGCAGAATGCTAAGTATGCTAATATCGACGCTTAATATCGACACTTAATATTTAGCTTAATAGCGAGGCATTTTTGAACTTTCCCTCGGTCTTGAAATCCTCACGTACATCACGTACGCTCCCATTTTGAAAGTTTACAGTATGTAGGCTTGTAAGTTCTTTTGTATTAATGTGTTAGAATAAATTGTGTTGACGGGGTTTATCCTCGGTTAAACCTTTTTGACTGTAAATGACTACTCTTATGTAGGGTGATATGTAGGGTGAAATACACCTCCATGAGTCAGAAGAGTTAATAATTTATTCTAACACATTAATTATATGTTTACAGTTAACATTAAGGGAAAGTCGAACCCTCGAAATAAGGCACTCGTGAAATTAGAGCTAATAATCTTTAAGAGGGGGTACGCTCGTGTATCTAAAGTATTGCAAACGACTGGACCACTCTCAGATTGGGACAGTAGCTCTCAATCATTCAAAGGTAGAGGTGGAGATGTTGTTGCTAAAAATAAGAATCTGTTAGCTGTTAAGCTCAAATTTCAGCAGGTAGCGGAACAATGGGATGTTGATGGTAAGGTATGGTCGCCAGTTGAGTTGTCTCACTTCTTTGACAGAGAGAAGAAACAACTAGAGAAGCAGAAGGTTTTGACGCTGCAACAGATGATCGACCACCAG
>JAWXTT010000206.1:0-2532 GCA_044433325.1 Bacteroidales bacterium
ACCCGCTGTCATCCCCGACCCCGATCGGGGATGACAGCGGGTGGGAGTAGCATGATTGTGGGTAGCTCATAAACTTTTAACCTTGTAATCTGTAACTTTGATTTTTTTTGTGTAAGTTTGCAATATATATTTTTGATAGTTGAAATATGAGAAAGTATTTATTATTCGTGTTGCTAATATTGCCGTTGGTGCTGACTGGTTGTTTCTCAGAAACGGAAACGACTAAGAGGATTTCATCTAGGGAGGTGCGTCGTCATGTTAAGGGTACAAAAAGCGATGAGGAGAAGTTTATGGAGCTATATGAGCTTAAAGATTTCAGTAAATGGGAGATTGGTCGCCTATTTTACGTAACTGATAATAAGCTGAAAAGTATCTTAACGCCGTATGATGGGATTGATACGCTAAATTTAGCTGATAAGGTGGTTAAATATCAGGGGTATAGCGAGTATATAAGTATTGATGGTGAAAAGGATATCGCACTATATTTCCTTGTGGATGATAGTATATATATCGAGTATCAGACTAATCGTACTATGGAGCAGATAACTGAGATGGAGCGTGTATTTAAAGTGCCTTTTATGGTGGATATGGAGCTAATAGTTTCGGTTAACAATCTACTGAAAGGTCGTGAGCTGTATATAAAAACTCCGCTATGGTATGACGAGAATAATAATCTTATTAAGGGTGAACGCTTTATCCCTGTGGTTATTACTGAGATATTACCTGGTGATGCAACGTTGCCATTGAAGTTGAAATTTCAGAGTGTTGAGAGTGGCGTAACGGCTTATCTATTTATCTCCTCTAATGATGATTCTATAATTAATCGTAGCTTTGAATCGATTTTCTCATTTGATAATCCTAAAAATGAATATCCTAATATCTCTGATGAAAATTGGAAACTGATAATCAAAGGTAGGGTTGCAGTAGGGATGACTAAGGATGAATGTCGTTTATCTCTGGGTTCACCTAATAGCATAAGTAGCAGACCTAACTACTCAACATTAGTTGAGATTTGGTATTACAATAATGGGGCGTATCTGATTTTTGAGGATGGATTACTAACTAAATTTCGTAGATAGAAGAATATATGAATAATATAACTGAAAATAAATCATTGGTGGATATCACTACTTTCCACTTACCTGTCAAGGCGCGCTACTATTGTGATTATTCGTCGGTTGAGGAGTTAAGGGGGATACTCTCTAGTGAACTTTTTAAAACCAATAAATATATTCATATTGGTGAGGGTAGTAACCTAATTTTCAGAGGTGACTATAATGGGGTGGTGTTGCACTCAACTATTAACTATATAACTGCTGTCGAGGAGTGTGATGATTATATCACTCTTAAAGTGGGTAGCGGTGTTAATTGGGATAAATTTGTAGAGTATTGTGTAGCGAATAACTATTATGGCGTTGAGAATATGTCATATATCCCTGGAGAGGTTGGTGCTAGTGCAGTGCAGAATATAGGTAGCTATGGTGTTGAGGTTAAGGATTTAATTACTAAGGTAGATACAATCTCGGTCAAGGAGTTAACTGAACGCACTTTCACGAATGTTGAGTGTGAATATGACTATCGTGATAGTATCTTTAAGGGTAAGCTAAAGGGGGAATATATAGTTACTGCTGTTGAATATAAGTTGAGAAAAAAGCGCGGTTTTACGCTAAATTACGCTCCTTTGAAAAATTATTCTGAGGAGGATTTAACTTTAGCAAAGTTGCGAAATATCATAATAGATATACGTAAATCTAAATTGCCTGACCCTAAGGAGATAGGTAGCGTGGGTAGTTTCTTTAAGAATCCTGTTGTTCCAGTAGCTCAATATCAAGCTATCTTGGCGGAAAATCCTACTATGCCTAGCTATAAAGTTAGTGATACGCTGATAAAGATTCCTGCTGGTTGGTTAATTGAGAATGTAGGTCTAAAGGGGTATCGAATAGGTGGTGCTGCTGTGTATGAGAAACAGTGCCTAGTGATAGTAAATGCTGATAATGCTTGTTGTGAGGATGTTATCAATCTAGCTAATCATATTGTTGATACCGTAAAGGGTAAATTTGGGGTAACAATTGAGCCTGAAGCAAATTTAATATAATGGAGATTGAATTTTTAGGAACAGGCACATCAACAGGTGTACCGCAGTTAAGATGTTGCTGTGAGGTGTGTACCTCAGATGATAAACGCGATAATCGTTTGCGTGCTTCAGCAATAGTTAGGGTTAATAATCATTCGATATTAATAGATTGTGGACCAGATTTTCGTGCGCAGATATTGCGCGCATCAGATTCAGATTTGGATGCTATGCTTATTACTCATAGTCATTATGACCATGTAGGTGGTGTGGATGATTTGCGTCCATACTGTTCACCAGATAATCCTTTCCCTATATTTTGTCAAGAGAATGTAGCTACTGATTTGCGAAATCGTGTGCCATACTGTTTCGCTACTAAACGTTATCCAGGGGTGCCTGCCTTTGATATAAATATTGTTAAGGAGGATGTGCCATTCACATTTGAGAGGATTGAGATTGAG
>JAWXTT010000207.1:0-2393 GCA_044433325.1 Bacteroidales bacterium
ATATTAACACCAATCCTGCGGCATTGACGCGCAACAGTTTGACCATAACGATAAAGCAACTCCTCACTATTAGTAGCCGCCAAAGTCATATTCATAGGAAAACGCATAGTGCGCAAAAAAAGCGCATTATCAGCCCCCACTCAGCATCCACACTAAAAAAGAGAGGAATATCACTAATAGAGTTAGCAAAATTTGAAATTTCGACAGGGTTTTCGCAATCCCCCTTATAATAAACCACACCACCTACCGAGTAACGCTGGACATATTCACGGATACGTCGCATGCTCTGCTGCATATCATCCATACGGACAACAGGCATAAACAGCTGTCCAATACGCTGATTAATAGTCATATCAGCCATTTTATCAGTTGCCCATCGACAAGCCTCAACCATGTTAGTTTCATTAAGATAAGATTCCTGCGCCATCACCAATTAGTAACAATATTTATCAGTCACGAATTTAATAATTAACTTTAAAACCACCAACAAATAACCCCAAAAATAAAAAGAGTTGCAATAACTAAAATAGTTATCACAACTCCATATATCAAAAGTAATTTTGGCAAAAACACCAAAAATGTTACTATCCGCACCAAAAAAAGTTGTTCAGGTGGTTCAGATTTGGAGTTTCGTGAGCTTTTATAAGCGCAGCGTACTAAACGTACGTGAGCATTATAAAAGTTCGGGAAGCTCCGAAGATGGACTGCCTGAGCAGCTTTTTTCTTGACTTTTTATATTAGGGATTTACCCGTCATATCCTTCGGTTGCTCTAATCCCATGATTGTAAGGATTGTTGGAGCAACATCTGCTAGCTTACCATCAGCAATCTTAGCATCCTTGTTTTCAGTTACATAAACACAAGGAACTGGGTTTAGTGAGTGAGCAGTATTAGGTGAACCGTCAGCATTAACCGCATTGTCAGCGTTACCATGGTCAGCAATAATAATCACTTCATAGTCGTTAGCTTTAGCCGCCTCAACAGTATCTTTTACACAATCGTCAACAGTCTTAACCGCTTTTTCGATAGCCTCATAGATACCTGTGTGACCCACCATATCACCATTGGCATAGTTTACTACGATGAAATCATATTTTTGTGTACCGATAGCCTCGACCAATTTATCTTTAACCTCATAAGCACTCATTTCAGGTTGTAAGTCATAAGTAGCTACTTTAGGCGATGCTACAAGTATTCTATCCTCACCCTCGTAAGGTTCTTCACGACCACCATTGAAGAAGAAAGTAACGTGAGCATATTTTTCAGTCTCAGCAATATGTAATTGAGCTTTGTTATTAGCCGCAACATATTCACCTAGAGTATTCATAACATTCTCCTTATCGAAAAGAATATTTACACTCTTGAAAGATGAATCATACGGAGTCATTGAGTAGAATTGAATATCCTTGATAGTGCTCATACCCTCTTCAGGCATATCTTTTTGAGATAGTACGATAGTCATCTCCTTAGCACGGTCATTACGGTAGTTGTAGAAAATCACCACATCACCCTCTTTAATGCGACCATCAACGTCAGCATTAACGATAGGGTTAATAAACTCGTCAGTTACCCCATCAGCATACGATTTATCCATAGCAGCCACCATATCAGTAGCTTTTTCACCAACACCATTAACCATTAAGTCATAAGCAATCTTAACACGTTCCCAACGTTTGTCACGATCCATAGCGTAGTAACGACCTACTATTGAAGCAATCTTAGCCGCTGAACCATTAAGTTTAGCAGTCATATCAGCGATAAAACCTTTACCACTCTTAGGGTCAGTATCACGACCATCCATAAAGCAGTGAATGAATACATCACTCAAACCGTAGCTATCAGCAATATCACAAAGTGCATACAGATGCTCCAATGAACTATGTACACCACCATCAGATGTTAAGCCCATAAAGTGCATACCCTTGCCATTAGCTTTAGCATAAGAGAAAGCCGCTTTGATTTGAGGATTCTCTAGGATTGATTTATCCTCACACGCCTTGTTAATCTTCACTAAGTCTTGATATAGTACACGACCAGCACCGATATTTAAGTGACCTACCTCCGAGTTACCCATTTGACCATCAGGCAAACCTACATTCTCGCCACTAGCTTGTAGCTCAGAGTTAGGATAGTTAGCAATTAACGAATCCCAATAAGGAGTTTCTGTTGCTGAAATTACATCTGATTTAGTTTTATTACCGATACCCCAACCATCAAGTATCATTAGTAACGCTTTCTTACCCATTTTTTATACTGTTTATTTAGTTAATATATTTTCATAATTTTCTAGGTGCAAAATTACTAAATTATAAACAATTACGCACCACATTTAGCCCATTATCCCATCAAAAAATAACAAAGGGTAACCATCTGTTATGATGATTACCCTCTATG
>JAWXTT010000208.1:0-2358 GCA_044433325.1 Bacteroidales bacterium
GGTAACTCCATCAGTGCTAGGGACAACCTCGACAATATCTGATAATGGGATAGGGTAGAAGATAGTATCTAAATCATGATAACCATCGTCACGTTTACGTAGGATATTTAGTCCTAAATTAATCTTTGCATTTGCAAATCTAATCATCTTGGTGAGTTTTTATAATGGGTACAAAATTAGCTATTTATTCTCTTTCTGACAAGTGTTGTGATTTTTACTCATCTTTTATGTGTGATAAGTGATTAAAATAATTAAATTTGTAACATGGAATTTGCAAACGATAATAATAAACGAAGAAATTGGAATAACAATTCTAATGTAGCTAAGGTGTCTGAATTAGGTAAATTGCAACCTCAAGATGCTGAACTAGAGGAGGCTGTGTTAGGTGCTTTAATGCTGGAGAAGGATGCATATACAATAGTGTGTGACCTGCTGAAGCCTGAGAGTTTCTATGAGCCTACTAACCAAAAGGTATATGAAGCTATCGTAGCCTTAGGTGCTAGTCAACGCCCAATAGATATGCTAACTGTAACAGAGCAGTTGCGTGTAAATGGAACGTTGGAGGAGGTTGGTGGTGCATTGCGCG
The DNA here is from genome assembly GCA_044433325.1 of Bacteroidales bacterium. Lineage (GTDB taxonomy): Bacteria > Bacteroidota > Bacteroidia > Bacteroidales > Muribaculaceae > HGM05232. Next base: position 587 of record JAWXTT010000208.1, read on the forward strand.
TATCAGAGTTAACTGGTCGTGTAGCATCAGCGGCACACGTTGATTATCATGCTCGTATTATTGCTCAAAAATATTTAGCTCGTGAGCTAATCAAGTTCAGCTCATTGATACAGTCTAAAGCATTTGATGAATCTAATGATGTGGATGATTTGTTGCAGGAGGCTGAGGGTAAGTTATTTGAAATTTCACAACGCAACGTCAAGAAGGATGTAACTCAGATTGACCCCGTTATCAATGATGCAATTAAGCAGATTGAGGCAGCTGCTAATCGCGAGAGTGGTTTGAGTGGTTTGCAAACAGGTTATCATGCGTTAGATAAGGTAACTTCAGGTTGGCAAAATTCCGATTTGGTTATTATTGCGGCACGTCCCGCGATGGGTAAAACTGCATTGGTATTATCTATGGCTAAAAATATGGCTATTGATTATAACACCCCTATTGCAGTATTCTCTCTGGAGATGTCAAACTTACAATTAGTGAATCGTCTAATATGTAATGTTTGTGAGATTGAGAGTGAGAAGATTAAGAGTGGTCGTCTATCACAGATGGAGTGGGATCAGCTTATGACCCGCGTTAAATATCTGTATAGTGCGCCATTATATATTGATGATACCCCTAGTCTTTCAGTCTTTGAGTTAAGAACTAAAGCGCGTCGCTTGGTGCGTGAACATGGTGTCAGAATGATAATCATTGACTACTTACAGTTGATGAATGCTAGCGGTATGAAATTCGGTAGTCGTGAGCAGGAGGTTAGTATGATTTCACGTTCACTTAAACAGTTGGCTAAGGAGTTGAATATCCCTGTGATAGCACTATCGCAGTTGAATCGTTCGGTTGAGAGCCGTGCGGATGGTAAACGTCCACAACTTTCAGACTTACGTGAGTCGGGTGCGATTGAGCAGGATGCGGATATTGTATGTTTTATTCACCGTCCTGAGTATTATTCACGATCAGCTACTGATGCTGAGGGTAAAGATATTGCGGGATTGGCTGAATTTATTATTGCTAAACACCGTAGTGGTTCGGTTGATACTGTTAATATGCGATTTACAGGTCGTTTTGCCCGTTTCGATAATTGGGAGGATAGTTACGAGATAGTACAGAGTACCTATGAATCTAAGATGAATAATATGGCGGCTGAAACTACACCAGTACTTACGGCGTTAGGTGATGGTTCAAGCGTGGAAAGTAAGGTAAATGCAGATTTCTTGAGAGATAAATCTGAAGAACCACCTCCATACTAGGCACTGATAGCCTCAGCAAAGGTTAGCCATACCATTAGTAGGATTATTGCAATAATAACTCCTGCTACTAACCATCGATTCTCTTGATATCTATTCATACGTATATTGTAATGGCTATTATGTGCCACTACAACATTAACGTATTAGTGAGATTTATTGTTTAACCCTATTTTATGCGATTATTGTAAGTACCAACTGTACAGTTGTTTGACACCTTGCTCTATCTCTATGGTATGTTCCCACCCTAGGGAGTGTAGCTTATTGACAGATGTTAGTTTGCGCATAGTGCCATCTGGTTTGGTTATATCCCAATTTATTACCCCTGTGTAGCCTATTGTTTGTTGGATTAACTCCGCTAGAGCTTTTATTGTAATCTCCTTACCTGTTCCGATATTTATATGGCAATTGCGTATCTCTGATTTGTCATTTGCTAGCTCTGTGAAGTTAACACTCTCCATAATATAAACTGATGCATCTGCCATATCCTCACTCCATAGAAACTCACGTAGAGGTTTGCCGCTTCCCCAT
>JAWXTT010000209.1:0-2338 GCA_044433325.1 Bacteroidales bacterium
AAAGCACTAAGTAGAGATAAATCCCCAGCCGAATCTACAACCGCCATAGTTATTAGTGAGAATACACCTATTGGGGCGTAAATCATAATAATATCAACTAATTTAATTATTATCTTCTCTAATGAGCTTACAAGCTGATTAAATGGAGCTGTGTGTTCCTTTCCCACCATAAGGGTAGCTATACCTATTAATATTGCTATTGCTATTATTTGCAACATCGAACCATTATTAGCCAACGCGCTAAATAGGTTTTCAGGAAATATATTTACGATAGGTTCTAATGGAGATAATGCCTCTTGCATAGGCTGTGTAGTTGTTGCTATATTTAAGTCGTAGCTGCTTTTTAGTGATTGCGCGGCTTCATCTGATATAATTTCACCAGGTTTAACTAGATATGCAATACCTACCCCGAAACTAATTGCCACTATAGTTGTCAAAACATATAACATCACAACTCTTAAACCCAACGTTGATAGTGAGCGGATATCCCCAAGGTTGGTAACACCTTTAATCAGTGAGATAAATACTAATGGCACAGCTATAAGTTTAAGCAAGCGCATAAATATCTCGCCCCAAGGTTTTATCCAGTTATTAGCAAACTCAGTAGCGTTTATATTTATCATTACGATACCAGTTATTATCCCTAGTACCATACCAATAATTATCTTAACGAATAGTGGTAAGTGTTTCATTCCAAAATCTTTTATAGGTGAATAACCACCCATATTCAACTAACAAATATGGGTAGTTTCAGTTCTAGTAATTAATCAAAAATTTTATCCCAATCTTTCCAAACTACCTCGTAGCCTAGAGCATGGATTTCATCAGCAACCTCTTGTGGGGTACGTTCGTCACTTACGGTGAACTGCTCTAACGCCTCCTTAGCATTTACATATCCACCAGGTTCAGTCTTACTACCTGCACTCATTGAGGTAACCCCAAGTGGTAACATATTAGCACGGAACTTAGGACACTCACGTGTTGAGTATGAAATATCTACATCGTGATCAAAGATACGGAAGGCAAAGGTTAACTGTGCCAACTCCTTATCACTCATAATCACATTAGGAGGGAATCCACTCTCAGATGGTTGCATACGTGGGAAATTCACTGAGTAGCGCGTTTTCCAGTAATGTTTCTGAAGATAGCGCAAATGGAAAGCCATCATAGTAACGTCAGTACGCCACTCCTCCAATCCTATCAACACACCCATACCTATCTTATGAACGCCTGCTGCTCCCATACGGTCGTAACCATTTACGCGCCATTCAAATATTGATTTCATACCAGCTGGGTGATACTTTTTGTAATTCTCACGATGGTAAGTTTCCTGAAAACAGATTACTCCATTCAATCCCGATTGGGTTAAGCGGTAGTAATCCTCTTGCTTTAGTGGCATCACCTCTATTGATAGGTTGTTGAAGTATGGACGAGCGGTGCGCAATGCATTCTCGATATAATCCACACCTGCAATAGCTGGGTGTTCACCAGTTACAATCAGTAGATTCTCAAAAGCACCTAACTTGCGGATAGCTTTACACTCCTCAATAATCTGTTCTCTGTTTAGCGTGGTGCGAGTGAATTTATTGTTATGGTTAAAACCACAATATACACAATGGTTAGTACATGCGTTACTCAAATATAGAGGTATGTACATAGATATAGTCTTGCCAAAACGTTCACGTGTGTAACGTTGTGACAATGCAGCCATCTGCTCAATATAAGGGGTGGCAGCGGGTGAGATTAGTGCCATAAAATCATCAACATTAAGTTGTGATGTTTTGCTTAATGCACGCTTCACATCATCATCTGTTTTGTTGGCAATCTGGGCGGTAATCTCATCCCAATTATGTTTTTCTAATTCTTCTGAAAACATGTTAATCACAATTTTTATTAGATAGGGCTTGTGAAATTCTCATTGCGCAGAAATTAGGTCCGCACATTGTACAGAAATTGTCGTCACTTTCACTATGGCTCTCGATATAATATTGTTTAGCCCTTTCAGGGTCTAATGATAAGTTAAACTGGTCTTTCCAGCGGAAATCATAGCGCGCCTTACTCAACGCATTATCACGGATATCAGCACCTGGGTGACCCTTAGCTAAGTCAGCCGCGTGAGCTGCAATCTTATAAGCAATAACACCATTACGGACATCCTCAAGATTAGGCAGTGACAGATGCTCTTTAGGGGTAACATAGCATAACATAGCAGTACCATACCAACCAATCTGAGCAGCACCAATAGCTGAAGTGATATGATCATAACCAGGCGCAATATCAGTAGTCAATGGACCTAACGTGTAGAATGGTGCTTCATGGCACTATCAAGCTGACGCTC
>JAWXTT010000210.1:0-2317 GCA_044433325.1 Bacteroidales bacterium
CAGAATCATTATCTTGAACATCATAACATAGTCGAACGGACGTGCACCTGCATTTGTCTTGCGATTAACCGCCCTCAAACGCTCCTCAAGTAACGGTAGAAACAGCTCAAAATCAATTACTTTATTCAATCTCTCAAGAGAATTACCCATCTCTGACATCATATCTATTGCGTTCTGCTCATCGAACAACCCTCGTTTGCCTGTACTCTTAAAAATCATCTCTGTATTACTTATAATTTAACACAAAGATAGTCATAATTTGCTGATTATCAAATAGTCAGTTTATAGAAGTCCCCTTAATCTATTCACTCCTATTTTACCCTAAAATATACGAATAATTATCACTTTATTTTAGAATAAGCTATTTACCCATCTTAGCCAACTCCGCACCACGCTTGAGTATTCTAGGGAAAGTAACTACAAATATTACTATACAGCAGCTAGCCGCCAAGCCATCCGAGATAGCCTCAGCCCAATAAATACCCATCACCCCCATAAAGTTAGGTAATATCAGAGCCAATGGGATTAGCAGGAATACCTTGCGCAACAGGGCAATAAATATTGATATTTTTGCTTGCCCTAATGCCACAAACATATTTTGACAAGCCCTCTGTAACCCAAATATTGTCATTCCTAGAAAGAAGACAGGTAGTACCCACCTCACGGTATTAATCAACTCAGCGTCATTAGTAAATGCCGATGCCACTATCTCAGGGAAAATCATCATCAACAGTATAGATAGTAAATTAAAACTAGTCATCACTATTACCACAATCTTAAAACACTCCTTAACCCTATCCATATTACCATGACCATAATTGTAGCTAACGATAGGCACGAATCCTTGTGCAAAACCATTCATAGGGATACCAACAAATAACAACGCACTCTGCAAGATAGTCATAGCACTAATATGAATATCACCATAAAGTTTAAGACTACCATTTAGGACAAAACCTATCAAAGCCTCAGTAGATGCCATAATAAATGGTGACACCCCTAACGCCATAATCGAACCCACAATACCCCATTTAAGTTTCATAAAGCCCTTAACCAAGGGCAATGATGCTCCATTTGAGAATAGAAAATATAATACCCAAATAGCACTAACCCCTTGCGAGATAACAGAAGCCAAAGCAGCACCCTTAACCCCCATATCCATCTCAAAGATAAAGATATAATCAAGCAGAATATTAATAAAAGCACCAATCACCACCGCCCACATAGCCATAGCAGGTCGCCCTTGGGCTGATATAAAACTATTCAATCCCGTAGCAATAAGCACAAACAGAGTACCACACAGATAGATAGTCAGATACTCCTGAGCATAAGGCAAAGTATTTTCAGATGCACCAGTAAACAACAGTATAGGTTCCATCCAAGCATAAGTAACTAATCCCGTTACCACAGCAAAAATCAACAACAGTACAAAACTATTCCCAAGAATATATTTAGCCCTATCCCTATCACCACGCCCCAAGGCAATAGAAGCAAGTGGAGCACCACCAATACCAACGATAGCCGAGAAAGCAGTTATCAGAATAATTACCGAACCTGTTACCCCAATACCCGCCAACGCATCCGTACCAACATCAGGGATATGCCCAATAAACACCCTATCCACCACACTATATAGCAGATTAACCACCTGAGCCACAACACTAGGAAGAGCCATCCTAAACACCAACGGCAACATCCGCTCACTCCCCAAACGCTCCTCACTCAATTTTTTTTCACTCATAAAAACTATTTTACCCCACAAAGGTAACCATAAACCCCAAACTCCAATAAAAATATAGAGACAAAAAAAGGAACTCCCATCACAAGAATTCCTTTAAACTATATACTAAAAAAAATAACTGATCTAATTATTCAATTCTTCAGGCCACATTTCACGTTCAGTAAGCAGATAACGCACATCCAAGTCACGATTACTAAAATACGAGCTAGACACACAATCACCATAAGCAATTACCGTCGAAACACTCTCCGAAAACGTAATATTCAACTTCTGCAACTTATCTTCGCCATATTCAATAGGATGGTGAACATGAATATCAGCAGAATCCGCAACACGCCAATAGCGTTTCACATCATTATCATTGAAACCAGCTATATGTTCTGGATAATTAGTAATTTCAAAAAGTAAAATCTTCACATTAGGATGAGCCTTTCTAAACTTCACCAACTCCTCAGCTACCAAAATATCACGTCTTGATGTTAGGCTGATATGGTAATAATATTTACCCTCACTATACAGTCTATCCAATATGGATGTAAGCCGCTTCTTGACAATGCGACTTAGTGTGTGGTAGCT
>JAWXTT010000211.1:0-2290 GCA_044433325.1 Bacteroidales bacterium
ACCAGGTTGAGTTCCTGGGTCAATAGTTAGACGCACACGACCATCCACTGTTGGCACTTCCACTTTGCCACCAAGTAGGGCAGTTGGGAAATCTAACATTAGATTGTATATCAAATCATTCTCGTCACGACGTAGTTCAGCATCCTTCTCCTCATTGATAACGATTAGCAGATCGCCATTAATACCATTACCACGGATAGCATTACCTTGCCCCTTCATAGATAGAGTCATTCCATCAGCTACACCAGCAGGAATCTTGATACTGACTACATCCTCCTTGTTAAGGACACCCTCGCCATGGCAATAGCTACATCTTTCGGTGATAATCTTTCCATCACCGCCACATGTGCCACATGTTACAGTTGCTTGTGACATGCCGAAGATAGTTTGTTGTACCTTAGTTACTACGCCTGAGCCGTGACATGTATGACATGTACTCAGTGCAGTGCCATCCTTAGCACCTGTGCCATTACAGTGTGAACAGCTAACTTTGCGAGTCATTTTAATCTTCTTCTCAACGCCATGAGCAATATCTTTAAGTGTTACCTTAACATTACCCCTAACATCTGAGCCTTTGCGAACACGCCTACTTTCACGACCTCCACCGAAACCGCCAAAGCCACCACCGCCAAAGATATCACCAAAGTGTGAGAATATATCATCCATAGACATACCGCCACCAAAGCCGCCACCGCCGTAGCCACCGCCACCAGTGTTACCACCCATGCTGTGACCAAATTGGTCATAACGTGCGCGTTTGTTAGCATCGTTTAGGACATCATAAGCCTCAGCAGCCTCTTTGAATTTCTCCTCAGCCTCCTTATCTCCTGGGTTTTTATCAGGGTGATATTGTAATGCTTTCTTGCGATACGCCTTTTTTAGTTCATCAGCAGTAGCTGTTTTGGAAACGCCTAGTACCTCGTAGTAATCTCTTTTTGCCATTTTTGCTCTTAGTTTTTATTGACCTACAACCACTTTAGCGTGACGTAAAACCTTATCATTAATTGTGTAACCCTTTTGTACTGTATCTATGATTTTACCCTTCATAGATTCATCCGAAGCTGGGAATGTAGTAATAGCTTCATGGTATTCAGTGTTAAAAGTTTGGTCAGTTGACTGAATCTCTTTAACACCATTCTGTTCCAAATATTTAATAAATTTAGAGTAGATCAGGACTATCCCCTCTTTAATAGCTACACTATCATCACTATCAGCCGCGGCAGAGATACCACGTTCAAAATCATCAATTACTGGTAATAGGTTCTTCACAGCCCCCTCAGTACCATTCTTGATTAGTTCAGCTTTCTCCTTAATTGTGCGTTTGCGGAAATTGTCAAATTCAGCCATTAGGAAAAGGTACTCCTTTTTCTGTTCAGCTAGTTGCGCTTGCAACTTCTCGATAACTGTTTCAACTGTTTCAGGCTCTTGCTCCTCAGCAGGAGTTTCAACATCTGTTTCAACTGTTTCAGCACACTCATTTTGATCAATCGTTTGATCTAAAATTTCTTTCTCTATATCGTTATTTTTCTCCATATCCTTAAATTAAAATTACCAATAAATTATACGTCAAAAATGTTGCCAAACTTCCATTTTTATGATTTATCCCCAAAGGGATAACAATATAATGGGATTAACGTTCAAAATGGCTATAAATTCAGTAGATAGCAATTAGATTCAGCTAATTTACCCTTAGCACTGTCTGCCAATATGTCATTTTCATATACTCCAAAAATAGATGACCCTGACCCTGACATAGACGCATAAATTGCTCCTGTGTCGTATAGTATATTTTTGAGACCCTCCAATTCAGGATATTGTGTGAAAACTGATAGCTCAAAATCATTGCCAATAACACCACGCCACTCTTCGATAGGTAGCGTAATTAGTTGTTTCAGTTCAGTGCGATTTTCATCAGGAGTAACCCGTGAGAATGCAACTTTAGTAGGCACAGAAACGTCAGGTTTAATTAGTAGTAGTGTTTTACCCTTTAGTGAGATATCAATATTCTCAAAGATATCACCAATACCACCCGCTAGTAATGGCTTGTTATATATAAAAAATGGGCAATCAGCACCAATTGTTGCTAACATTGTAGCTAACTCATCATCCGTGATGTTTAAGTTAAATAGTTCATTCAGAGCTATTGCTGTATTACTAGCATCTGATGAGCCGCCACCCAATCCTGCACCATCAGGGATAACCTTGTGAAGATAGATATTTACAGCAGGCAGATTGTATTTAGCTTCCAATAAACGGTACGCTTTCATCACCAAATTTTTCTCAGTAGGGC
>JAWXTT010000212.1:0-2216 GCA_044433325.1 Bacteroidales bacterium
CTAACAACTAACAACTAACAACTAACAACTAACAACTAACAACTAACAACTAACAACTAACAACTAACAACTAATATATTGTAGTAGGTGGGCGGGGATATAGGTGGTTCCGCGTTTTAGCCAGTCTTTTAGGGTGGCGGTTGGGGTGAAGTTGCAGGCAGTGAATAGCTTTAGGCTTGGGGTGTTGTCGGTGGCTATTATGGCTGCTAGGGAGTGGATTCCTAGTACTTCTGTTGCATAGCGGTTGGCTAGGGTTAGTGCTTGTGTGCCGTAGCCTTGGCGTTGATATTTGCTATCTATTAGGATACCTACGTAGCAACGGTTGTTGCGTGGGTCGTAGTCGTATAGGTCTATTGTGCCTATCGCCTCATGTGTTGCTAATAGCTCAACGATTAATCTTAATTGATTGGTTGTGTGTATAGTACCATCGTAACTTTGGATATATTTCCATAGTTGTAAGCGTGAGAATGGTGCAATGGCGTTGCCTGTTTCCCATAGGGTGCTGTCATTCTCCCAACGGTATAGGGTGTCTATATCGGTTGGTTCTAGGGCGCGTAGGGTTATTATATCGTTGGATAGGTATGATAATGGTTTCATTAGTTGCTCATTTTTGGTGATATAATAATGTTACTTGTTGCGTTGTAGATATGGAAGTGGTGGTTACGTGATTGGTTCTGTGATATATATTTCACTATTTCATCGTAATTCATACTTTCGTTATCTATTATAATGTCGGTTGTTTGTGTAGTTATTGCCTTTTCAGCTTCTGCTGAGATTAGTTTGCATATCTTATCACGGTTTTTAGCGTTGGAGGTTATGCTCCATACTCTATTTTTACTTTCTACTTTTCTTAGTGTTGAGAATGGTGCTACTAGTATGCGTTTAATTATGGCTGCTGTTGCTCTTATCCCTATGGCTAGATATATAAATATTGCATAGACACGACTGTAATTTGGGTAGTGTTTATGGAAAAATATTAGCATTGCCTCATAAAAGACTTTTACATATTTAAAGGAGTCTTTCTTGGTGCTTTCACCCTTGTAATGTATTATTGGGGTGGGGATGTAGTAGTTTTGGTAGCCCGCTTGAACTAGTTTATATGATAGGTCTATATCCTCGCCATACATAAAGAATGATTCGTCAAAGCCGCCACATTGTTGCAGTAGTGGTGTGCGGATTAGCATAAATGCACCTGCTAGGATATCAACCTGATGTGTTTCATCGGCTGATAAGTATTTCAAGTGATATTTGCCAAAGGTTTTAGATTTTGGGAATAGCTTGGCTAGACCGAAAATCTTGCAGAATGATGTCCATGGAGTTGGAAATCCTCGTTTAGATTCAGGTAGAAATACTCCGTCACCATCTATCATTTTTGTGCCTATCCCTCCGCAGTCAGGGGTTGTTTCCATTAGCTCTAAGGCTGTGGCGATTACCTCACGGGTGATTACGGTATCGGGGTTGAGGATTAGGGTGTATGCGCCGCGTGCTATCTTAATACCTTGGTTGTTGGCGCGTGCAAATCCTATATTCTCATGGTTCTCAATAAATTGTATATTGGTGGTGTTGCTGAACTTGTTGCGCAGATAGGGGATTGAATCATCCTGTGAGTGGTTATCAATAACTATTATCTCGCTATTAATTCCGCTAAGGGCGTAAAGGGTGGATTGGAGTGTTTGCTCCAAAAAATATTTAACTCGGTAGTTTACTATTACTACTGAGATTTTTATATCCTTATCGTTTGTTAAGTCCATCGCTAAAAAGAGTTCGGTTCACAATGGAACGTCCTAGTGTTAATTCGTCGGTGTATTCTATCTCGTTACCAACGGTTACCCCACGTGCTAGGATAGTGATGCGCACATTACAATCGGCTAGCTTGCGGAATATGTAAAAGTTGGTGGTATCTCCCTCCATGGTTGCGCTAAGTGCTAGGATTATCTCCTTGACATCGGTGGTTTGGACACGTTCAACTAGCGAGTCAATCTCTATATCTTGCGGTCCTACACCATCCATAGGTGAGATTAATCCCCCTAGCACATGATATAAGCCGTTATGTTGGTGGGTGTTCTCGACTACCATTACATCCTTGATATTCTCAACTACGCAAATGGTGCTGTTGTCGCGTGATGGATTGCAGCAGATGGGGCAGACCTCCTGTTCAGATATGTTATGACACACTGAACAGTATGAGATATCACGACGCATACGGATTATCGCTT
>JAWXTT010000213.1:0-2181 GCA_044433325.1 Bacteroidales bacterium
CCTTGCTATTGGCTAGACACTTCCCACTATTAGGGCGTGTTCGGGACTTGCACCCGTTAGATTATACCCATGCTGGGCGTACCAGAAAAGGTAGAATATGACAATTATTACATATTCTACCTTTTTCTACCTTTATAACCCTTTATTATCTAGCGGCTACTTCCAGTTGTAGTCATCCATTGAGTAGGAACTGTTGCTGATTTTTATGGATAGAGCTGTATTAACACTCTTCATATCAGCACCTGGCAAAGCAGGAGAATTAGCTATTATTCCTTCAACCTCTACATTTATTATCTCTAACTCTGGTGTTTTGTATTCTAATTTTTTCATAATTATATTATTTTATTTCTGCTTAAATTTAATATCCTTTGTGTTATGTTGATAATCTCTCTTTTGTCATTCTGAATTAATAACCCACTTTTGTCATGCTGAACTTGATTCAGCACCTTAGTAGCTCACCATCAGACCTTTCCAATTCAGAACCTTTCCAATTCACTATCAACACCTTAGCTAGTTTAGACGTCAATTGCAAAGTTCCTGAATCAAGTTCAGGATGACACGCCTGGGGTTAGCTGAGGATGACACGCCTGGGGATTATTAGGGTCGTTTGGGTCAGCTTTGCGTTGACCCCATTGACCCTTTAGACCCTAATTGTTTATTTTACTACTACTTTTGTTACTGTATTATTAATTTGCACTATGTAAACGCCTGCTGGTTTATCTATACTGGTAGTTTCGCCGCTAGCTGTGCCGTAGGTTGTTATACCACTCATAGAGGTTATACCGTATGTTGTACCTGCCTCTACTCCGCTTATATAGATTGCTCCATTTGCTGAACTGATTGCTATATCGTCCTCTGTCAAGCTATTTATACTAGAAACCTTCGAGCCTATCTCTATAACGATCTCACCATCCTCTACGGCAATAGGTGTATCAATATTTGCCACTGATCCATCTACTGTTACCGTTTGTGAACCTGTGGCAGTCATTACCAAGCTAAGTCCATCAGCATTTAATAGTGATACGGTGTAGCTCTTAGTATCACTTGCCAATGTTCCGTATGTACAGTAGCTCTTACCATCTATCTCTATTGCCATTTGTGCTACTGAGCTATTTAGAGATGACATCTTACCTAAACGATATTTTAGATGGTTACTTCCATCATACAGATAGATACAGTCATAAACTACACCATCAGAATCCACCAACTCAAATTTGTAATATTCAACAGTTGTAGCAATTGTTGTAGCAGCAGTTACTGTTGGATTATCATCAGTATTCATTAGTAATTGTAGTCCAAAAACTGTTCCTGGTGTTAAGTCCGATTCTTCAAGTTCAGTAATCTTTTTTAAAGTAAATTTATCCTCCTTACCATCATATATCTGTATAGATACTAATCCATCTAATATCTCATAATTAGTTGTTGAATAAGTTTTACCTGCTGGGACTAAGTTCCAACCATTCTCACCTCCATCACCTTTACTTTCATTATAATATTCCGAACCTTTGCGACCTGTTTTTAGTGCTGAGGTAGCTTCAGTGGCTGATGGTGAGATAAATCTATACTTATGCATCCCTGTCGAAGTAAATTGTATTAGCTCTCCTAATGCTAAATCCTCAGCGTATAGCATATCCCAGTTACTTTCGGTTGAACCCTCCTCTTTAGTTGCTCTACGTTCACCATTATATGTAAATGTTGCATAGTCCACGCCACATACTGCTGGTTCATATTCGCTAGTTTCTTCATTATATTTCTGAACATAGTTACTGTTAGCTACACCCTCAAACGGCAACCCTAAGTTAAACCACTGATTATTATTGACTACATATCCCCCCGTGTTTTCATCCTTTGCATACTCAAATGTGCGTTCGATGACTAATTCATCTAGGGTGATATTGTCGTTACCCTCAGCGTCTATCTCAGCGTATTGCTCAATCACTATCTGTGAGTACGAAACTAGAGATGTTACTGTTTCTTTTGATAGGTCTAGTACACCATCATCTTCTTTTACAGTTATATTAGGTTCATAGATACCACCAGCGAAATATTGCGCCCAAGATGAATAAGCCGCTGTGCATCCTGCTGGCACATACAACACTGAAGAACCTGAGGATTCTCCAATACGATAAAATACATTAGTTCCGCCTAGCGTTGGTGGGGTCGCACTATTAACGATTACAG
>JAWXTT010000214.1:0-2140 GCA_044433325.1 Bacteroidales bacterium
TCAATTCATTAACAGCAGTATAAAGGTGACCATAAGTACCACCCCAACCTACTAATAATGTATCTGCATCTGCATCACCTAATACCTCTTGTGCTGGGATAGATTTAGCTATATTTGCAACCTTTTCAGCACGGATATCAGTCATTTTTTGGTGATTATCAGGATCAGTAGATATTACACTTGTGATATAATCCTTTTCAAGACCACCCAAACGGTGCATAAATTTCTCAGTTCCAGGGATAGCCCAGTAACGCACCTTAGTTTCTTCATCTCTTTGATATGGTTTCCAACCCTTGTCAGCCATATCAGGAGTTACGTAGTTAGGTTTGATTATAGGATATTCATCAGCCTCAGGGATTCTCCATGCTGAAGAACCATTAGCGATAAATCCATCAGTTAACAGAATAACTGGAGTCATATATTCAAGAGCGATACGAGAAGCCTCAAACGCCATATCGAAACAATCTGTTGGAGAAGCAGCAGCTACCACAGCCAATGGAGATTCGCCATTACGACCATAAAGAGCCTGATTCAAGTCAGTTTGTTCAGTCTTAGTAGGTAATCCAGTTGATGGTCCACCACGTTGAACATCGATAACCACCAATGGAAGTTCAGCCATAACAGCTAAACCGATAGCTTCACCCTTCAATGCAAGACCAGGACCAGAAGTACTAGTAGCCGCAAGGTTACCTGCGAAAGATGCACCGATTGCTGAACATACACCACCAATCTCATCCTCCATCTGTACAGTCTTAACACCTACATCCTTACGTTTAGCTAATTCATGTAGAATATCTGTTGCAGGAGTAATAGGGTAACTACCTAGGAACAATGGCAATCCTGAACGTTCAGCAGCCATAATCAGACCCCAAGCAGTAGCAGTATTACCATTAACGTCAGTGTAGAAACCTTTACGTATTGGTTCACTCTCGATGCTATAAGTTGATACTGTTGCATGGATATTGTGTCCATAGTTATAACCAGCATCAATTACCTTAGCATTGGCTTCATAGATAGCTGGTTTCTTAGCGAATTTCTTTTGAAGATGTTCAAGTACAGACTCGACATTGCGGTCAAATAACCAACAAATCAATCCTAGAGCGAACATATTCTTACAACGCATAACGCTCTTAGAATCTAAGCCGCTATCAGCTAAAGCAGCTTTCACCATAGTACCGATAGGCACTTCAACTACTTGCGCTTGTAAGCCAATCTCTTTGAAAGGTTCATCTGTTTTATAAAGAGCTTTTTTAAGATCTGCTTCTTTAAAAGAATCTATATCAACAATTGCTACACCATTCTTTTTAAGGAATTGAGCGTGTTGTTTAAGAGCTGCAGGATTCATAGCCACAAGAACGTCACATTGGTCACCAGGGGTATAAACGCCCTTACCAATATTGACTTGGAAGCCTGAAACGCCACTTAATGTACCTTGTGGGGCACGTATCTCTGCTGGATAATCTGGGAAAGTTGATATCTGGTTACCCTCGCCTGCTGAAACATTTGAGAATATATTACCAGCTAATTGCATCCCATCACCTGAGTCACCTGAAAAGCGGACAACTACTTTGTCCATCACTTTTACATTTGTCTTTTCTAACATAATTTAATTGCAGGTTAATGCTTAATCTATTTTTATTGTTGCTTTAATTTAGTTTGTGCTATATTAATATTTGTTTTCCATATATCGGGGACAAAGGTATATATAAATATTTGAATAATACAATCCAAATTAAAAAATTCTAGTACGTCATAAATAAAAAATAATTACCTTTGCAAATCCTTATTAACAAAGAGGTTATTAAACCAAAATAAGCATAAAACAAGCATAACGAATGTCACAAAAATATCACTTCCACACATTAGCCAACGGATTACGCATGGTACATCTACAAAACAGTTCTAAGGTAGGTTACTGTGGGTTAATAGTTAATGCAGGCAGCCGCGATGAATTAATGGGAGCGCATGGGTTAGCACACTTCGTTGAACACACCATATTTAAGGGAACTAAACGTCGTAAATATTGGCATATCACCAACCGCATGGAGCAGGTTGGGGGTGAGCTAAACGCCTATACATCGAAGGAGGAAACCATGATTTACTCCGCCTTCCCCATTGAGCATTACGACCGCGCTATTGA
>JAWXTT010000215.1:0-2083 GCA_044433325.1 Bacteroidales bacterium
CCTCCTCGTCATCAGCAAGACCTGTGAAAATTTCATAAGGGTTATCACCATGCAGACCAACAAATGCAATCCATTTCTCTCTATTGTTTTGGAAACGCACAACATCAGCATCTAATTCAGCAGGACGTTTAAACATTTCAGCACTCATCTCAACCTTAGCAGGCTCCTCCTTTTTAGCAGAAATTAGAACCCCTGAACGTGAACCATCACGATAAACGGTACAACCCTTACAACCTGATCTCCATGCTTCGACATATAAATCACCCACTAACTCCTCTGAAACATCAGATGGAAGATTAATAGTAACACTGATTGAATGATCGACCCATTTCTGAACGCGACCCTGCATCTTAACCTTTTCCAACCAATCTACATCGTTTGAAGTAGCTTTATAGTAAGGTGATTTCTTAACTATCTTATCCAACTCATCTTGAGAGTATTTAATAGATGAATCAATACCATTTGTATCCATCCAAGTAATAAACTTATGATGATAGACTAGATACTCCTCATAAGCATCACCTGTTTCATCGGTGTAATCAATAGTTGCTTCTGGGTCATTAGGATTAACCTTACGTCTGCGACGATACACAGGCATAAACACAGGTTCGATACCAGAAGTAGTTTGAGTCATAAGACTAGTAGTACCAGTAGGTGCAATAGTCAAACAAGCAATATTACGACGACCATATTTAATCATCTCCTCATATAGAGCAGGATCAGCATCCTTAATTCTATTTACGAAAGGATTCTCCTTTTCACGCTCAGTATCATAAATTTCAAATGCGCCTCTATCTCTAGCCATCTCAACCGATGAACGATAAGCTTCAATAGCTAAAGTCTTATGTACCAATTCTGAAAAATCAGTAGCTTTAGGTGTACCATAGCTCAATCCTAGAGCTGCAACCATATCCCCCTCAGCAGTAGTACCAACACCAGTACGACGACCTTTAAGTGTTTTTTCTTGAATTTTTTTCCATAAATTCAATTCAGTTTTCTTAACCTCACCAGTTTCAGGATCACTATCAATTTTAGCAATAATCTTATCAATCTTCTCCATTTCTAGATCAATAATATCATCCATTAATTTTTGTGCCAATCTAGCATGAACCTTGAATAGCTCGAAATCAAACTCAGCTTCAGCAGTAAATGGATTCTTCACATATGAGTAAAGATTAATAGCCAATAGGCGACAACTATCATAAGGACACAATGGAATCTCACCACATGGATTAGTTGAGATAGTTTTGAAACCTAAATCAGCATAGCAATCAGGAACAGACTCACGGATAATAGTATCCCAGAATAGAACTCCAGGTTCAGCACTTTTCCAAGCGTTATGTACAATCTTATCCCAGATAGGTTTAGCAAGAACAGATTTTTCAACCTTAGGCTCACCCTCGATAGGATATTGTTGTTTAAACTCTTTATCGCCAACAGCTGCTACCATGAAGTCATCACTCAATCGCACTGATACATTAGCACCTGTAACCTTGCCCTCAGTCATCTTAGCATCAATAAAAGATTCTGAATCAGGGTGTTTAATACTAACCGAAAGCATTAATGCTCCACGACGACCATCCTGAGCCACCTCACGAGTCGAGTTTGAATAGCGTTCCATAAATGGGACTAAACCAGTTGAAGTTAACGCTGAGTTTTTAACTGGTGAACCTTTAGGACGCACATGAGAAAGGTCATGCCCCACACCACCGCGGCGTTTCATTAATTGTACCTGTTCTTCATCAATCTTAATAATACCACCATACGAGTCAGGTGTTCCATCAAGACCAATAACGAAACAGTTAGATAGTGAACCTACCTGAAAATTATTACCAATTCCAGACATTGGGCTACCTTGAGGTACAATATATTTAAACTCTTTAATTAAGTCAAATATCTCCTCTTTAGTAAGAGCGTTTACATATTTACTCTCTATTCTAGCTAATTCAGATGCTAGTCTGTTATGCATATCATTAGGATCTTTTTCGTAAATATTTCCGAAAGAATCCTTTAAAGCATACTTGTTAGACCAGACACGGGCAGCTAACTCATCCCCCTTAAAATACTCTAACGAAGCTTTATA
>JAWXTT010000216.1:0-2026 GCA_044433325.1 Bacteroidales bacterium
ATCGAACAATCCTCGTTTACCTGTACTCTTAAAAATCATAGTGGTTGTACTTTATATTACACTACAAAGATAGTGATAATTTATTGAATATCAAAACTTTAATTTTTAGAAGTCCCCTAAAGATTAACTGTAGCCCAATCATTTTCATATGCACCAGTTTTCTCAGATATACACCAATTGGCAACAGTACCATCTGTTGGCACAACTAATGTAATCACACCCTCATATGTTTTCTCAGTATCGTCAACTTTAGTTAGCTCAATGGAATTATTAGCTTTAAAACCATCTCCACCAATATCCCCAATAACATACAATTTATCAGGTATTCTATCAGGATCTTTAAACACTATATTAGCTCCTGTAACAGCTATATCATAAGTGCCATTGGAAATGAGTAAATTAGTACTTGTATTATTTGTAGCACAAGGGTAAATATTTTCTAATGTAAGTGTATATCTTGAATCAGCTCCATAATTATAACCTGTTGCTTCGTCGTAATAATGAAACTCCCAACCTACATCGTAGCGATCTATTTTGTAGCGATCTGACATAATAACATCGCCATCTGAATAGATGCTCTGTTGTCCCCAGTTATTACCATCTTCGGTTACCCAACCTTTAAAATAAATTGTTTCAGCAGTAGCAGTTTGGAATGATATTATGGTGAAGATAGCTACAATCGCTCCTATCATCAATAATAGAATTTTGTTCATGTTTATTTCTGTTTATAAATTAGTGTAAATATAATAAGCAAATGTAATAAGCAAATGTAATAAGCAAATGTAATAAATTATTTTATTAACCAATGTATTATATAGTATTTTATTGAACTTGAGATTGTGTTATTGCATCAAAATATTAAGAGGATTTCTAAAAATTGACCCTTAAAATAACAATAAATAAACAAATGGGAAAAATGCAACTGTTTCATCAATCTCCCCCTAACTATTACTATTCAGGTGATAAGTTTCATCAGATGTTGTAATTATGGTTCTGTTGTTGATTAATTGGCGTATCTCTTCAATAATTAGGTCATATCTGTATCGTGATTCAAATAGGGGGATTATCTGCTCAGTGGTTAATGGGCTGATACTTAGGATTTGAATTAGTCGATTTCGGATTATTATTGTTCGTTCTTGTGTATTGGTCGTTACTGGCTTATTGGGGCGATTAGATAAACAGATATCACAACTTCCGCATGGGGATGGGCGTTGCTCGCTGAAATAGGCTAATAGTATATTCTCGCGACAATCGGTCTGTGTGAATGAGTATCGTTCGATGGCGTTAATACGTTGGGTAAATAGCTGTTTCCTATCTGTATATACTGCATTGCTGATAATTATATCTTGGGGTAATTCGCGCGAGGTGGTATATATAATGTAGGGGGTGCGCTTACGTGGGATGTAATGTAGAATTTTCATCCGTGTAAGGCTTTGTAGTGCTTCATATATATCAGGCTCAGAGATTTGATAACGCTCAGAGATTAATTTCTCGTCAATAAAGGTATAATCGGCAAATAATCCTGTGTAGATGCGTAGGATTGCTTGTAATACTAGATCTAGTGTTGGATTATTGGTCTTAATATTATATAATTCATATTTATCAGCGGTGATTTTAATGCGTGAAAGTACCTCAACCTCCTCGATATACTCAATACATTGAGCTTGGGTTAAGATTTTGAGTGCGCTAACTACTTGGCTCTTCTTTAGTTTAAAGTTACGACAGAATAATGGTAGGTTGAAGTCATAAATCTCGCTATACCCTGAACCGACGGGGACTTCTAGGAAGTTGCCTAGTAATTCATATATTTTGCGGATATAATCTTTAGGTGGATATGTTTCTGCTATACGATTAAGTAGCCGTTTCTGGTCACTATCATAGGTCAGTAGTACGGCGTAGGATTTATGGTTGTCGCGTCCTGCGCGTCCTGCCTCTTGATAATACTCTTCAAGTGAGGATGGTATATCTATATGTATAACCACGCGTACATTAGGTTTATCTATACCCATCCCGAATGCGTTGGTTG
>JAWXTT010000217.1:0-2014 GCA_044433325.1 Bacteroidales bacterium
ACTTCATCTTCGCATTTTACAAAATGCACCGTAGGCACCGCTACGCTCACATTTTGAAAAATACAAATCTAAAGCATCAAAATAAATAATCGAATAAAATCAATTATTAGAAGTCCCCTAGTGATTGTAGTGAATTGTTTATTTGCGAGAGAAATATTAATTAATTACTTTTGTCTATTATGATTGAAATCTCGGAGAAATATATGCATCGTGCATTGCAATTGGCTAACTCAGCTGCTGAAACGGTATCGCCCAACCCTATGGTGGGTGCAGTAATTGTGCATAATGGTAAGATTATTGGAGAGGGTTTTCATCGTAAATGTGGATTGGCTCATGCTGAGGTTAATGCAGTAAATGCAGTGCGAGAATGTGACAGAAAATTGCTAACTGAGAGTACTATCTATGTTACCTTAGAGCCATGCTCGCATTATGGTAAAACACCGCCATGTTCAGAACTGATTATACGTTGTGGTATCCCTAATGTAGTTATTGGTTGTTTAGACCCTTACGAAAAGGTGGCAGGGCGCGGAGTCAGTATGTTGCGTGAAGCGGGTGTAAATGTCGTTGTTGGGGTGTTGAGTGAGGAGTGTGAAAGACTTAATAAACGTTTCGTCACGGCTCATCAGCAGAAACGCCCTTATCTGCTTCTGAAATGGGCTGAATCCGCTGATGGATTTTTAGATCGCGATAGAGTAGGGCGTGGTGAACAGAGTGTTATCTCAAATGCCGTAACTCAGATGATGGTACACCGTTTAAGAGCGCGTTACGATGCTATTATGGTGGGTTCAAATACGGTTGTTAAGGATAATCCCACATTAACGGTGCGTAATTGGTATGGAGATAATCCAATTAGGATAGTTGTGGATAGAGGTGGTATAATACCTACTGATAGTAATATTTTGACAGATGGGGGAGAAACTATAATATTTGGCTCATGCTCTGCTGAAAAGGTAAATGGGGTGGAATACGTTAAATTAAAAGATTGTGAAAACCCATTTGAAGAGATATTACAGGAGTTATATAATAGAAATATAATTAGTTTGATGGTTGAGGGTGGTGCAAAATTACTAACTTCAATAATAGAATTAGAGCTTTGGGATGAAGCTAGAATTGAATATGGGATAAGTGATTTTTCAGGAGGAGTTGAAGCTCCACGGATAGATGGAGTATTAGTTTCTGAGGAATTTCATCAGGGAAATAGGGTTAAACACCTTTTTAGACGTTAAAAACCTATAAAAATGGGGCTCTTTCTATTTCGGTTCTTTAAAATCTGACGTTGTTTTAAATCGAAGTGTTATCTTTATCCCCGAATTATAATTAACGATTAATCTAATAACATATCTTTTTAAAATATTTCAATTGTTTGAAGAGATTTGTTGTGATTTTTGAAGTTTTAAAATAAAAAGTCAATGAATAAACGAATTTCAGTATTTCTATTGTTCTCATTACTGTTGAGTGCAATTATATCGTGTACTACTAATAGCGAGCCTTATGAATATTCATCAAATGTAGCAGTGACATCATTTAGTATCAATGCTGATACTGATGTATTGGTTAGTTTAGATTCGGTCTATTTTACGATTGATTTAATGGGTGCTAAGATTTTCAATGCTGACTCAATGCCATTGGGTACAGATGTAAGTAAATTAGTATTAAATATTGGATATCCTACAATATCATCAGCATATCTATATATATCGGATAGCGAATACACTAATGATACAATTATTGACTATGCTACTAATTATACTGATACTATTGACTGTTCAGGAAAATTACAATTATTAGTTACTTCTGAAGATGGTCTAAACTCACGTGTGTATGATATTATGGTTAATGTACATCAACAAGAACCTGACTCGTTATGTTGGAACATCGCAGCAAGATCTGAATTGCCAGCTTTCCGTATTCCTGAGGAGCAGAGAACTGTTAAATTCCAAGAAACAGCATACTGTTTAGTCAAAGATGTTGCAGGTGATTATTCAGTAGGTATTAGCTCACATCCTAGTATAGT
>JAWXTT010000218.1:0-2012 GCA_044433325.1 Bacteroidales bacterium
TCAGCCGAAAGGTAATAATTATTTTCTGACTTATCATGAACTCGCCCCATTCGTACTCTCTAATCTTGCTTTTTACCTAAATATTTATCATTATTATTCTTTTTGCAAAGGTATAAGAACACCCCTTAATAAAATTATCACAAATTATCAAGCTAGCGACTATAATCCAAGAAAAATGTGTAAGTTTGTTGTATGAAAAATAACCTAAAATATATATTGGCAGTAGTAGCTATTTCTCTACTAACTGCATGCAACAACTCGTCAGTATCAGATAGCAAAACTGAAGAGACAGAGATAATAGAAAATCGTGTTTATGGAATCCTTTCTGATGACTACACCTTGACTGATACAGTGGTATTAAGGGGTGAAACGATGGGAAAGATACTAAATCGTCACGGTATCTCAGCTGCAGATATTTACCAATTAGAGCAGATATCAAAGAGTGTTTACCCATTAACAAAGATAAAACTAGGTAATCATTACACTACATTCACTAAAACTGACTCCACAGCAACTAAACTAGATTATCTGGTTTATGAGTGTAATAATATTGATTATGTGGTATTCTCCTTTGCCAATGACACATTAGCTGTATATACAGATAGTAAACCTATCACAACCAAAAGAATGGTAAAATCAGCGGTAATTAACACATCAATGTGGGGCGCAATTATGGGGGCAAACTTACCTTATGAACTAGCCGCTAATATCGAAGATATTTACCAATGGACAGTTGATTTCTTTGCAATAAAACAGGGGGATGCATTTACCGTTATTTATGAGCAGAAATTTGTTGAAGATACAATCTCAGTAGGGATAGGGCGCGTATGGGGAGCAGAATTTAAGCATGGCGAACAAACATACTATGCAATACCATTTGTACAGGATAGCGTATTACAATATTGGGAAGCTGATGGTGGAAGCCTGCGTAAACAGATGCTAAAAGCTCCACTTAAATATACTCGTGTAAGCTCAGGGTTTAGCTATGCACGTCTTCACCCTATCTATAAAGTATATCGCCCACATACAGGTGTTGACTACGCTGCCCCATCAGGGACACCAGTACACTCAGTAGCAGATGGAGTAGTAACATTCTGTGGATGGAGTGGCGGAGCTGGTAACTATATCAAGATTAAACACCCAGGAGGGTTTGAAACAGGATATATGCACCTCCGCAACTTTGCCAAAGGGATAAAGCTAGGCGCACATGTTAAACAGGGGCAACTAATAGGCAATGTAGGCTCGACAGGAGCATCAACAGGTCCACACCTTGATTACCGTGTATGGAAAGGTGGAAAGCCTATAAATCCACTTAAAATACCTCAAGAGCCAGCAGTCCCAATCAAAGATGAGAATAAACCAGCCTTTGAAACAATCAAAGCACGCATCATAGCAGAGCTAGAGGGGAAACAACACCCAGACAGCATAGTGACTACACTCCCCTAAATTAAAGGCAACCATGGAACAGATAGCAATTATTCAAAACAAGATATTTGATATACGTGGTCAAAAGGTAATGCTAGATCGTGATCTCGCTCATATGTATGGTGTTGAAACTCGTGTATTAAACCAGGCAGTAAAGCGTAATGCTGATAGATTCCCTGCTGATTTTATGTTTCAACTATCTGAGAAAGAGATTGAGGATTGGAAATCACAATTTGTGATATCCAATTCCATTAAAATGGGTATTCGTAAAGCTCCTTACGCATTTACTGAATTAGGAGTAGCAATGATTAGTAGCGTGCTAGGCTCAAAGATTGCTATTCAAGTTAATATAGGTATTATGCGTGCATTTGTGGCTATTCGCCACGCATGCCCGCAACTCCTGCTGAAAAAGATGCTGAACTACAAGCTGAAATTACTGGACTTAAAGAGTATATCGAGGAGGTATTTACAGATTACAACGATATAAACGATGACACCCGTATGCAACTAGAGCTAATCAACGAAACTCTAGCTGAACTGAAATCAGAGAAAGCAGAACAAAACAAACCACGTAACCGCGTAGGGTA